>NZ_JBBCBO010000018.1:0-118127 GCF_037203865.1 Variovorax sp. CCNWLW186 | reverse complement strand
ATGCTGGCACCGATCGAATACGGCCCTGATGACCGGGTGCTGACGGTGGGCTGGAACGGCTGGGTGCACTTCGAAGGTCGCAAGCTGCGCCTGTCCAATGCGTTGCACAGGCTGCCTGTGGCCATGCGCCCCGATCCCAAGGCAGATGGCTGCTTCGATGCCTTCTTCTGCCACCACCGCTTCATGCGGCTGGATCTGCGCAGCGCCGCCATCCCAAGCTGAGCGACCAAGGTGTTTACTATGTCCCCGCACACCTGTTACCCAGGTCCCCGGTCCATACAGCGAAGCAAAGAAAGTGAGTCGCCCGCCGGGGCGAGACCCGGCCTCCGGAAACAAACCAAGCCCACCGACCCAAGGGCAAAACCCAACCAAAGCCCAAAGGGCACAATATCCCTTCCCCGTGGAGAGCAACACATGAAAGCAACCTGGAACGGCGTCACCATCGCCGAAAGCGACGACACCGTGCTCGTCGAAGGTAACCACTATTTCCCGATGAGCGCGCTCAACCGCGACCACGTCACCTTCAGCAACCACAAGACCACTTGCCCCTGGAAGGGCACGGCCAGCTACTACTCGCTGCTGGTCAACGGCGAGCTCCATACGGACGCCGCCTGGTACTACGCAGACCCCAAGCCCGAAGCCGAAGAAATCCGTGATCGCGTCGCGTTCTGGAAGGACGTGAAGGTCACCGCGTCGTGACCAACGCTGCATTCGCACCGCCGTTCATCCAGCCGGCCGAGCTGCTGCCTGCGCTGCGCGAACAGGGCTATGCGGTGCTCAGCCCTCAAGGCGTGAGCGAGTGGCTCGGCGTGCCGCTCGACGAACTCGAAGCGCTGCACGCCGACTGGAACGATCTTCCACCGGACGAATACCTGAAGGACGGCGGCCGCTACCGCACGCGGCGCCATGCGTGCTTCACCGTCGAGGGCGAGGCGATTGCGCAGGTGCCGCATCGTGCGCACTGGCAGCCGGTGGAATACAACGCGCTGCACGGCGGCATGCAGCGCTGGTTTGCGCCCATGCACGAGGCCACGGTGGCGCAGCCGGTGTGGCAGCGCCTGCTGCAGCGCCTGGGCGAAGCGGCGAGCGGCATGCGCGGTACCGCGGCGCAACCGTGGTTTGTCGAGGCGCACCAGTTCCGCATCGACACCGCAGGCGGCATCGGCCGGCCAACGCCTGAAGGCGCGCACCGCGACGGTGTCGACCTGGTGGCGGTGGCGCTGGTGGGACGCAGCGGAATCAAGGGCGGCGAAACGCGCGTGTTCGAGGCCAACGGAAGGCGCGGCGAGCGGTTCACCATGACCGAGCCGTGGACGCTGCTGCTGCTCGACGATGCACGCGTGATCCACGAGTCCACGCCCATCCAGCCGACCGAAGAGGGGGCCGCCGGCTGGCGCGACACCCTCGTGGTTACCTGCCGCGCTCAGGGTTTCCAGGGGGATTGACCCCGCTGGCTTGAGTCCTACAGTCACGCCCCGGCCTAGGGGTTAAATTGGAGGCCCGGTTCGGTTGCGAGCCGCGCCTGTCTGCGAACGAACGAAAGTGAGGTCCGCCATGTTCAATCACATCCTGGTTCCGATCGACGGCTCCGAAACTTCCATGCTCGCGGTCAGCAAGGCCAGCGGCCTTGCGCTGGCGTTCGGAAGCCGCATCACGTTGATCCACGTGATCGACAACTATCCCTTCATCGGCGTGGGTGCGGACTACGCGCTCGGCCAGAACGAATACCTGGCCGCGGCCACCGCAAGCGCCAATGCAGCACTCGCGCGCGGCGTGGCCGCGCTGGCGGCCGAAGGCCTGCACAGCGACCAGCGCGTGATCGACGGCCACGTGGTGCACGAAGGCATCGTCGACACCGCCATTGCCATCGCGGCCGACCTGATCGTGATGGGCTCGCATGGCCGCAGTGGCATCGAGAAGCTGCTGCTCGGCAGCGTGACCCAGCGCGTGCTCCAGGACGCACCGATGCCGGTGCTCGTGGTCAAGGGCGGGCTGTAAAAAAAAGAGAAGAAAAAGAAGGAAGAAGAGGAGCAAAGTCTGGCTGGCTCTGAAAGCGAAGCATCTGCTGCGTTGCTGGGTGCACGAAGCCCAGCTCGCTCGCATGCAGCAGCAGGCGCGGGGCGCGCGCCTGGACCTCGGCACTGCCATAGAGCGCATCGCCCAGGATCGGATGGCCGATCGACAGCAGGTGCACGCGCAGCTGATGCGAGCGGCCCGTGAGCGGCTCCAGCAGCACATGCGTGGCCGCAGTTTTTTCATTGATTGTTGAGGAAAGCGCCCGCCACCGCGTGACACTCGGCTTGCCCGCGGGATCCACCTTCTGCAGCGGGCGCCGCGGCCAGTCGGCCATCAACGGTGCATCGATGACCGACCATTCATCGCGCACCGGCATCGCGCCGTCGACGATGGCTTCGTAGCGCTTGTGCATCACCCGGTTGGCAAACGCATCGCCGAGCGCGCGCTGCATGGCGGCCCCGCGAGCCATCAGCACCAGCCCGCTGGTCGCCATGTCGAGCCGGTGAACGATCAGCGCGTCGGGCCACCGCCGCATGGCGCGCGCGCTCAGGCAGTCCTGCTTGTCTTCGCCGCGCCCGGGCACACAAAGCAGGCCCGCAGGCTTGTTCAGCACCAGCAGGTGGGCGTCTTCGTGGACGAGATCGATAGCAAGGTCGGTGTCGGGCATGGATGCGGCAGAGTGTAGAGAGAAGGCCGGCAGCAGGGGGCAGGGCGGAGAGCCCGCCCTCATGCGAGGCTCATGAAGCCTCGGCTATCCTCGAACGAATGTCCGGCCCCGCTTCTCCCGCCTCTCCTTCTCCCATTTCCGCCGCCGTTCCCGCGCCTCCGAGCTTTTCCCAACTCAGGCGCGAGCGTCCGTTCATGCAGTTGTGGGTGGCGCGGCTTTTCGGCACCGCGGCGTCGCAGATGCTGCTGGTGGCCATCGGCTGGCACATGTACGAGCTCACCAGCAGCGCCTGGGACCTCGGCCTGGTTGGCCTCTACCAGTTCGTTCCCGCATTGCTGCTGGCGCTGCTGGCCGGCCACGTAGTCGACCGCCGCCATCGCGGCCGCATCGTTGCGGCCTGCTTTGCGGTGCAGGGGGTGGTGGCGCTGGTGCTGTTGCTGGCGGTGGCGCAGCGCTTCGATACGCGCGGCCTGCTGCTGGGCTTGTCGCTGGTGCTCGGCGCGGTGCGTGCCTTCCAGATGCCGGCCCAGCAGGCGCTGACGCCGCTGCTGGTGCCGCCCACCATGCTGCCGCGGGCCATGGCTTTCAGCTCGGCCGGCATGCAGGGCGCGATCATCGGTGGGCCGGCGCTCGGCGGCCTGCTGTTCGTGGCGGGCATGGCGGTGGTGTACGGCGCGAGCGTGCTGTGCTTTGCCATTGCCTGCGTGCTGGTGCTGCGGCTGCGCTATGCCCATACCCCGGCGGCGCGCGAGCCGGTCACACTGGCCACGGTGTTCGCGGGGGTCAATTTCATCTGGCGGCGCAAGCCCGTGCTCGGCGCCGTGTCGCTCGATCTTTTCGCGGTGCTGCTGGGCGGCGCCGTGGCGCTGCTGCCCATCTACGCCAAGGACATCCTGCACACGGGGCCATGGGGCCTCGGGCTGCTGCGCAGCGCGCCTGCCGCGGGTGCGCTGGTGATGTCGATTGCGCTCACGCGCCGGCCCATCGAGCGCCATATCGGCCGGACGCTGCTGATTGCCGTCGGGCTCTTCGGCCTGTGCATGGTGGTGTTCGGCATTTCGCGCAGCTTCGTCGTTTCGCTGATTGCGCTGGCGGTGTCCGGCGGGGCCGACATGGTCAACGTGGTGATCCGGCAGACGCTCGTGCAGCTTGAAACGCCCGATGCCATGCGGGGCAGGGTGAGCGCGGTCAATTCGATCTTCATCGGCGCCAGCAACCAGCTGGGCGAGTTCGAATCGGGCGCCACGGCCGCGCTGCTGGGGCCGGTGGGCTCGGTGGTGCTGGGCGGCGTGGGAACCATGATGGTGGCGCTGGGCTGGTTCAAGCTGTTCCCATCGCTCGCGCAGCGCGACCGTCTGGTGGTCGCGGCGCCGGCTCAGGCCGTCAAGCAGGGCTGAACAGGTCGGGTTTCAGAAGACCGAGAACGCCTTGGGCGCATCGATCGAAAGATCGCTCTGCGCCTCGGCCACGCAGGGCAATATCCAGCCCTCGGCCTTTTCCTCGGCGCTCAGGCCGGGCCATTCGACGGTGTGGCGTATCGAGCCCGACAGCAGCTGGCAGATGCAGGTGCGGCAGGTGCCGTTGCGGCAGGAGCTCGGCATTTCGATGCCGGCCGCCTCGGCCGCCTTCAGGAGCGTGGTGCCGGTCTCGGCCTCGAAACCAAGGCCCGAAGGTTCGAGCCGAACCCTCATCGCTGCGGGGATTGTTGTTGCTGCTGCTCGCGGCGCTGTTCGCGCAGCATGAAGAGATAAAGGCTTTCGACCTTCTCGCGCGCCCACGGCGTCTTGCGCAGGAACTTGAGGCTGGAGCCCACGCTCGGCTCGAAGGTGAAGCAGCGGATGGGAACGAGATGGCCGAGCTGTTCCCAGCCGTAGTAGTCGGCCAGCGCCGTGACGATGGCTTCCAGCGTGAGCCCGTGCAACGGGTTCCGCGGCTGGGCCGGCTTGGCGTGCGCTGGCTTTTCGTCGGTCACTTGTTCTTGAGCTTGCCGCGCGGAATGACCGCGGTGGTGATCGTGCGGACCGGCTCGATCCCGCCAGTGCCCGCGGGCTTGGGCGGCGAAGTGTCCTTCTTCGGTTTCTTGGCTTCCTTGTTCGCGCGTTGTTGACCCTTGGCCATATCTACCTCCTGTTGATGTGTGTCTGGTGCGTGTGCAACAAGCAGTTTAGCGGTGCGGCGACAATACGCGGTTCCATTTGATTTTCCGCATTCATGTCAGATTACGAAGTTCGCCCCGCCACGATGCGCGACGCCAAGGCCGTCGTCGAAGTCCACACCCTGGCCGCCCAGGCTGCCTACCAGGGCATCCTGCCCGAGGAAGAGCTGCGCACGCTGGCCCCCGCCACCCGCGAGGCCAAGTGGCGCGAAGCCATCGAGTTCAGCGAGCCGCAGGTGCAGGTGGCGGTGCTGGGCGGCGAAATCGTCGGCTTCGTCGGCTTCGACCGCTCGCGCGATCCCAAGACGCCTTCCACCGCGGGCGAGATCTGGGCTCTTTATGTCAAACCCGAGCATTGGGGCAAGGGCCTCGGCGTGGCGCTTTGGGACGCCGCCCGCGAGGGCCTTGAGGAAGAAGGCTGCACCACCGTGACCGCGTGGGTGCCGATTCGCAACGACCGCGCCATGCGCTTTTTCGAGCTTGCCGGTTTCAAGCGCGAAATGAAGACCGCCAAGACCACGGCGCTCGGCACGGTGCGCGTCGAAGAAATCCGCCTCAAGCGCAACGTCGTCTGACGCGCCTGCCGCGTACGGGTATTGCCGGCGTGGACCGCGGTTGCGGCTAAGCTCGCCGATTCTTTTTTTACACCGACCATTGCCATGGCCACCAGCCTGCTTCTGCTGCTCGACGACATCGCCACCGTTCTGGACGACGTCTCGATCCTCACCAAGGTAGCCGCCAAGAAAACGGCCGGCGTTCTGGGCGACGACCTCGCGCTCAATGCGCAGCAGGTCTCGGGCGTCAAGGCCGACCGCGAGCTGCCGGTGGTCTGGGCGGTGTGCAAGGGCTCGTTCGTCAACAAGCTCATCCTGGTGCCCGCGGCACTGGCCATCGGCACCTGGCTGCCCTGGCTGGTCACGCCGCTGCTGATGATCGGCGGCGCGTTCCTGTGCTTCGAAGGCTGCGAGAAGCTGGCCCACAAGTTCCTGCACAAGAAGGAGCATGAAGCCGACACGGCGCGCCACGAGCGTGCGGTGGCCGACGAGACCATCGACGTGGTTGCCGTCGAAAAGGACAAGATCAAGGGCGCGGTGCGCACCGACTTCATCCTTTCGGCGGAAATCATCGCCATCACGCTGGGCACCGTTCAGGGCCAGCCCTTCGTCACGCAGTTCACCGTGCTCGCGGGCATTGCGCTCATCATGACCGTGGGCGTCTACGGCTTGGTGGCGGGCATCGTCAAGCTCGACGACGCGGGCCTTTACCTCAGCCAGCAGGCCAGCAAGGCCGCGCAGGCCCTGGGCCGCGGCATCCTGGTTGCGGCGCCCTGGCTCATGAAGGGGCTGTCGATTGCTGGCACCGCCGCCATGTTCCTCGTGGGCGGCGGCATCCTGGTGCACGGCGTTCCCGCGTTCGGCCACGCGGTCGAACACTGGGCCGAAGCCACCGGCGGTGTGTTCGGCGCACTCGGATCGATGGGCGTGAACGCGGGTGTCGGCCTTGTTGCCGGCGCCGTGGTGCTTGCGGTGGTCGAGCTCATCAAGAAGCTCCGCCGCTGAGCGCGGCGCGGCATTTTTACTAGCGCCGCGCCTTGGCGCGCTGCACCAGGTCGACCACGATCAGCGCCACGCCCAGCGCAAGGGCGAACCAGCCGACCACCGACGCGCCCGCCACCATCTCGAACCACCGCGTGCCTTGCAGGAAGCGCGGCCCCAGCAGCACGGCGGCGCCGATCAGTACGCAAAGAATGCCGCGTTCGAGCGTGCGGAGTTGTCTTGAAGCCATGGTGTCGTGGAGTCGCTGGTGAAGGTCGGCAGGTGCGCCATTGTCGCAAGACGAATGCGCTGCAGAATCGAACGGCAAAAACCCAAGGAACCGCATGACCATCGAGATCGCCAAGGAAGCACGGCAACAGGCCATCGCGTCGATCGAACGCTACTTCCGCGAGAACATGGAAGAGCCGATCGGCAACATCGCCGCCGGCGCGCTGCTCGGCTTCTTTCTCGAGGAGGTCGGGCCCATCGTCTACAACAAGGCGGTGGCCGACGCGCAGGAGCGCCTGCAGGCTCGCATCTCGGAGGTCGACCTCGAAGTGCACGAAGACGAGTTCCAGTACTGGCGCAAGTTCGACCGGCAGAAAAAGGGCAAGTGACCGGGGCGTCTGGAGCGAGCGAATGCGCCAGCGGGCGTTGTGCAGGGGCGACGCGGGCGTGGCCCGCAGGGGGCCGGCTTTCCATGAACATACACATGGTTACGCCGTCACTGCAAAATGGGAACCCATGCAATACAACCGCGCGCCCATCTTCTCCAGGTTTTCGCTGCTGCGCAGCTTCGCTGCCGTGCCGCTTGCGCTGGCCGCAACCCTTGCCGCTGCACAGCCTGATCCTTCGGGTTTTCCGCTGGAAGCCGTGGGCTATCTCAACGAGGAACTGCCCCGCATGGACGCCGCCATCGCGGCCCGCGACCGCAGCTTCTTCCACGGCGCCACGGCCCGCGTGGTGCAGTTCTCCGAGCGCTGGGGCTTCAAGGCCCAGGCCAACCCCGACCTGGCGAAGTACCCGATGTGCACCGAGGCCGTGATGGACTACGCGGTGGTCGGCATGTGCAAGCTCAACCCCTCGGGCGACGTGTGCGAGCCCGGGCTGGCGCCGCGCTTCGAAGCCAACGTGCAGCGCTGCCGCGAGCTTGCCGCGCGAAAATAGCGTTCCCGTCTTTCGACGCAGAAGAACATCCCCGCACGCCATGCGGGGCGGAGACACGCATGGACTACACCCGCTACCAGACCCTTGCCATCACCCGCCGCGGCATCAACGATGCGGTGCTCGACATCCAGATGCGTGCGGCCAACGGCAAGCTGCCCACGGCCGGCCATGACGGCCACCGCGAGCTTGCCGAAATCTGGCGCGATGTGGCGACTGACGACACGGTGCGCTGCGCGGTGCTGCGGGGCGAAGGGCTCGGCTTTTCCGGCGGCGGCGACCTGGCCATGGTGCAAGACATGACCACCGACGACGCGGTGCGCCAGCGTGTGTGGAAAGAAGCGCGCGACCTCGTCTACAACATCATCAACTGCGACAAGCCGATCGTCAGCGCCATGCACGGCCCGGCCGTGGGCGCCGGGCTGGTGGCGGGGCTGCTGGCCGATATTTCCATTGCGAGCAAGGGCGCGAAGATCGTCGACGGCCACACGCGCCTGGGCGTGGCGGCGGGCGACCATGCGGCCATCGTCTGGCCGCTCTTGTGCGGCATGGCCAAGGCCAAGTACCACCTGCTGCTGTGCGAGCCGGTGAGCGGCGAGGAGGCCGAGCGCATCGGCCTGGTGTCGCTCGCGGTGGACGAGGCCGACCTGCTGCCGCGCGCCTATGAAGTGGCTGACCGGCTGGCGGCCGGCAGCCAGAGCGCGATTCGCCTCACCAAGTACGCACTCAACAACTGGCTGCGCCAGGCCGGGCCGACGTTCGACGCCTCGCTGGCGCTCGAATTCATGGGCTTTGCCGGTGCCGACGTGCGCGAGGGCGTGACCTCGCTGCGCGAACGGCGGGCGCCGAACTTTGGCTGATCAGGCGGGCGGGTAGGCGACGCCGGCCGCGCCCGATACCCACGGCGCGTACTTCCGCATCGCGCGCTCGAACAGCTGTGACCCGGTCCAACCTGCGAGCCAGCTGCGCAGCTGCGGCCAAGGCTGGCTTTCGAACCATGAGGGATCGACCATTGCGAACTGCCGCACGAAGGGCATGACCGCGGCATCGGCCAACGTGGCCCGCGTGCCGAAAAGCTGGGAACCGGCGACAAGCCTTGCCTCGAGCTGCGAAAGAAACCGGGAGCCGCTTTCGCATGCGTTCTCCGGCAATTCGCTGAACCGCCCCGGGTATTTGTAGCGGTCGAGCTGCGGCTTGAAGTCGTTGTCGCAGGTGGCGATGAGCGCAAGCATGTCGTCGAGCGTGCCCGCCTCGGGTTCGAGCCAGCGCAGCGGGTCGTTGCGGCGCAGGGCCCACAGCATGATGTCGAGACTTTGCTCCAGCACCGCCGCCTCGGGCAGCACCAGCACGGGCACCGTGCCCTTGGGCGACGCGGCGAGCATCTCGGCGGGCTTGTTCTTCAAGACCACTTCGCGCAGTTCGCACGGTTCGCCGCTGGCGGCCAGCGCCAGGCGGGCGCGCATTGCGTACGGGCAACGGCGAAAGCTGTAGAGAACGGGGAGGCTCGGGTGCTGCATCGAAGACAGGAGTCTATGCGGGGCCGGGAATTGCTGCTCGGATTAAATGCAACATGGTTGCATTGCTTCATATAATGCAATTCTGTTGCATATAAAGCCACGCCCATGAACCAACGCCTTCCCGTTACCGTGCTGTCCGGCTTTCTCGGCGCCGGCAAGACCACGCTGCTGAACCACATCCTGCACAACCGCGAGGGGCGGCGCGTGGCGGTCATCGTCAACGACATGAGCGAGGTCAACATCGACGCAGCGCTGGTGCGGGGCGGCGGCGCCCAGCTTTCGCGCACCGACGAGAAGCTGGTCGAGATGAGCAACGGCTGCATCTGCTGCACGCTGCGCGAAGACCTGCTCATCGAGGTGGGCCGGCTCGCGAAGGAAGGGCGCTTCGACCAGCTCGTGATCGAATCGACCGGCATCTCGGAGCCGCTGCCGGTGGCCGAGACCTTCACCTTTGCCGGCGAAGACGGCAAGAGCCTGGCCGACGTGGCGCGGCTGGACACCATGGTGACGGTGGTCGATGCCTTCAACTTCCTGCGCGACTACGGCTCGCCCGACAGCCTGGGCGAGCGCGGCCAGTCGCTCGGCGATGAAGACACGCGCACCGTGGTCGACCTGCTGATCGAGCAGATCGAGTTCTGCGACGTGCTGGTGGTCAACAAGACCGACCTCGTCACCGCTGAAGAGCGCGGCCGCCTGATGGCCATTCTGCGCAGCCTCAACCCACGTGCGCGCATCGAGACGTCGGAGTTCGGCCGCGTTGCGCTCGACCGCGTGCTGGACACGGGCCTGTTTGATTTCGAGCAGGCCGAGCAGGCACCCGGCTGGCTGGCCGAACTCCGCGGCGAGCATTCGCCCGAGAGCGACACCTACGGCATTCGCAGCTTCGTGTACCGCGCGCGGCTGCCGTTTCATCCGCAGCGCTTCTGGGACCTGGTGCAAGGCGAGTGGGAGGGCGTGGTGCGCTCCAAGGGGTTCTTCTGGCTTGCAAGCCGGGCCACGCGCGCGGGCTCCTGGTCGCAAGCCGGCGGCGCCTGCCGCTATGGCGTGGCCGGCCTGTGGTGGGCCGCGGTGCCACGCGAACACTGGCCCGTCGATGAAGAAGCGTTGGAGATCATCCGCAAGAACTGGGATCCGGCCACCGGCGATGCGCGGCAGGAGCTCGTGCTGATCGGCATTGGAATGGACGAAGCCGACCTGCGCGCGCGACTCGATGCCTGCCTTCTGACCGAGAGCGAAATGCGCTACGGCGCTTCGTGGTGGGCGAACCTTCCGGACCCTTTTCCGTCCTGGAACGTGTAGCCGCCCTGCAGAGCTCAGCCCCTGCAATCTCCGCAGGTGCCGTGCAGCGTGAGCGCGGTATGGCGCGTGTCGATGCCTTGCTTGCGCAGTTCGCGGCCCAGCCGGCTCATCACCTTGGGCAGTTCCGGGTCCGAAGGCAGCGCCAGCACCTTGTGGCACTGGTCGCACTCGAATATGTTGCCTGAAGCGGCTTCCACATGGCGTGCAAAGCGGTTGATGCGGTCCGCGCCCACGCGGCGGTCGCACAGGCCGGCTTCGACGAGGCGGTCGAGCACGCGGTAGATCGTCACGCGGTCGGGCGGGGCTCCGGTGGCGCCGGTGTAGGCGGCAACCACGTCGTCGTGCGTCAGGGGCTGCGGGGCGCGTTCCAGCAGGTCCAGCACGGTTTGCGCGGCGCGCGTCACGCGCAGGCCGCTGCTGCGCAGCAGGGCTTCACTGCCTGATGCCGCGGCGGCTACGGCGGCGGCGGCGAGGGAGGGCTTGGGGTGTGGGCTCATGGGTTTTGCGTGAACCGCCATTGTGTTGCATTCCGTGAGACCGCGCCCCGGCCGGCCCGAATGCGCTAAGGTCTGGTTTTTGGCGTCTCTGAATACCTTCTACCGACCATGTCCCGCTCCCCGATCGAAATCGAAACCGCTCCCCATCCCACCGCCACGGTGATCGTGATGCACGGCCTTGGCGCCGATGGAAACGACTTCGTGCCGATTGCCAACGAACTCGACCTGTCGAGCGTGGGCCCCGTGCGCTTCGTGTTCCCGAATGCGCCGGTGATCCCGGTCACCATCAACGGCGGCTACCAGATGCCGGCGTGGTACGACATTGCGGTGGCCGACCTGGCCGCGCGCGAAGACGAGGCGGGCCTTCGCCGCTCGCAGGCCACCATCGAAACGCTCATTGCCAACGAGAAAGCCCGCGGCATCAAGGCCGAGCGCATCGTGGTGGCCGGTTTCTCCCAAGGCTGCGCCATGGCGCTGATGACCGGCCTGCGCCATACGGAGCGGCTGGCGGGCATCGTCGGCCTCTCGGGCTACCTGCCCATTGCGGCCACCACCGCGGCGGAGCGCCATGCGGCCAACCACGAAACCCCGGTTTTCCTGGCCCATGGCCGGCAAGACCCGGTGGTGCCGTTCGACAGGGCGCTGATGTCGCGCGACGCGCTCACCGCGCTGGGCTACACCGTGGAGTGGCATGAATACCCGATGGCGCATTCGGTCTGCATGGAAGAAATTGCCGACCTGAACCGGTTTTTGCTGCGCGTGCTGGCGGCATAACGCGGCGCCCTGCGACTGGCTCCAGCCTCCCATCCGGCCACTCCGAAAGCGCAAGCCCCATGAACTCTGCTAGCAAAACGATAGCGGTGGCCAGCATAGCGGAAGGAGGGATTCCCTGCACGAGCAGTGCCCGCGCGGGCGTGCTACCTTCCAGCCCCTCAGAAGATCGACGGGTATAACAATATGAGCAGCAGATTGCAGGAGAGGTTGGGTGCGCTCTCAACCGCGAGGTTGAAGGGGATGCGGCGCGGCATCGAGAAAGAAAGCCTGCGCGCCCTGCCGGACGGCAAACTCGCGCTCACACCGCATCCGATTGCGCTCGGATCGGCGCTCACCCATCCGCACATCACCACCGACTTCAGCGAATCGCAGCTCGAGCTCATCACGGGCGTGCATGCCAATGTGGAGTCGGCGCTCGACGAGCTGACCCGCGTGCACCAGTTCACCTACCGCGTGCTCGACTCGCTCGGCGACGAGCGCCTGTGGGTGTCGAGCATGCCCTGCGGCCTGCCGACGGACGAAACCATTCCCATCGGGCGCTACGGCTCCTCCAACGTGGGGCGCGCCAAGAGCGTCTACCGCATGGGCCTGAGTCACCGCTACGGGCGGCGCATGCAGACCATTTCGGGCATTCACTACAACTGGTCGCTGCCCGATGTGTCCAGCGAACAGTATTTCGCGCTCATTCGCAATTTCCGGCGCCACGCCTTCCTGCTGCTCTACCTGTTCGGCGCTTCGCCGGCGCTGTGTTCGAGCTTTGTCGCGGGCCGCCCGCACGAGCTCCAGCCGCTGGGCGACGGCAGCATGTTCATGCCGCATGGCACCTCGCTGCGCATGGGGCGCCTGGGCTACCAGAGCGACGCGCAGGCCTCGCTGGCCGTGAGCTACAACAGCCTCGAAGGTTATGGCGCCTCGCTGCAGGACGCACTCACGCGCCCCTGGCCGGCCTACGAAGCCATTGGCATCCGCAACCTGGGCGGCGACTACAACCAGCTTGCCACCAGCTTGCTGCAGATCGAGAACGAGTTCTACGGCACCATCCGCCCCAAGCGCGTGATCAACCCCGGCGAGCGCCCGCTGCATGCGCTGCGCGAGCGCGGCGTCGAATACGTCGAGGTGCGGCTGATGGACCTCGACCCCTTCGAGCCGGTGGGCATCAACGCGCAGACGATGCGCTTCATCGACGTGTTCCTGCTGCAGTGCCTGCTGAGCGACAGCCCGGCCGACACCCCGCAGGAAATTGCCGAGCTGGCCCACAACCAGCACCTCACCGCCGCGCGCGGGCGCGAGCCGGGCCTGCACCTGCTGCGGGGCGGGCGCGAAGTGGCGCTGGCCGACTGGGGCATCGAACTGGTGGAGCAGTGCCTGCCCATTGCCGCCGCGCTCGATGCCGCGAACGGCGGCACGCACCATGCCGACGCGGTGCAGGCGGCGCTTGCCGCCCTGCAAAACCCGGACAGCCTGCCTTCGGCTCGCGTTCTGGCGGCGGTGGAGCAACGCCACGGCAACTCGTTCATCGGCTTCATTCGCGCGCAGTCCGAGCAGACTCGCGCGGCGCTTCTGGCCCTGCCGTTCCCGCCCGAGCAGCAGGCCGAGTTCGAGCGCATGACCGAGGAGTCGATCCAGGAGCAAAAGCGCATCGAGGCCGCCGACACCATGCCCTTCGAGATCTATCGCGAGCAGTACGTGTCGCCGGCTCGCCTGGGGCTCGGCCGTGGGCGGATGGCCGTCGCGGCCTGACCCGGCTGGCTGTCCTACGCGTCTCACCAGGGTGCAGCCCGCCTGACGACAGGCGCGGGCGCCCATGGCCTACAGGCATTGGCCTGCATGACTCACCGCGCGCGCCGCCGCGCCGGAGACCATGGGCAGCATGCACCCCGCAAGCAACAGATTCGTATTCCGGCCCGTGGCTCGGCCGGAGATCCCGGCATGAGCTTCAAGGCCTATCTTGTCGAGGACAGCGCCCTCATCCGTGAAAACCTCGTCGGCTTTCTGCACGACGTGGCCGATGCGGACGTGGTCGCCTGCGCCAGCAGCGAAGAAGAGGCGGTGCGCTGGCTGCGTCAGCATCGCGACGAGTGGGACCTGACCATCGTCGATCTTTTTCTGGAGCGCGGCAACGGCCTCGGCGTGGTGAGGGCCTGCCGCGACCGCATGGCCGGCCAGAAAGTCGTGGTGCTGAGCAACTACGCCACCTCCGACATGCGCCAGCGCTCCGCCCAACTGGGCGCCGATGCCTTCTTCGACAAATCGGCCGAGCTCGACCAGCTGGTGGCCTACTGCGAAACGCTGCGTCACGCGCGTGACTGAGCGCGCACGCGGCCGCTCGCGCCGGCGTGCTTTTCTGGGGTAAAACGCCACGCGGCCGCCAGCGGCGGCCATCGGCTACACCCCCATTCCCCACGGAAAGAAAGCAAGAGAGCAAGAGATGACCCAAAGCACCATCGACTTCAAGGGCCGAGTGGCCATCGTGACCGGCGCGGGCGGCGGCCTCGGCCGGCAGCATGCGCTGGCCCTGGCGGCGCGCGGGGCCAAGGTGGTGGTCAACGACCTGGGCGGCGCGGCCGACGGTTCCGGCGGCTCGGTGAGCGCCGCGCAAGCCGTGGTGGACGAGATCAAGGCCGCGGGCGGCGAGGCCATGGCCAACGGCGCCTCGGTGACCGACTTCGACGCGGTGCAGGCGATGGTGCAGCAGGCCGTCGATGCCTGGGGCCGGGTCGACATCCTGGTCAACAACGCCGGCATCCTGCGCGACAAGAGCTTTGCCAAGATGGACCTTGCCGATTTCAAGCTGGTGGTCGACGTGCACCTGATGGGCGCGGTGAACTGCACCAAGGCCGTCTGGGCGCTCATGAACGAGCAGAAATACGGCCGCATCGTGATGACCACCTCGTCTTCCGGGCTCTACGGCAACTTCGGCCAGAGCAACTACGGCGCCGCCAAGCTCGCGCTGGTGGGGCTCATGCAAACGCTGAGCATCGAAGGCGCCAAGAACGACATCCGCGTCAATTGCCTCGCGCCCACCGCGGCCACGCGGATGACCGAGGGCCTGATGCCGAAGGAAGTGCTCGACGCCCTCAAGCCCGAGGCGGTGGTGCCCGCCATGCTGGTGCTGGCCTCCGCCGACGCGCCGAACCGCACCATTCTTTGCGCGGGCGCAGGCACCTTCGAGGCCGCGCACATCACCCTTACGCAGGGCGCCTGGCTGGGCATCGGCGCGGACACGCCCGAGCAACTGGCCGCGCGGCTTGCCGAGGTGACCTCGCGCGAGGGAGAGATCGTGCCCCAGAGCGGTTCGGCCCAGGGCAGCAACGAAGTGGGCAAGGCCATGGCCAACGCGGGCAAGGGCTGACGCGAAACCTGGTCACGGCGCTTGACCTAGAGTGCACTCGAGCATGTCCAATGAATTCACCGGGCACTTCCGGTTCATTCATCCACAAGGAAATGCAGCCATGAACACGACGACAGACAACAAGGCGCTGGTGCAGCGCATCCATGCCGCGCTGGACGAGGGCAACGGCCAGCTCTTCATCGACAGCCTGGCCGACGATGCCGCCTGGACGCTCGAAGGCACCACGCCATGGTCGCGCACCTATGCGGGCAAGGCGGCCATCCGCGAAGAGCTGATCAAGCCGCTGTTTGCGCAGTTCGCGGGCCCTTACCGGAGCAAGACCGAGCGCATCATTGCCGAAGGCGACCGGGTGGTGGTGCTGTTCAGCGGCGACGTGCCCACCAAGGCCGGCAAGCGCTACAACAACCGCTATTGCTACGTCTATCGACTCGAAGGAGGCAAGGTGAAAGAACTGACCGAGTACTTCGACACCGCACTGGTGCAGGAGGCGCTGCAGGCGCCGTCCGCCGCCGCCCATGCCGGCTGACGGCGGCACCCCGTTCCACATCGGCGAGCTTGCCACGCGCACCGGCCGCACGGTGCACGCCATTCGCTGGTACGAGGCGCAAGGCCTCGTGCCCGGCGTTTCGCGCGACGAGGGCGGCCGGCGCCTCTACGGCGAACTGCACGTGGGCTGGCTCGACCTGATGGACCGGCTGCGCCGCACCGGCATGAGCATTGCCGAGATGCGGGAGTACACCGCGCTCGCGCTGCAGGGCAAGACCACCCTGCCGCAGCGGCGCGACCTGCTCGCGGCGCACCGCGCGCGCGTGACCGAAACCATTGCCGAGTGGAAGCGCGCCTTGTCGCTGGTCGACCGCAAGATCGACTTCTACGACGAGTGGATGCAGACCGGCCACCGCCCGCCGTTGATTCCAGTCGAGACGCCCGGCCCCAAGGCTCCCGCGCGGAAACCCCGCACCCGGCGGTAAGCACGGGCGCTTGCCGGAGCTATTCCGCGATAAAGCCCGCGTCCTTGCGGATGGAGTCGCGGTCGCGGTGGTTGTTCAGCCGGCCCAGCGTGTTGTCGAGCAGGCGCTTGAGCTTTTCGGCCGCGCCCCGGAAGGCTTCGTCCAGGGTGGTGGCGTATTGCGTCACGGCCAGCGGCTGGTGGTGCGCAAGCCGTGCTTCCATCACGCAGCACTTGTTGCCCGCACCGGCCTTGTCGTGGTTTTCGTCGCTCAGATGCACTTCGACGCGCGTCACGTCGTCGACGAAGCGGCTCAGCTGTTGCTTGATCTCCGTATCGGCCCAGCGCTCCAGCGCGTCCTTGTTGTTGACACCGTTGCTCGTGTTGACCTGAATCTGCATGCCGTGTTCCTGCTGATGGATGAACGAGCCCCTACTGTGCGCCCTAAACAGGCCGGGCGCGCGTAGGCGTGTTCCCCACCTTGGGGCAGGCATGGGATCAACTCTGGATATAGGTCGTGAGCTGCGCGATGGTCACTTCGTGGTCGGCAATGATGTCGTCCATCAAGTCCTGGATGGAGATCATTCCCACCACCTTGTCGCCGTCGACCACCGGCAGGTGGCGGAACTTGCGCTGGCTCATGAGCGCCATGCAGGCGCGCGTGCGGGTTTGCGGGGTCACGGTCATCACGTCGGGCGTCATGATCTCCGAGACCTTCATTTCCTTGGAGTTCTTGCCCTGCAGCGCCACCTTGCGGGTGTAGTCGCGCTCGGAGAGAAAGCCCACCAGCTTTTCGCCGTCCATCACCATGAGCGCGCCCACTTCGAAATGCGCCAGCGTGGCCAGCGCATCGAACACGCTGGTGTCCGGCGAGGTGCGCCAGGCCGCGGAGTCGTGGCGCTTGAGCAGTTCGGAGACGGGTTTCATCGCGGTAACTCCATCAAAAGTTTCAATTCGACCGACGCGCCGATGCGCCGCGTTCAGTCAAATGATA
Source organism: Variovorax sp. CCNWLW186 (assembly GCF_037203865.1). Classification (NCBI taxonomy): domain Bacteria; kingdom Pseudomonadati; phylum Pseudomonadota; class Betaproteobacteria; order Burkholderiales; family Comamonadaceae; genus Variovorax; species Variovorax sp. CCNWLW186. The sequence continues at coordinate 101,208 of NZ_JBBCBO010000018.1, read as the reverse complement.
GGGGCGGAACAGCCCCCCGCGATGCAAAACATCTAGTGGATTGCACGTGTCTCGCCGAGACGCGCCAACGCGAACTAAGGTGTTGGTGCCAGCACGCGGCTGAGCGCCACCGGGTCGCCGATCACCGACTTGACCAGGCCCTTCTCGTCGAAGTTGACCTCGTACTCGGACCAGCTGTCGCGCCAGTAGCGCCACGTGGGTGCGTCGAGGCTGGGGTTCTCGGCCGCAACGGGGTAGCCGATGGCCATCAGCACCTGCTCGCGCGTCATGCCGGGCATCACCTTCACGGCAAGAATGGCATTGCGGATCGCGGGCGGAAAAGCCGCCATCTTCTGCTTGGGGTCTTCGGTCACCACGTAACGCTTGGCAAAGTCGATCAGCGTGATGTTGCGGCTGTAGTCGTTCTTGATGCGTTGCGGCTTGCCGGCCAGGTCGGCGCTGAACCAGCGCATGTCGTAGGCCGTGATGCGGGCCGGCGTGCCCACGGCCACGATGCTGGTGCCTTGCTCGTCGTAGTTGATGTCGCTGATGGAGCTGCCGTAGGTGCGCATGTTGCAGCACAGGTAGCCGTCGATCATCGGGCCCTGCGGCGGCGTGGGGCGCTGGGCATGGGCAACGGTTGCGACTGTCGCGGAACCAACGGTGGCTGCCAGCAGGGCGGCAGCGGCAAGGCGCTTGAACATGGATTTCCCTCGAATGATTATTGGAAAGCGGCTGCGGGTGCAGCGCGCGGATTCTAGGGGTGCGGTACGCCGCAGCACAGGCAAAATGGACGTCTGAAGCTATGGAAAACGTAGCAGTGTGATCTGCCGCACGTTCCCCGTCGACAATGCGCACCCGGCCTTCGTGCCGCCCCCTCCCAGACAGAGCGAAAGAAAGAGCATCCATCGATGGCGATCCAATGGTTCCCCGGGCACATGTACACGACCCAGAAGGCCATCACCGAGCGGGTGAAGGACATCGACGTGGTCATCGAGCTGCTCGACGCGCGGCTGCCCGGCTCCAGCGCCAACCCGATGCTGGCCGAGCTCACGGCCGGCCGTCCCTCGCTGAAGGTGCTCAACAAGCAGGACCTGGCCGACCCGGCGCGCACCGCGCTCTGGCTCGCGCACTACAACGCGCTGCCGGCCACGCGCGCCATTCCGCTCGACGCGAGCCAGACCACGCCGGCACAGGCCATCGTGCGCGCCTGCCACGAGCTCTCGCCCAACCGCGGCGGCATGGCCAAGCCGATGCGCGTGCTGATCTGCGGCATTCCCAACGTGGGCAAGTCGACCCTCATCAACACGCTGACCGGCAGCCGCAAGGCCAAGACCGGCGACGAGGCCGGCATTACCAAGCTGGAGCAGCGCATCACGCTGGCCGACGACTTCTACCTGTGGGACACGCCCGGCATGCTGTGGCCGCGCATCGTGGTGCCCAAGAGCGGCTACAACCTGGCGGCCAGCGGCGCCGTGGGGCGCAATGCCTTCGACGAGGAAGAAGTGGCGCTGGAGCTGCTCAACTACCTGAAGGCGAACTATGCCGAGGGCATTACCGCGCGCTTCAAGCTGGCGGAGCACGACGCCGCCGCCATTGCCGCCATGAAGGACGAAGAGCTGCTCGACGCCATCGGCCGCAAGCGCGGCGCGCTGCTGGGCAAGGGCCGCGTCAACCTGCAAAAGGCTGCGGAGATCGTCATGCATGAGTTCCGCGCCGGCAACCTGGGGCGCATCACGCTCGAGACGCCTGAAGAGTTCTTGCAGTGGCTCGCAGAGGGCCAGCGCATCGATGCGGAACGTGCGGCCAAGAAAGCCGCACGCGGCAAGAAGCGCAAGCCGGGCGCCGGGCCTTCGGAAGGCCAGGCGCCCGAGGCGGACTGAACAAGGCCGCGCTCGCTCAGCGCATCTGCAGGCGCGCGTCCTTCGGGTAGCTGATCGTGTAGTCGGCCGCCACGCGCGCGGTCTTGCCGGCATCGAGGTCGAAGCTCCACATCGCTAGGCCCGGCTGCTTGTTCCAGGCCAGCTCGCCTGGTTGCGGCGCGAACTGCGCCGCCACGCGCACCTGCTCGTCGACGGAAACCGGCGCGGCCTCGAGCACCTGCACCGCAATGGGTGTGCGGTGGCGGTTTTCGACGACATAGGCGCGCTGCACCTTGCGCTCCGCGCGCGAGCCGACGAAGCCGCCCGTGCCCTGGCTGTCTTGCTCGGGCTCGGGTTGCACGCGCACGAGTTCGTCGCGGCCGAAGGAGAGCGTGAGCTTCGCGTCGCTCGGCGCGTTCCAGCGGCCGCTGCCGACAAAGTTGCCGTCGCGGTACAGCTGCAGCGCCCCGGCCGGCCACACGCCTGACGGTTGGGCGAGTTCGGCGACCAGGAAGGCGCTGGCGTCGACGCGCGGACTGGTGCGCGCGGCAAGCTTCGCCGTGTCTTCGTGCTGGCCCAGCGCCAGCGTGACGCGCTGGCCGTTGGAGGGCACGTCGATGCTTTGCGGCACGGCAAATTCAGTGGCAAAGCTGTTGTCGAACACGGCCACATCGAAAAGCGGCTCCGCAGCCTCGGCCATTGCGCGCTTCCGTTCGAGCGATGCAGCGGGTGCCGGCGCTGCCATCATGGCAACGGCCGGGCTTGCGGGCGCACGCTGCGGCTGCTCGATGCCGATGCGCCACGCGCTTGGCGTGCGGCCCGTGGTTTCGCGGCGCGGCTGGCCGGTGGAAAGCACCAGCTTCACGCCGCGCCAGTCTTCGCCCGTGGCCTGCGCCACCAGCGCCTGGCGCTCGATGCGCACCTTGCGTGTGGCGGTGTCGAGCAGCGCGCGGTAGGTGGGCGTCCAGCCCGGGCCGTTGACCTGGTAGCTGAGCTTCACGTCGGTATCTGCGCTGGCCGCCAGCGTGACGGTTACGGCCACGACCTGCGTGCCGTTGCCCTGTGTGCGCGTGCGCTCGGCCAGGAGCGGATTGAGCTGGCGGTCGATGTCGGTCTGCTTGCGCTGGATCTGGTGCTGCTTGAGCAGCGAATCCTGTCCGGTGCGGCGCATCGCATCGGTCATCGCGGCAAGGTTGCGCGCGTCCACCGGAGCGCGGGCGCCCTGGGCCGGTTCGCTGCCCCCCGAGAGGCCCTTGAGATAGCCGGTGACCAGGCCGAGTGCATCGCTCTCGGCCTGAAGCGCAGCTTTCTGGTCCTCCAGGTCGCGAATGCGGCCGTCGAGCGCGCTGGTCGCGCAGCGCGCCGAGAGTTCGCGTGGCTCATTGAGCACCGAGGTTTCGCCCAGGCGCACCGAAGCGCCAGCCGACACCTGCAGGCTCTGCACGTCGAGGCCGGCGGGCAGGCAGGCAAAGGTGACCGATCGGCTGCCGGCCGCCACCCGCGCCACGCGCTCCACCGTGGCGCTGCCGGGGTACACCTTGACTTGCGTGATGCGCGACGCATCCGCGCCGGCCGCGGTTGCCACGGCCTGCGCATACGCGCCGGTGCCGAGCACCAGCCAGGCTGCGGCAACAACGGTGGCGCGCAGGTCGGCACGGAAGAAGAAGGAGGAAGAAGAGATTGCTTTCATCGGAGCCTCGGTAGTGGATCGTTCCTTCACTCATACGGCGGGGCTTCCAGACCGGGGTTAAGTCTCGGCAAAAAAAGTGCGCTGTCGCCAAGGCAACTGTCGAAGCGGTGCGGGTCTCCCGCGCGACGGCGCCCGGCGGAGCCGCTTCGTAGAGTGGCTCTCCGTATCTTTCATCGTCTTCCATCCTTTCTTTTTGAAAGACCGCCATGCTCGACACCATCCAGGCCATCAACAAGACCGCTGCCTTCAATCGCTGGGCGGGTTTCGAAGTCACCCGCGCCGCCGGGGGCGAAGCCGAACTGCGCATGGAATGGCGCGAGGAGGACATGGGCCAGTACTCCGGGTTTCTGCACGCGGGGCTCATCGGCGCAATGCTCGACACGGCCTGCGGCTTTGCGGCGTCCACCGTGGCGGGCCGGGTGCTGGCATCGCACTTTTCGGTGAACTGCCTCTCGCCCGCGCTGGGCCGCGCCTTCATTGCGAGGGGCAAGGTCGTGAAGGCAGGCCGCAAGCAGGTGTTCACCACCGCCGAGCTCTACGGCCAGGGCGAGGGCGACAGCCTCAAGCTCGTGGCGACGGGGAGCGCCATCCTGGTTCCGGTGGAAGAGGCTCCGCCGGTGAAGTGATTTCCGTCTTGCCACCGATGCGCCGGGGCCTGAGCCCGAACAGCGGCCGCAGCCAGGTGAAGCGGCAAATCAGCCCGTCGGTGAGTAGCCAGCAGCCGGCGATGGTGAGCACAACCAGCAAGGCGGGCTCCAGCACCGGCCCCAGCGCGAGCGGTGCCAACAGTGCAATGCCCGCAATGATCAGCGTCTGGTGCAGCACGTACCACGGGTACACCGACTCGTTGGCCCAGCGCAGCCACGGCCAGGGCCTGTTCAGGTAGCGGTGGCCGTGGCCAAGGATGGTGGCGACCGCCAGCCACAGGTAGAGCATGCGCAGCGTGTCCATCAGCACGCCCGAAGGCGGGCCCTTCGCGCCGAGCCGCAGCACGATGAAAGCCGCGATCGCCGCCGCGGCCAGCGCAAGCGACACGCGGCGCACGCGCGCCAGCTCGCGCCACACGCCGGTGTCCGCGCCCATCCAGTAGCCGTACAGAAACACGGTGAAGAAGATGCTGTGCAGGTAGAAGTCGCGAACCAGGTTGTGCGTCGGAGGAAAGTGCCGGGCCAGCAGCATCGTCCACACCAGCAACGGAAGCGCCGGCAGCAACAGCAGCTTCCAGCCTCGCAGCCCGTTGAAGCTGCGGCGCATCCATTGGCCCGCGCGCGAGTGCCATATCGGCAGCGTGAGCGCGATGAGCGCCGTGTAGGTGAACAGGTAGGGCAGGTACCAGAGGTGGTTCCAGGTGATGCCGAAATCCGCACCGGCAAACGCCTGCTTCGGCCATGGCTCGCTCATGGGCAGGTAGCGCAGCAGGAAGGCGCCGAAGCCCGGCGCCACCAGCCCGTTGGCCACGCCTTCGGCATAGGCCTGGTACGGCACGATCACCGCCATGCCGAACGCCAGCGGCAGCATCAACCGGGCGCCGCGGCTGTGCAGCAGGCGCCAGGTGCCCTGGTTGCGGCTCAAAAAACCCAGCGACACGCCCGAGATCAGGAACACGAGGTCCATGCGCCAGAGATTGATAACGCGCATCGGCCACTGCAGCCATTCGGCCGCATGCGGGCTCTTCAGGTGCCAGGGCCAGTCGGCCACGTAGTACATCGCCACGTGGTACAGGATGACGAGCAGGAAGGCCAGCGCACGCAGCGCATCGATGTCGTGCCGGCGATCGGCGGAGGGTGCGGGCATCGAAACTCCTCGAATGACGCAACAGAGAAGCCGCCATGGTCGTGTCCAGCCGCCGCCGGCAGAGCACCAAAGGGACGGATCGCGCCTTGTTTGTGACGAGCGGTGCCCACCAGGGACGAAATTCGCCCGCCGGTGCGCGGATCATCGCGAGAATCCCGGGCATGGGAGACTCCCGAAAGAACCTGTACGAGCGCTACGAGCCCATCCGCCGCTGGGTGGAAGTGGGCTTCTGGGTCGTCTTCCTGGCGCTGCAGGCGGTCTTCAACACCACCGTGGCGCTGATCGATGCGCGTGACCGCGCGGTGCCCCGCGCCGCCTGGGAGATCGTGACCTGGGAGGTGTCCAGCCACTTGGTGCTGCTGGCGCTGGTGCCGGCGGTGGTCGCCGTCCAGCGCAGGCTGTCGCCGCTCGCGCGCACGCACCTGCTGCGCTACCTGGCCTGGCACCTGGCTGCCAGCGTCGTCTTCAGCCTGGTGCACGTGGCCGCGATGTTCGCGCTGCGGGCCATGGTCTATTCGGCCATGGGCGAGCGCTACGACTTTGCGGGCTGGACCGGGCGCTGGGGCTACGAATACCTGAAGGACGTGCGCGCCTACCTGTCGATGGTGTTCGGCATCTGGGTCTATGGCGTCTTCATGCTGCGGCTGCAGGGCGAGGCGCGCGTGCTCGACCCGCCCGAGGCGGCGCCCGCCGAGCCTGACGTGCATCAACCGGCGCCGCCCGCGCAGCCCTCGCGGCCCGAGCGCTTTCTGGTGCGCAAGCTGCGGCGCGAATTCCTGATTGCCGCCGGCGACATCGACTGGCTCCAGGCCGAAGGCAACTACGTCGGCCTGCACGTCAACGGCCACGACTACCTGCTGCGCGCCACGCTCACCGACTTTCTGACCCAGCTCGACCCCGCCCGATTCGTGCGCGTGCACCGCAGCCACGCGGTCAACCTGGGGCACATCAAGGAGATAGAGCCGCTCGACGGTGGCGACGCCCGGCTGCACATGCACGATGGATCCACCGTGCCGTGCAGCCGGCGCTATCGCGATGCGCTGCGTGCGGGCTTGAGCTGAGCGGCGATAGCTTGTTCGTCCGTCCTGTTCCGGTGCAGCTTCTGCACTGGGAACGCTCATTCAGCGCCTTTGCGCACCATGAAAGAGCCTTCAGGCACCATTTTTGCTTCCTTGCGGCGCCGCCCCGAGCGATTCGGGTGCGACGCACCAATTCAAACCAAAAACTGCAAGAAGCTCCCATGGACGCACTCAAACAGGGCGCAGATGCGCTGTTCATCCTTCTCGGCGCCATCATGGTCTTTGCCATGCATGCCGGCTTTGCCTTTCTGGAATTGGGCACCGTGCGCAAGAAGAATCAGGTCAATGCGCTGGTCAAGATCCTGGTCGATTTCTCGGTCTCGACAGTCGTGTACTTCCTCGTCGGCTATGGCGTGGCCTATGGCACCCACTTCTTTGTGGGCGCGACCGAGCTGGCGGCCAAGAGCGGCTACGAGCTGGTGAAGTTCTTCTTTCTGCTGACCTTTGCCGCGGCCATTCCGGCCATTATTTCGGGCGGCATCGCCGAGCGCGCCAAGTTCTGGCCCCAGCTCATTGCCACGGCGGTCATCGTCGGCCTTGTCTATCCGCTGTACGAGGGCATTGCGTGGAACAAGGCATTCGGCATCCAGGAGTGGATTGCCTCGGCCACCGGCCACGAGTTTCATGACTTTGCCGGGTCGGTGGTGGTGCACGCGGTGGGCGGCTGGCTCGCGTTGCCCGCCGTGCTGTTGCTGGGAGCGCGCCGCAACCGCTACCGGGGCGACGGCTCGCTGAGCGCGCATCCGCCCTCGAACATTCCTTTTCTGGCGCTCGGCGCGTGGATCCTGTGCGCGGGCTGGTTCGGCTTCAACGTGATGAGCGCGCAGACCATCGACAAGATCTCCGGGCTCGTGGCCGTCAATTCGCTCATGGCCATGGTGGGCGGCACGCTGGTGGCGCTGGCCATGGGCAAGAACGACCCCGGCTTTGTGTACAACGGCCCGCTCGCCGGGCTGGTGGCCGTGTGCGCCGGCTCCGACCTGATGCATCCGCTGGGTGCGCTGGTGGTGGGTGGCGTGGCCGGCGGCATCTTCGTCTTCATGTTCACCCTCACGCAGAACAAGTGGAAGATCGACGACGTGCTCGGCGTGTGGCCGCTGCACGGCCTGTGCGGCACCTGGGGCGGCATTGCGGCTGGCGTCTTCGGCACGCAGGCGCTGGGCGGCATCGGCGGGGTCAACGTGTGGGCGCAGCTCATCGGCACCTTGATGGGCGTGGCGTGGGCTGCTCTTGCGGGCGCGGCGGTGTACGGCGTGCTCAAGGCCGCGATGGGCCTGCGGCTCACGCAGGAAGAGGAATACGACGGCGCGGACCTGTCGATCCATCACATTTCGGCAACGCCGGAGCGCGAGGTGAACTGGTAAGCGAAGCCGGGCTGAAGCGTATTTTCGGCAAATACGCTTCAAATGTGAAGCGTATTTGGCTAGAATGCGCTTCATGTGGATCTGGCAAGCCAAAAAATGGCCGCGCTTTGAAGTCGACGCGCAGGCACTGCAACCGGCGCTGTCGGCTGCGCGCCTTGCACAGGGGCGCATGCTGGGCGTGGCGGGCAACCTTCAACTCGTCGACCTGAGCGAACTCCAACTTGGCGAGTGGACGCAAGAAGCCATCTCTACCGCCCAGATCGAGGGCGAAACGCTCCAGGTCAATTCGGTGCGCGCTTCGGCGGCCCGGCGGCTTGGGCTCACGCCGGCCGATCGCATGCCAAGAGATGCGCGTACGGAAGCCACGCTCGACATTGTTGAAGCAGCCGTTGCGCGTTGGGATGAGCCACTTTCAGAAGAGCGACTTCTCGATTGGCACGCCGCGCTTTTCCCGAACGGACGAAGCGGCATCACACGCATCGTGACGGGTGGCTACCGTGTCCACGCAGACCCCATGCAGATCGTCACCCCGCGCATCGGCAAGCCGGATACGGTGCACTATGAAGCGCCGCCTTCACGCGATGTGCCGGCTCAGATGAGAGCGTTGCTCGAATGGTTCGAGCACAGTCGGGAGCAGCCCGCAATGGACGGCATCGTGCGCAGCGCCATCGCGCACTTGTGGTTCGAAACCATCCATCCATTCGAAGATGGCAATGGCCGGATCGGCCGCGCTCTGAGCGACTTGGCGCTGGCGCAGGATCTCCGCAGTAGCCAGCGTCTCTTCAGCATGTCTCAGCAGCTATGGCTCGACCGCGCGGGTTACTACAACCAATTGCAGGCCGCCAGTGCCCAGGAAAGCATGGATGTCACACCGTGGGTGCGCTGGTTTGTCGGCTGTGTTGAAAAGGCGTGCCTCGCAACGCTGGCCCAGATCCAGGCTGCGGGCGCCAAGGCTGGCTTCTGGGCACTTCTGGACACTGCGCATCCGCAACTGACGCCAAGCCAGCGCAAGGTGTTGAACAAGCTCTATGACGCGGGTCCCGGTGGATTTCTGGGTGGCATGAGCACAGAGAAATACGTGGCTATTGCAGGCGTGTCGCGCGCCACCGCGTATCGGGAGCTGACCGAGTTGGCGACATCGGGCTTGCTCGAAAGAACAGGGCAGGGCAAAGCAACCCGGTATGCGCTCGTTCGCTCGACGTAGCCGAGGGAAGCACAAGAGCAAGAAAGCGCGGCCTGTAGCAAACTCGGTCGACCGCTCCGCTTGAATACTCACCACCGCCCATGACCCAAACGCCCCCCGCCTTCGAAGTTCTCCCCCGCGACATCTCCGCCTACCGCAAGGGCAACATCGGCATCGACTACGTGCACCGCTTCGAATCCGGCAAGCCCGGGCCGCACGTGCTGATCAACGCGCTCACGCACGGCAACGAAATCTGCGGCATGACCGCCGCCACGCACCTGCTCGACACCAACGTGCGCCCCAAGATCGGCACGCTCACCGTGAGCTTTGCCAACGTGGAGGCGTACGAGTCGTTCAACGAAGCGCTGCCCTCCGACAGCCGCCAGCTGGTGCATAACCTCAACCGCATCTGGTCCCCCGAATGGCTTGACGGGCCCGAAGACAGCCCCGAGCTGCGCCGCGCCCGCGTGCTGCGCCCGGTGGTGAGCGCGGCCGACCACATCCTGGACATTCACTCCACCAGCCAGCCTGTGGTTCCGTTCTGGGTGTACCCGGCCTATGAGCGCAATGCCGAAGCGGCACTCGCCCTCGGCCGCCCCCCGGTGCACCTGGTCATGCCCGACGGCCTGGGCTCCGGCACGCCGCTGATCCAGCATGGCCGCCACGGCCAGCCCGATGGCAAGGGCGTGGCGCTGGTCGCCGAATGCGGCCAGCACTTCCTGCGCTCAGCGTCAGAGCTGGCCATCGCCATTTCGCTCGACTTTCTGGCGCACTTCGGCCTCATCGACAAAGACCCGGCTGTGCCCGCGCCCGGCCCGCAGCGCCGCTTCGAGCTGCTGCAAACGCACATCATCAAGTCGGAAGAGTTTGCGTTCGTGCGCCCGCTGATCGGCTTCGAGACCTTTGCCAAGGGCGAGCTGATTGCAACCAACGGCCCTGACGAGATTCGCGCGCCATGCGATGAGTGCACGATCTTCATGCCCGCGCAGCACGTGATCGTGGGGCGCGAGGCGGTGTATCTGACGAAGCCGATTTGAGATCGGCCGGCAATCAGGTGACGACGCTTTCAAAGTGAAGTCGTCGCCGATGCTGGGTCATCTCAAGCCGCAATGAATAGCGCCGGATCCACCATCGCCCGGTTCAGCATCACCGACCAGTGCAGATGCGGCCCCGTCACGCGACCGGTGGCACCCACGGCCGCAAGCTGCTCGCCGGTCTTCAGCAGGTCGCCCACCTTCACGTCCACTCGGCTCAGGTGGCAATACATCGTCAGCAAACCGCCGCCGTGGTCGAGCCACACCGTGCCGCCGTTGAAGAAATAATCCCCCGTGTCGATGACCCGCCCCGGCAGAGGCGCCAGCACGGGCGTGCCGGTGGCGGCCGCGATGTCCATGCCGCTGTGCGGATTGCGCGACTGGCCATTGAACACGCGGCGCAGGCCGAACGAGCTGGAGCGGCGGCCCGGAACGGGCACGCGCATCTGCAGCGAGGCATCGGGCCTCAGGTCGGTGAAGGTTGCCATCACGGTGGCCAGGTGCGCGCGTTCGCGCTCATAGCGCGCCTCGTCTTCGGGCGAGAGGTCGACCGTGCGCGGTGGCACCGTAAGGCGTTGCTCGCGGTACTGCTTGGGGCCCACGGTATAGGCGACCTGTTTTTCGGCGCCGCTCTCGGAGCGCACAACGATGCTTGCGTCGCCTGGCGTGGCGGCGAGCGGAATGCCCACCAGCGCCGTCCACTCGATGGCGTCGCCCAGCACGAGCAATGGCACATCGCCTGATAAGGCGGCCGGTCGTTTGGCGCTCGGGCCGAGCGACAGGCGCGCCACGCCGCCCGGCACCTGGGACGCGTGCGGCCAGACGTCGGGGCGCTGTTGCTTCGGCTTCGCAGCGGGCGCGGCGCTGACATGCGTTGCAGCGGGCAGCGCCAGCAGGCCCAGCGCGCCGAGCAAAGCGTGGCGGCGATTCAGCAGAGTGGGCGAGAGGAGATCGGAGAAATGGGAGCGGTTGCTGCGCATAAGAGATCGAATGAATGAAAGATGTGCCGTGCCGCTGTTGCGCTACTCCAGCCAGGTGCCGGGCGCCAGTCCGTCCAGCGTGTGCGGCCCGATGGCAGCGCGAATCAGGCGCAGGGTGGGAAGCCCCACGGCGGCGGTCATGCGCCGCACCTGCCGGTTGCGGCCTTCGCTGATCGCCAGCTCCAGCCATGCGGTGGGAATGCTCTTGCGTTCCCTGATGGGCGGCTGCCGCACCCACACATCGGGCGGTGGATCGAGCAGACGCGCGCGGGCTGGCCGCGTGAGGCCGTCGTTGAGTTGCACGCCTTCGCGCAGCGCGGCCAGCGCCTCCTCGGTGGGCACGCCTTCCACCTGCACCCAATAGGTCTTCTCCATCTTGAAGCGCGGATCGGCAATGCGCGCCTGGAGCTGGCCGTCATCGGTGAGAAGCAGCAGGCCTTCGCTGTCGGCATCGAGGCGCCCGGCGACATAGACGCCGGGAATGTCGATGAAGTCTTTCAGCCCGCGCCAGCGACCCTCTGGCGTGAACTGGCTGAGCACGCCATAGGGCTTGTTGAAGCGAATGAGGCGAGAAGGGATTACTTGCCCCAGCTGTCCCGCATGCCCGCGGCGCGATTGAACACCGGCTTGCCGTCGGCACTCGCCTTGCTGTCGCGCACGAAGTACCCATGCCGCTCGAACTGGATGCCGACGCCGGGCTCGGCCTTTGCCAGTGACGGTTCCACATAGGCCGTGCAAGCTTCGAGGCTGGCCTTGTTCAGCTCGTCCATCAGCTCGCCGCTGCCCGGGTTGGCCGCCGCAAACAGCCGCTCATACAAGCGCACTTCGGCCCGCACGGCGTCCGCTGCAGCCACCCATGTGATGTTGCCCTTCACCTTGATGGCGTCGGCGCCGGGTGTGCCGCTCTTGGTGTCGGGCACCAGCGTGGCCTGCACTTCAATGAGCTTGCCGCTCGCGTCCTTGGTGCCGCCGGTGCATTCGATGACATGGCCGTATTTGAGCCGCACCTTGTTGCCGGGGAACAGGCGGAAGAAGCCCTTGGGCTGCACTTCCTCGTAGTCGGTGCGTTCGATCCACACCTCGCGGCCGAGCTTGAACTCGCGCTTGCCCATTTCGGGGTGATGCGGGTGCACGGGAGCCGAGCAGTCGTCGAGTACCTCGTCGCCACCCATGAGTTCGCCCCAGTTGGTAATGACCAGCTTCACGGGGTCGAGCACGGCCATGGCGCGCGGTGCGATGGGGTCCAGGGTGTCGCGCAGCGCGGCTTCCAGGCTGGCGTAGTCGATCCAGCCGCCGGACTTGGTGGTGCCGCTGCGTTCGCAGAACAGCCGAAGCGCCTCGGGCGTGTAGCCGCGGCGGCGCAGGCCCGCCAGCGTGGGCATGCGGGGGTCGTCCCAGCCGTCGACGTGCTTTTCTTCGACCAACTGGCGCAGCTTGCGCTTGCTGGTGAGCACGTGGGTGACGTTCAGGCGCGCAAATTCATACTGGCGCGGATGCGGGCTCGCGATGAGGCCGCCTTCGGCCAGGCGGTCGAGCAGCCAGTCGTAGAAGGGGCGCTGGTCTTCGAACTCCAGCGTGCAGATGGAGTGGGTGATCTGCTCCAGCGCGTCTTCGATTGGGTGCGCAAAGGTGTACATCGGGTAGATGCACCACTTATCGCCGGTGTTGTGGTGCGTTGCGCGCCGTATGCGGTACAGCGCGGGGTCGCGCATGTTGATGTTGGGGCTCGCCATGTCGATCTTGGCGCGCAGGATGGCGGCGCCGTCGGGCAACTGGCCGTCCCGCATGGCGCGGAAGCGGGCGAGGTTTTCTTCCACGCTGCGGCTGCGGAAGGGGCTGTCGGTGCCGGGCGTGTTGAAGTCGCCGCGGTTGGCGCGGATTTCCTCGGCGCTTTGCTCGTCCACATAGGCCAGGCCGGCGCCAATCAGGTATTCGGCGGCGCGGTACATGAAGTCGAAGTAGTCGCTCGCAAAATACTCGTGCGGCTGCAGGGTGCCCGGGGCGCTGGGGCGGTCTGCCAGATAGGTTTCGTAACCGAGCCACTTGACCGCGTCGCGGATGGAATCGACGTATTCCTGCTCTTCCTTCTCCGGGTTGGTGTCGTCGAAGCGCAGGTGGCACACGCCGCCGTATTCCTTTGCCAGCTCGAAGTTGAGCCAGATGCTCTTGGCATGGCCGATGTGCAGGTAGCCATTGGGCTCGGGTGGAAAGCGCATGCGAACCTTCGCCGGGTCGGGCATGCCTTGGGCGTGATGGGCGGCGTCGCCGGGCGAGCCACCCCACTTGCGGCCAGAATAGGCACCCTGCGCAAGGTCGTTTTCGATCACGTGGCGCAAGAAATTACTCGGTGCAGCGGCCGTTTTCGCGCTGTCTTTGTCGGTCGGGGAGGTCATTGCGGCATTCTAGAGGGCACCCCCTCCCGGTTACTTTTGGCAACGTTCTTCACATTACGGCGGGCAACCGCTTTGCATTTGGCGCGTTCAATACCTACATGGGCGGAAACGCCCCAACCAGGAGTTCAAAGATCATGAGCCTCACACGTTCAACCTTCTTCAAATGGGCCGCCGCGGGTGTCGTGGCAGCCGGCGCTTTGTTTGCGGCCACTTCGGCCAGTGCCCGCGGCGACGTGAGCTGGTCTGTGGGCGTGGGCCTTCCGGGCGTGTCCGTGGGCGTTGGCGCTCCGGCCTACTACCCCGCCCCGGTTTATGCGGCCCCGGCGCCTGTTTATTACGCGCCGCCGCCTCCGGTGTACTACCGTCCGCCGCCGCCGGTGTATTACCGCCCGGCACCGGTGTACTACGCTCCCCCGGCGTATTACGCACCGCGTGGCTACTACCGCGGTCATGGGCACGGCCACGGCCATCGCCACTGGCGTTAAGCCATAGCGCCCTCAAGGCGCGATTCGCAAAGTAAAAAAAGCCGGCTCCCTTGGGAGTCGGCTTTTTTATGCGCGTTCGACTGTCGATTTCACATGGCGCGAAAGAGGTGGCCGTAAAGCCGGCTGACAGGAATTTTTTCGGGCCGGCCCCTCAGGTCCAGGTGCAGCTTGCCGGCCTCGTCGCGGTGCACGGCCTCGATGGCCGCACTGCGCACCACCACCGCGCGGTGCACCTGCCAGAAGACCTCGGGGTCGAGTTGGGTCAGCAGCTGCTTCAGCGGCGTGCGGATCAGGTATTCATGCCTGGCGGTCAGCACGCGGATGTACTTGTCGGCCGCCTCGAAGTACAGCACTTCGTCGATTGGAACCATGCGCACGGTGCTTCCACCGGCTTCGCTGGCGGCAATCATCTTCAGCGGGGCGGCGGAGGCGGGCGGCGGCGATCCGCCGTTACCCGCAGCGGCAAGCACCTGGCGCCACTGCGCAAGGGTTCTCTCCAGGGCCTCGTCGGCAACGGCCGAAGCCAGGTTGGCCTGTTGCTGCGCCGCCAACGCCTGCCGGAGCCGCAGCACGGTCTTGCGCAGGCGCTCGGGCTGCACGGGCTTGAGCACGTAGTCGATGGCCTGGGTCTCGAAGGCGCGGGCGGCATATTCGTCGTAGGCGGTCACGAAGACGAGTTGCGGCATGGGCGCCTCGTCGGTGGGCCAGCGGTCGGCCAGTTCGGCCGCGGCACCCAGGCCGTCCAGCCCAGGCATGCGAATGTCGAAGAACAGCACCTGGGGCAGCAGCCGCAGCGCCTCGCGCACGGCGCTGCGGCCATCGCCCGCGGTGGCAAGCACCTGCAGTTCAGGCCACGCCGCGGCCAGTTCGGCCTTGAGGGCGTGGGCGAGCAGGGGCTCGTCTTCGGCAATGAGGGCAGTGGGTTTCATGCGGCTGTGGGCAAGGGAAAGCTGAGCGTGGTGCGGGTTCCGCCCGCGGGCGCGGCGGCCAGGCTCATGCGGCCCTGGTCGCCGTACATGGTGGCAAGCCGTTCGCGCACCTGTTCGAGCCCGAAGCCGCTGCCTTCGCCGCCTTCGTCACCTTCGATCGACGAGGGCCGGGCCACGTCGAGGCCGACACCGGTGTCGCTCACTTCGATGACCAGGCGGCCGGCGTCCTGCCGCGCGCGCACAACGATCTTGCCGCCCTCCACCTTGGGCTCGAGCCCGTGGCGAATGCTGTTTTCAACCAGCGGCTGCAAGAGCAGCGGCGGCACCGGCGTGTCGCGCAAATCTTCGGGCAGATCGAGCGTGTAGCGCAGGCGGGCGCCCATTCGAACCGACATCAGCTCGAGGTAATCGGCCAGCCGTTCGAACTCGGCCGACAGCGGATGCGCAAGAGCGCGCGAGCCGCTGAGCGTCATGCGCAGGTAGTTGTTGAGGCGATCGAGCATGGCCACGGCGCGCGGCGGGTCGGCCGTGATCAGCACGCGCAGGTTGGCCAGCGTGTTGAAGAGCATGTGCGGCTCGAGTTGCGTTTCGAGCAGCTTGAGCCGCGCTTCCGTGGCGTTGCGCTGCGCCACATTGAGCTGGCCCTGCATGTGCCGGCTCTTGCCAAGGCTGTAGAAGAAGTAGGAGATGCCGGCGGTGGCTGCCAGCGTGATGCCGATGGTGGAAACCATCTTCGCCTGGCCCAGCTTGTAGAACGCGAACAGCGGACGGCCGCTCCATGCATCGCCGATGGCCTGGCCGGCGAAAAAGCCGATGGTGACGCTCACCGCCACCAGCACGACGCCGCGAACACCGCGCGGCCAGCGGATGGGCTCTTGCCCGCTCAGCAGCAGCCGGCCCACGTCGATGAGCAACCAGCTGATGAGCCCGATGGACAGCGAATAGACGAGCTGCTCACTCCAGGGGCCGCCTCCGGATGCGGCGATGGCCGCCGCGATCACGCAGCAGCATGCCGCGGTGATGAGGCCGTGCCGCAGCAGGTCGCGCAGGTTTTCTGCCAGAGGGACGACCCGTGGAGCGGGAGCAGGCGTCAAGAATTGCCTCCATGCAGCGCGCGCCGTTCGCGCTCCACCAGCCGGTCATAAAAACTGCCGCCCGGCGCAATGAACCAGATGACGGCGCCGTGAATCAGCAGGCCCAGGCCCCAGCCCATGAGCGGATAGATCGCCCAGGTGTGGCCGCGCGATGCGGAAAGCGCCACCAGCCCGAGGTTGACCAGCACGTAGACCAGGGCATGGATGTACCAGCCCATCTTGGCGCCGGCACGGCGGCGGGCGAGTTTTTCGACGTCGCGGGTGGACGGGTTGGCTTGTGTGGGGTTCATGACGGTTCTCCAAAAAACGAATGGGTCGAATGGTCTGGGGCAGTCGATGAATCGGCTGGCGATCTTAGGCCGCACGGGCCTGCACGGCCATGGCGTCGGTGCGGATGGCCAGCTTCCAGAGCCGCACGGCGCGCGCCGCGAAGATGCCGCTGAAGGCGCCGTACAGCATCGGGATTGCAGCGGCGAAGCTGGCCTGCTGGCGCAGTTCAGGGTGCATGGCGAGGGACACGCCGACCGCGTACTTGGTGAAGAAGATGCCCATCATCAGCACCAGCGGCACGGCGCTGCCGGCCACGTGAAACTTGCGAGCGTCGCGGTCATAGCGCGTGGTGGCGGGCAGGGGCTGCTGAAGCACCACCAGCACCAGCGCGGCGGCGGCCACGGCCCAGCCGAGCAGGGCACCCGGCGAATCGCCGAAGGCCGAGATCACGCCCGCCAGCGAAAGGCCGGTCATGGCAACGGGCATCACCGTCACCTTGGCCAGGCTGACTTGGCCGGTCAGCAACTGCCTGCAGCCAAGCCACAGGAGCAGCGCAAAAACGGCAAAGACCCACTTCGGGGTATGAAGAATGATCTGCAGCAGCATGGCGTTTCTCCTGGGTGAAAAGATGATTCGATGGGCCGGACTGTGCCGGCGCATGCGAGCCCGGGCCATGGGTCTGCGACGAAATGCAGGCCGGGCGCGCGGAATGCAGCCAACGGGCGCGAAACGCACCGTTTTCCGAAGCTTTACCGATGCTTTACGGTTCATAAGACAGGAGCGCTACGATCCAGCGCTCCACTAGCGGCCGTACTTGCGCATTGCCACACCACACATGGAATCACCGAACTCCGAGCCTTCTTCCGGCGATTCGCCTGCTGTTCAACCGGTACACCCCGCCTCGTCCCCGCCGCCCCGGCCGCCTTCGCGCCGCCGGCTCTGGCTTGGCAGCCTGATTGCGCTGCTGTTATTGCTGCTGCTGGGAGGCGGCGCCTGGTACCTCATCAACCGCAAGGCCAGCACCGCCGGCGGGCCGGGCTTCGGCGGCGCCACCGTTACCGTTGGCAATGCGCTGGCGCGCGAGATCGAGCTGCCGGTGACCATCGACGCGCTCGGCACGGTCACGCCGCTCGCAACCATCACGCTCAGGGCGCAGGTGGGCGGGGTGCTCACCGAGGTGCTGTTCACCGAAGGGCAGACCGTTGCCAAGAACCAGCTGCTCGCGCGCATCGACCCCCGGCCCTACGAGCAGGCGCTGATGCAGGCACGCGGCACGCGCCAGCGCGACGAGGCGCAGCTCGAGGCCGCGCGCGTGACGCTCGCTCGCTACCGCACGCTGCTGGGGCAAGACTCCATCGCCCGGCAAGACGTGGACACCCAGGCCGCGCTGGTCCGGCAGCTCGAAGGCACGGTCACCACCGACCTGGCCGCCGAAGCCGCCGCCAAGCTGAACCTCGACTACACCCGCATCACAGCGCCAGTGGCCGGCCGCATCGGCCTGCGCGCGGTGGACGCGGGCAACACCGTCACAGCCAATGCAACCACGGGCATTGCGGTCATCACGCAGATGAACCCGATCGACGTGCAGTTCTCGGTGCCGCAAGACCGCGTGCCCGACATCCAGGCGCAGCTTGCCAAGGGCGAGCCGCTGCCGGTTACCGCCTTCGACCGCACCCGCGCGGCAACGCTCGACACGGGCACCTTCTCCACGCTCGACAACGTGGTCGACACCACCACCGGCACGGTCAAGGCCAAGGCCCGCTTCGGCAATGCGCAGACCACGCTGTTCCCGAGCCAGTTCGTCAACGTGCAGATGCTGCTGCGCAAGGTGCGCGCGGTGGTGGTGCCGGTCACGGCGGTGCGCACCGGCCCCAATGGCGACTACGTGTATGTCATCAACCAGGACCGCACCGTCTCGATGCGCCAGGTGAAGCGCGGCGAGGCGAATGTCGATGTGGTCGCCATCACTTCAGGCCTGCAGGCCGGCGAGAACGTGGTGACCGAAGGCGGCGACCGCATCAAGGACGGCGCCGTTGTTCAGCTGCAGGGCGAGCGCCCGGCCATGGGCCCGCGCGGCGGCGCCTCGGGGCCCCGCGGTGCGGCATCGGGCCCGCGCGGAGAACGCGGCGAAGGCGGTGGAGAGCGGCGGCGCCAGCGCCCGCCGCAATGAAGAGCATCGGCAACAACCCACGGAACAAGCGAGCGCGTTCGCGATGAGCCCCTCACGCCCTTTTATCGATCGGCCGGTGGCCACGGCGCTGCTGATGGTAGCCATTGTGCTGGCCGGCTTCGTGGGCCTGCGGCTGCTGCCGCTGGCCGCGCTGCCGCAGGTCGACTACCCGACCATCCAGGTGCAGACCCTCTACCCCGGCGCCAGCCCCGAGGTGATGAGCCGCACCGTCACCGCGCCGCTGGAGCGCCAGTTCGGCCAAATGGCCGGGCTCAACCGCATGAGCTCCGTGAGCTCGGCGGGCGTGTCGATCGTCACGCTTCAGTTCGCGCTCGACCAGACGCTGGACGTGGCCGAGCAGCAGGTGCAGGCGGCCATCAATGCCGGCGGCTCGCTGCTGCCGGCCGACCTGCCGGCGCCGCCCGTGTATGCCAAGGTGAACCCGGCCGACGCGCCCATCCTCACGCTGGCCGTGAGCTCCGAAACCATGCCGCTCACCGAGGTGCAGAACCTCGTGAACACGCGGCTCGCGCAGAAGATCAGCCAAGTGAGCGGCGTGGGGCTGGTGTCGCTTTCGGGCGGGCAGCGGCCGGCGGTGCGTATCCAGGCCGACACCAACGCACTGGCGTCGGTAGGCATTGGCCTGGACACGCTGCGCAGCGCCATCACCGCGGCCAATGCCAACAGCGCCAAGGGCAGCTTCGACGGACCGCGCAGGGCATACACCATCAACGCCAACGACCAGCTCGTGACGGCGGACGACTACAAGAATCTCATCGTCGCCTGGAAGAACGGTGCGCCGGTGCGCATGACCGACGTGGCGCGCGTGGTCGACGGCGCCGAGAACACGCAGCTGGGCGCCTGGGCCGCCCTGCGCGTGGGCGAGCGGGACCCCGTGCTGTACCCGGCCATCATCCTGAACGTGCAGCGCCAGCCCGGCGCCAACGTGATCGGCACGGTCGACGCCATCAAGAAGCAGTTGCCCGAACTCGAAGCCTCGCTGCCGGGCTCGCTGAAGGTGGAGGTGCTGAGCGACCGCACCACCGGCATCCGCGCATCGGTCTCGCATGTGCAGCTCGAGCTCGGGCTGGCCGTGGTGATGGTGGTGCTGGTGATCTTCTTCTTCTTGCACAGCGTGCGCGCGACCATCATTGCAAGCCTTGCGGTGCCGATCTCGCTCATCGGCACCTGCGGGCTGATGTACCTGCTGGGCTACAGCCTCAACAACCTGAGCCTGATGGCGCTGACCATTGCCACGGGCTTCGTGGTCGACGATGCGATCGTGATGATCGAAAACATCGCGCGCTACCTGGAAGAGGGCGACCCGCCGTTCAAGGCCGCGCTCAAGGGCGCCACGCAAATCGGCTTCACCATCATCTCGCTCACCGTGTCGCTCATCGCGGTGCTGATTCCACTGCTGTTCATGGGCGACGTGGTGGGCCGGCTGTTCCGCGAGTTCGCCGTCACGCTGGCCATCACCATCCTGATTTCCGCCGTGGTGTCGCTCACGCTGGTGCCGATGATGTCGGCGCGCTGGCTCAAGCCGCAAGCCGAAGAGGGCGGGCGCTTCGGTGCCAGCGTGCAGCGCTTTTTCGACCGCGTGATCGCCCGCTACGACGTGTGGCTGCAATGGGTGCTGCGCCATCAGCCGCTGACGCTCGTGGTGGCAGTGGCCACGGTGGCGCTCACGGTGCTGCTCTACATGGTGATTCCGAAGGGGCTCTTTCCCACGCAGGACACCGGGCAGTTGCAGGCACGCATCGAAGCCGCGCAAGACGTGTCGTACACCCGCATGGCCGAGCTGCAGCAGCAGGCCGCCAATGCCATCCTGGCCGACCCGGAGGTGGCCAGCGTGAGCTCCGTGGTGGGGGTGGACGCGGCCAACAACACGGCGCTGAACACCGGCAGCATGCTCATCAACATGAAGGCCGACCGGGGCAACCAGGAAGCCACCATGCAGCGCCTGCGCGAGAGGGTGCGGTCGGTGGCCGGCGTCACGCTGTACCTGCAGCCCACGCAAGACCTGACCATCGACGCCGAGACGGGCCCGACCGAATTCCGCGTGTCGCTCGAAGGGGTGGACACCAACACCGTCGACACCTGGGCCCAAAAGCTCGTGGAGCGCTTGCGCTCCGAGCCGCTGGTGCGCAATGCCACCACCAACGCGGGTGCCAAGGGCCTGGCCGCCTATGTCGACATCGACCGCAACACGGCGTCGCGCCTCTCGGTCACGGCCAGTTCGGTGGACGACACGCTCTACAGCGCATTCGGCCAGCGCATCGTCTCGACCATCTTCACCGAGACCAACCAGTACCGCGTGATCCTCGAAGCACAGCGCGAAGCGCTGGCCTCGCCGCAGCTCTTGGGCAACCTGCAGTTGCGCACCGGCAGCGGCGCGCCGACCACGCTGTCGTCGATTGCCACGGTGCGCGAGCAGTCCGCGCCGCTGCAGGTGACGCACGTGGCGCAGTACCCGGCGGCCACGGTGGGCTTCGACACGGCCGAGAACGTGGCGCTCGGCAAATCGGTGGCGGCCATTCGCGCGGCGGCAAAGGAAATCGGCATGCCGGCGAGCATGACGATGAGCTTCCTGGGTGCGGCGGGGGCCTACGAAAAGTCGCTGTCCAACCAGCTGTGGCTCATTCTGGCGGCGGTGGTGTGCGTGTACATCGTGCTGGGCGTGCTGTATGAGAGCTACATCCATCCGCTCACGATTCTCTCGACGCTGCCTTCGGCCGGCGTGGGCGCGCTGCTTGCGCTCATGGTCACGGGCAACGACCTGGGCGTGATCGGCATCATCGGCATCATCTTGCTGATCGGCATCGTGAAGAAGAACGCAATCATGATGATCGACTTTGCCATTGACGCCGAGCGTCGCGAGGGCAAGTCGCCGCAGGAGGCCATTCACCAGGCGGCTCTGCTGCGCTTCCGGCCCATTCTGATGACGACGCTGGCGGCGCTTTTTGCGGCGCTGCCGCTGATGTTCGGCTGGGGCGAGGGCGCAGAGCTGCGCCGGCCGCTGGGCCTGGCCATCTTTGGCGGCTTGGTGGTGAGCCAGGTGCTCACGCTCTTCACCACGCCGGTGGTGTACCTGGCTTTCGACCGCATGGGCCGCCGATTCGGGCGCAAGCGGGAGGCTGTGGCCGAATGAACCTCTCCAGGCCTTTCGTCGAACGCCCGATCGCCACGGTCTTGTTGACCGTCGGCATCGCGCTGGCCGGGATTGCGGCGTTCTTCGTGCTGCCTGTGTCGCCGCTGCCGCAGGTCGACTTTCCGACCATTTCGGTGACCGCCAGCCTCGCGGGTGCGAGCCCGAGCACCATGGCGTCGAGCGTTGCCACGCCGCTGGAGCGGCGGCTGGGCGTCATTGCGGGCGTGAACGAGCTCACCTCGACCAGCTCGAACGGCTCGACCCGCATCAGCCTGCAGTTCGACCTGAAGCGCAACATCGACAGCGCCGCGCGCGAGGTGCAGGCGGCCATCAACGCGGCGCGAGCCGACCTGCCGGCCACCTTGCGCAGCAACCCGACCTACCGCAAGCGCAACCCGACGGCTGCACCCATTGCGATTCTGGCGCTCACCTCCAAGACGCGCACGCCGGGGCAGATCTACGAGGCCGTGTCCAACATCGTGAGCCAGAAGCTCTCGCAGGTGGAAGGCGTGGGCGAGGTCGAGATCGGCGGCGGCTCGCTGCCGGCTGTGCGGGTGGAGCTGGAGCCTTTCTCGCTCAACCGGTTCGGCATCAGCAGCGAAGACGTGCGCGCCGCCATCCAGGCCAACAACGCCAACCGGCCCAAGGGCGCCATCGAGAACGACGACCGACGGCTGCAGATCTACACGCCGTCCCCGGGCCGCCACGCCGTGGAATACCGCGACATGGTCATTGCCTGGCGCAACGGCGCGGCCGTGCGGCTGGGCGACGTGGCACGGGTGATCGACAGCGTGGAGAACACGCGCACGCTGGGCCTCTTCAACGGCCAGCCTGCGGTGATCGTGCTGGTGACGCAGGAGCCCGGCGCCAACATCATCGACACCGTGGATGGCGTGCGCGAACTGCTGCCCGAGCTGCGCGCGCAGCTGCCGCAGGACATCGAGGTGCAGGTGGCTTCGGACCGCACCAACTCCATCCGCGCCTCGCTGCGCGAGATCGAGGCCACGCTCATGATCTCCATTGCGCTGGTGGTGCTGGTGGTCGGCCTGTTCTTGCGCAAGGCGCGCGCCACCATCATCCCCGCGGTGGCCACGGTGGTGTCGTTGCTCGGCACCTTCGGGGTGATGCACCTGCTGGGCTACAGCCTCAACAACCTGAGCCTGATGGCGCTCACCGTGGCGACCGGTTTCGTGGTGGACGACGCCATCGTGGTGCTCGAAAACACCAGCCGCCACATCGAGGCCGGCATGGGCCGCGTGGAGGCTGCGCTGCGCGGTGCGCGCGAGGTGGGCTTTACCGTGCTGTCGATCAGCCTCTCGCTGGTGGCGGTGTTCATTCCGCTGCTGTTCATGGATGGGCAGATCGGCCGGCTGTTCCGCGAATTCGCGGTCACGCTGTCGGTGTCGGTGCTGATCTCGCTGGTCATATCGCTCACCACCACGCCCATGCTCTGCGCCATGCTGCTCAAGCCCGAGGAGCCCAATGCCAAGCCGCCGGGGCGCTTGGCGCGCATGTCGGAAGGCGTGTACCAGTGGAGCCTGCGCACCTATGCCCACAGCCTCGACTGGGCGCTCGCGAGCAAGGCCGTGGTCATGGTGGTGCTGCTGGCCGTGGTCGGCCTGAACTTCTACCTGTTTGCCGCCATTCCCAAGGGCTACTTCCCCGAGCAGGACAACGGACAGCTGAATGCGGGCCTGCGCGCGGACCAGAGCATTTCATCGGTGGCACTGAGCGAAAAGCTGCGCCAGGCGGTCGACATCATTCACAAGGACCCGGCCGTCGATTCCGTGGTGGGCTTTGCGGGCGGCAGCCGCTCGGGCGGCGGCTTCATGTTCGTCAACCTCAAGCCACTCTCGCAGCGCACCGAAAAGACCGCGGCGGTCGTCAACCGCCTGCGGCCGCAGCTCAACCAGCTGACCGGCCTGCGCGTGTTCCTGAGCCCGGTGCAAGACCTGCGCATGGGCGGGCGCTCGAGCAACTCGACCTACCAGTACACGCTGAAGGGCGACAACCTTGCGGACCTGCGCACCTGGACCGCAAAGCTGGCCGACCGGCTGCGCCAGGAAACCGCGCTCACCGACGTGGACAGCGACCAGGCCGACAACGGCGTGGAAACCTTCGTCGACGTCGACCGCGACAGCGCCGCGCGGCTTGGCGTGACCTCGAGCGCGGTCGACAACGCGCTCTACAACGCCTACGGCCAGCGCTCGGTTGCCACCATCTACGACGAGCTCAACCAGTATTCCGTCATCATGGAATGGGCCCCGCGCTACCAGCGCGCGCCCGTGGTGCTGAAGGACCTGTACGTGCCTTCGACGCTCACCACCAGCACCACCGCGAGCGGCGCCACCACCGTGAGCTCGCTGGCCAACACAACCGACGCGAGCACCGGCACATCGACCACCACGTCGGCCAACCCGGGGCTGCGCACCGCTTCCACGGGCCAGGCGCTGGCGGCCAACACCACGCTCATGGTGCCGCTCTCGGCCATTGCCAAGGTGAGCGAGCGGGCGGTGCCCAGCTCCATCGACCACCAGGACACCGAGCTCGCGAGCACCGTCTCGTTCAACCTGGGCGAGGGAGTCACGCTGCAGGATGCGCGGCGCATCGTCGCGCAGGCCGAGGCGGACATTGCCATGCCTGTGAATGTGCGCGGCAGCTTCCAGGGCACGGCGCTGGCGGCGCAGCAATCGCAGGGGCAGCAGCTGGCGCTCATCGTGGCCGCCATCGTGGTCATCTACATCGTGCTGGGCGTGCTTTATGAAAGCCTGATCCACCCGATCACCGTGCTCACCACGCTGCCTTCTGCGGGCGTGGGCGCGGTGCTGGCGCTGCTGCTGTTCCGCATGGAGTTTTCGATCATTGCGCTGATCGGGCTCTTTCTACTGATCGGCATCGTGAAGAAGAACGCGATCCTGATCATCGACTTTGCGCTCGAGGCCGAGCGTGCGCGCGGCATCTCGGCCGTGGAAGCGGTGCGCGAGGCCTGCCTGCTGCGCTTCCGGCCGATTCTCATGACCACGCTCGCTGCCGCGCTAGGCGCGTTGCCGCTGGCCATCGGCTTCGGCCAGGGCTCCGAGCTGCGCCAGCCGCTGGGCGTCGCGATCATCGGCGGCCTGGTGGCGAGCCAACTGCTTACGCTGCTGACAACGCCTGTGGTCTATGTGCTGCTCGACAAGCTTCGCCGGCGCTCCGGCAACGAGCGCCACCTGAGCCGCGCCGCAAGCTCGCCGACATGAACAGAAGAATGAACGAACCTGCCATGAAACAACGACCACGCATTCGCTCGCATCTGCCCGGCAGGCTGTCCGCACTCGTGTTGGCCGCCATGGTGGCCGGCTGCGCCGTAGGTCCCACATACCAGGTGCCAAGCTCGGCCGCTCCTGTCGAATGGAAAGAGCAGAAGGCCGCCGAAGGCTGGCTGCCCGCCGCGCCGGCCGACGCGCTCGACCGCGGCGAATGGTGGAAGCTTTTCGGCGACGTGACGCTCGACGAGCTGGCTGCCCGCGTGCAGGTGTCGAACCAGAACATTGCCGCGGCGGTGGCCAACTACGCGCAGGCCCAGGCGCTGGTGCGCGGAGAGCGCGCCGCGCTGTTCCCGACGGTGTCGCTCGACGGCAGCGGCAGGCGAAGCGGCAATGCCGGCAGCACCAGCAACGCAACCAGCACTTTTGCCGCAACGCTGGGTGTCGATTGGGCGCCCGATGTGTGGGGCCGGCTGCGTCAGGCCGTGAGCAGCGCGCAGGCCAATGCAGAGGCCAGCGAGGCCGATCTCGCTTCGGCGCGACTCTCGGCCATTGGCGACCTGGCCACCAACTACTTCTCGCTGCGTGAAACCGATGCCGAGATTGTGCTGCTCGACCAGACCATCGAAGGCTACCAGCGTGCCTTCGAGATCACGAACAACCGATACAAGGCCGGCATTGCCGCGCAGACCGACGTGCTGCAGGCACAGACCCAGCTCGTCAGCGCCCAGGCCGAGCGCGTGGGCCTGCAGCGCACCCGCGCCACGCTGGAGCACGCCATCGCCATGCTGGTGGGCGTGGCGCCGGCCGACTTCAGCCTGCCCGCGGCGCAGTGGACGCCCACGGTACCGGGGATTCCGACGGGCGTGCCATCGACGCTGCTGCAGCGCCGGCCCGACATCGCGGCGGCCGAGCGCGCGGTGGCGGCCGCCAATGCGCAGATCGGCATTGCGCGCTCGGCGTACTTTCCCAACTTTGGGCTCAGCGCCTCGGTGGGCGGCAACGCAAGCCGCGTGAAAGACCTGTTCAACGCATCCAACACGCTGTGGGCGCTCGGCCTTTCGGTGGCGCAGGTGGTGTTCGACGCGGGCGCCATCGGCGCGAGCGTCGATTCGGCCAAGGCGGGCCACGAAGCCAGCGTGGCGCGTTACCGGCAGACGGTGCTCACCGCTTTCCAGGCCGTGGAAGACCAGCTCACCGCCGGTGCCGCGCTGGCACAGCAGGAAGGCCTGCGGCGCGAAGCCTCGGCCGCGGCCGACAAGACCGAGCAGCAGTTGCTCAACCGCTATCGCGCCGGCCAGGTCAGCTACACCGAGGTGGTCACTGCGCAGGCAGCCGCGTTGAACGCACGCCGCACGCTGGTGCAGCTGCTTGTAAATCGCCAGACCGCCGCAGTGGCGCTCATCCAAGCCCTCGGCGGCGGCTGGCAGGCTGGGGCAACGTAATCAACGTGCCTTCAGTGCGCGTGACGGTCCATCGACCCGCCCAGGTAGTCCTTGTCGGTCACAAGCACCCAGAGCGCAAGCACCAGGATGGCCGCGGACACGAGCACTGCGTTGACCATCGCGTTCTCGACGGTGGCAAAGCCGAGTACCCAGGGGGATACGGCCAGCCAGATCGCGAGCGCGCCTTCGGTCCACTCTTCCCAGGCACGGGGAACCAGGGTCGCCCCGAGTGCCACGGCGCCCAGTGCGATACCCGTCGCTACCGTGCTCCACATCGCGAAGGTCACGTCCTGGAAACCCAGAACCCAGGGCGAAACGATCAGCCACACACCCAGAACGATGTTGACCGGGTCTTGCCAGTGTTTCACTTGCTTCATGGTCATTACCTCCTGTCGCAGCACAAAGCCGCGACAGCTGTTTGACCGGGCGGTT
Organism: Variovorax sp. CCNWLW186; assembly: GCF_037203865.1. NCBI lineage: Bacteria > Pseudomonadati > Pseudomonadota > Betaproteobacteria > Burkholderiales > Comamonadaceae > Variovorax > Variovorax sp. CCNWLW186. Next base: position 74,629 of record NZ_JBBCBO010000018.1, on the reverse strand, counting down.
TTGCGCGGGTTCCGCAATGCGGCACCGCAGCATGCGATTGGTTGGCCGCACCTATTTTCTAGCTACCGCGCGCCACCGGCGGCGCTAGGTACGCGCCTGATTCGAACAGCTGCGCCTCCGCCTGGTCGATGCGCCGGATCACCGGCTTGCCCGCGCGGCTCGCGAGCAGTTCGACCAGCGCCTCGGTCACGGCCACGCCGGCCGCCACCGAGGGAAAGAACGAGGGGCTGTTGATCGTGAAGAGCAGCGTTTCATCCGCCAGCAGCGACAGCGGCGAAGCCACGCTGTCGGTAATGGCAACGATGCGGCAGCCCGCCGCCTTGGCCGCCTCCGTCACCTGCAGCGCCTCGCGCGAGTAGGGCATGAAGCTGGCCACCACCAGCGCATCGCCCTTGGCAAAGGCGCGCTGTTGCATTTCGAGCGAGCCGCCCTGGCCGTCGACGAGGTGCACGCTGGCGCGGAAGAGCCGGTACACGTAGACGAACGAGAACGCGATCGGAAAGCAGGCCCTGAACCCCGCCGCGTGCACCGCGGGCGCCTTCTCGATCAATGCGCAGGCCTTTTGCAGCGCCTGCTCGCTCTGCTGGTGCGTGGCCTCCAGGTTGCGGCGCTGCACCTCGAACATCTCGCCCGTGAGGCTCCGGTCTTGCGCACGGCCGATGAGCTGCTTGGCGCGCCCGCCGTACGTTTCGGTGCCAAGGCCCATGTCGCCCGCAAAGGCTTCCTTCAGCTGCGGCCAGCCCGCATAGCCGAGGTGCTGCGCAAAGCGCACCAGCGTGGCGGGCGTGCTCTGCGCGCGCGTGCCCACGTTGCGCATCGACGTGGTCACCACTTCGTTCGGATGGTCAAGGACATAGCGCGCCACCTGCTGCAAGGCGGGGCTCAGTTCGTTGAAACGCTGGCGGATCTGGTCTCTGGCGCCCATGGCGGTGTCTCTTTGGCAGCTGCTGTTGGAACGAATGTACCGGACATGGGACGACGGAACAGTTGACGGAACAAATGTTCCAAACAATAATCCGTCGGAACGTTAGTTCCAAACACGAATCCGCCATCTTGCTGCCACCCGCCACCATGACGCACGTCTTTCACCGCCACCTTCGCCAGAGCCCGCCGGTTGCCGCGGGCTCCAATGGCATGTTCATCCGCGACGCCGAAGGGCGCGAATACCTCGACGCATCGGGCGGCGCAGCCGTGTCTTCGCTCGGCCATGCGCACCCCGAAGTGCTGGCCGCCATGCACGCGCAGCTCGACAAGCTGGCGTACGCGCACACCAGCTTCTTCACCAGCGAGGTGGCCGAGCAGTTGGCCGACGAGCTGATTTCATCGGCGCCCGAAGGCATGAGCCATGTGTACCTGGTGAGCGGCGGCTCCGAGGCGGTGGAGGCGGCGCTGAAGATGGCGCGGCAGTACTTCGTAGAGATTGGCCAGCCGCAGCGCACGCACTTCATCGCGCGCCGCCAGAGCTACCACGGCAACACGCTGGGCGCGCTTGCGGTGGGCGGCAATGCATGGCGGCGCGAACCGTTCGCGCCCATTCTGGTGCCGCCCACGCACGTCGCGCCGTGCTACCCGTACCGCGAGCAGCGGGCCGATGAAAGCGCCGAGCAATACGGCCTGCGTCTCGCGGCCGAACTCGAGGCTGCCATCGTCGCGCAGGGCGCCGATCGCGTGATCGCCTTCGTGGCCGAAACAGTGGGCGGCGCCACGGCCGGTGTGCTCACGCCGGTGCCGGGCTACTTCAAGGCCGTGCGCGCGGTGTGCGACAAATATGGTGTGCTGCTGATCCTCGACGAAGTGATGTGCGGCATGGGCCGCACCGGAACGCTGCACGCCTGCGAGCAGGAGGGCGTGGTACCCGACCTGATGACCATTGCCAAGGGCCTTGGCGGCGGCTACCAGCCGATTGGCGCGGTGCTGGCGCAGCGCAAGATCGTCGATGCCATGTCCAGAGGCAGCGGCTTCTTCCAGCACGGCCACACCTACCTTGGGCATCCGATGGCTTGCGCGGCGGCGCTCGCGGTGCAGCAGGTGATCCGGCGCGACGGCTTGGTCGCTAAGGTTCGCGAAGACGGCGCAGCATTCGGCGCCATGCTGGCCGAGGCACTCGGCGGCCACGCGCATGTGGGCGACATCCGCGGCCGCGGCTTCTTCTGGGGCATCGAGCTCGTGGCCGACCGCGCGAGCAAGGCACCGTTCGATCCGACCTTGAAGATCAACGCAGCCATCAAGAAAGACGCCATGGCGCGCGGCCTGCTGTGCTACCCCTTCGGCGGCACGGTCGATGGCCGGCAGGGCGACCATGTGCTGCTCGCGCCGCCCTTCATCGCCACGCGTGCGGACCTGCGCGAGATCGCAACGCGCCTTGCGGCTTCCGTCGATGCCGTGACGAGCGCCGCCACCCGCTGACCGCAGCGCTTTTCTTCTTCGTTTTTTTCCAACCCGCCCGTTCCAAGGAGCGCTCTCATGCCCAAGCTTCGTCTGCCGATTTTCTTTGGTGCTGCCGCTCTCGCGGCGGCTTCTGCCCTGCTGTTGCCGCATGCCGCGCGGGCCCAGGACAACAACGACACGCTCGCCAAGATCAAGGCGAGCGGCGCCATCACCTTCGGGTACCGCGAGTCGTCGTTCGGCTTCTCCTACCTCGACGGCGCCCTGAAGCCCGTGGGCTACAGCATCGAGATCTGCAACCGCATCGTCGAAGCGGTGAAGAGCGAGCTGAAGCTGCCGGCCATCGAGATCAAATACCAGGCCGTGACCTCGGCCAACCGCATTCCGCTGGTGCAGAACGGAACGGTCGACATCGAGTGCGGCTCCACCACCAACCTGGTCGAGCGCCAGAAGCAGGTGGCGTTTTCACCGGACATCTTCCGCTACAACGTGCGCATGCTGGTCAAGGCCGATTCAGGCATCAAGAGCATTGCCGACCTGCAGGGCAAGACGGTGGTTACCACCACTGGCACCACGTCATTCCGCCTGCTGCGCGAGGCCGACAAGGGCCGCAACCTCGAGGTGAACAACCTCGGCGGCAAGGACCACAGCGACTCGTTCCTGCTGGTGGAAAGCGGCAGGGCGCAGGCCTTTGTGCTCGACGACATCCTGCTGGCCGGCCAGATCGCGAACGCGCGCAACCCGAAGGACTTTGTCATTACCGGCGAGAGCCTGCGCACCGAGAACCAGTCGCTCATGTTCCGCAAGGACGACCCGGCCTTCAAGGCGCTGGTCGACCGCGTGGTGTCGGGCATGATGAAGTCGGGCGAAATGGAAAAGCTCTACAGCAAGTGGTTCATGTCGCCGATTCCGCCCAAGGGCATCAACATCAACTATCCGCTCAACGCCGAGACGAAGGAGGCCTTTGCCAACCCGTCGTCCAAGGGCATCTGACGATTCCTGCCGCATGATCCGCATCGCCCTGATCCACGCGCTTTCTCATTCGGTTGCGCCCATCAACGCCGCCTTCGAGCGCGACTGGCCCGAGGCCGAGCGCATGAACCTGCTGGACGACAGCCTCTCGGCCGACCTGGCACGCGGCGGCCGGGGGCTCGACGCCGCGATGCACGAGCGCTTTCAGCGGCTTGCGCAGTACGCGGTCGACACCGGCGCGCAGGGCATTCTCTTCACCTGTTCGGCCTTCGGCCCATGCATCGAGGCGGTAGCAAAGCGGCACGCGGGCATTCCGGTGCTCAAGCCCAACGAGGCGATGGTGGCCGAGGCCGTGCAGGCGCAAGGCCAAGGGCAGGGCCGGCTCGGCCTCATTGCAACCTTCGCAGCCACGCTGGCGTCGATGCCGCCCGAGTTCCCGCCCGGCTTCGATTTGGAGCCCGCCTTGGCCGAAGGCGCGCTCGACGCGCTGAATGCCGGCGATACGGCGCGGCACGACGCCCTGATTGCCGCGCAGGCACTGGCCCTGCGCGAGCGCGGCTGCACGCGCATTGCGCTCGCACAGTTCAGTATGGCGCGCGCCCGTGCCGCCTGCGAGCAAGCCAGCGGCCTGCCGGTGCTCACCACCGTAGACAGCGCCGTGCGGACGCTGCGAGCGCGCTCTGGGCAAGCCCCCCGATAAAAGCCCGCAGCCGCACGGGGCCGCCTGAACCCGGCCTGACTCGATGCCTCGCCATAATTGGCGCTCTTTAAAGGAGTAAGCGTGGACATCGTTTTGCTGGTGAAGGCCGCTGTCATGGGCATCGTCGAAGGGCTGACAGAGTTTCTGCCGATCTCGTCGACCGGGCATCTGATTCTTGCGGGCTCGCTGCTCGGCTTCGACGACGCCAAGGCCAAGGTGTTCGACATTGCCATTCAGACGGGTGCGATCTTCGCGGTGATCCTGGTGTACTGGCAGAAGATCCACTCCACCGTGGTGGCGCTGCCGCGGCAGCCCAAGGCCAGGCGCCTGGCCATCAACGTGGTGCTCGGTTTTCTTCCGGCCGTCGTGCTGGGGCTGATCTTCGGCAAGATGATCAAGGCGCATCTCTTCACCCCGGTGGTGGTGGCCAGCACCTTCATCATCGGCGGCTTCATCATTCTCTGGGCCGAAAAGCGGCCGCCGGGCTCGGTGCGCATCGAGCACGTCGACGACATGACGATGTGGGACGCCCTCAAGGTTGGCCTCGTGCAGTGCTTCGCGATGATTCCGGGCACCAGCCGCAGCGGCTCGACCATCATCGGCGGCATGCTGCTGGGCCTCTCGCGCCAGGCGGCCACTGATTTTTCGTTCTTTCTTGCCATTCCGACGCTCATCGGCGCCGGGGCCTACAGCCTGTACAAGGAGCGCGCGCTGCTGTCGGTGGCCGACATTCCGCTGTTCTCGGTGGGGCTGGTGTTTTCGTTTTTGAGCGCGTGGCTCTGCGTGCGCTGGCTGCTGCGGTACATCAGCACGCACAACTTCATTCCCTTTGCGTGGTACCGCATCGCCTTCGGCATCGTGGTGCTGGCCACGGCGTGGACCGGCATGGTGGTCTGGGCGGAGTAAGCCTCAGCGCGAAAAGGAATCTTCGCCGCCCGCGTGCGCCGTCTCGGCGCGCGAGCCGAGTGCCAGCTTCCTGTAGATGCCCTTGGTGCGGCGCTCCAGCGCCAGCTTGGGCGCCGAAAGCGTTTCGGCAATGTCGCTGTAGCTGCGCCCCTGCACCACCAGCTCGAGCATCTTGCGTTCGCGCAGCGACAGCGTCGTGTCCGAATCGGCCGGTGAATCGGCCGCGTGACTTGAGTCCCACGCCAGGATGCGCCGCGCAATGGCTGCGTCGATCGGCGCGCCGCCTTGCTCGATGCTGCGCAGGCCGATGCTGAGCTCGAGATCGTCGCGCTCCTTCAGCAGGTAGGCCATCGCGCCGGCGCGCAGCGCTGAAAAAATGGTTTCGTCGGTGCGCTTCGCGGAAACCGCGACGGCGGGCACTTTCGGTTGGTGGGCCTGCAGCCAGTCGATGAGTTCGATACCGCTGCCATCGGGCAAGCCGATGTCCACAAGGGCCACACCAAAACGCTGGCTCTCGAGCAGTTGCATGGCCGTCTCACCGCTCTCGGTCCAGACGATCTGGGGCTCGTCGCATCCGAGCGTCGACAGGATGTAGCGAAAACGTTCCTGCATCGACGGATCGTTTTCGACCACGAGCGTCGGACTCAGAGAAACGGCTTCAACGGCTTCCGGGTAGGAAGTTGACATTTGCTCGACATTTTGAAGCGGCGACCGATGAACTGGGACGTTTTTACTTATTTTCAGCCATTGTTACCGATGATTGCAATTTGTATCGTTCGGTTATGTCCCTCTTGACAGGGATTCAACGGAGAGAGGCGCCCAGGGCATGGCGATGCCGAGTTTCCACCCGGCTTTTGCATCTCCCGATCGATGGATCGATCAGTCCAGCAGGTTGCGCAGCGCCGCCTCGACTGCCGCCGCCGTGGCCAGCGGCTTTTCCATGGGAAACAGGTGCGTGCCGTCGAGCATTGCAATACGGCCCTTGGTCACCTTCTGGGTCATGGCCATGCCCACCTGCTTCATCTCGGCCGACTGGCGCCCGCCGATGAAGGCCACCTTGCATTTGAGCGGATGGCGGCGCAGCAGGGCGCCCAGGTTGTGGGGCAAGGTGTTGTAGATGGCCGTTTCCACGTTGCGGTCGAAGCTCAGCTCGCGCGTGTCTTCGCTGTCGAAGGTGCCGTGATCGATGTAGTCGTGCAGCACCTGCTCGTCCCACTTGGCAAAGGCCTTCTTGCTGCGGAAGTGCTCGAACACGGCTTCGCGGTGCTCCCACTTGTTCTTGCGCCTGCGGCTGATGGCGCCGGGCGACACGGTCTTCATCAGCGGGGTGCGCTTGACCAGGCTCAGCGTGTTTGCGCGCCAGCCGCCCAGAATCGGCGAGTCGAGCAGCACCACGCCGCGGGCGAGCGCCGGATGCAGCGCCGCGCACATCAGGCTCAGGAATCCGCCGAGCGAATGGCCGACCAGAAACACCGGGCCGCCGGCACGGTCGGCGTGCTGCTTGGCAAAGTCGGCCAGCTGCTGCACCAGGTGCGGCCAGTTGTCGGTGACGGGGTACTTCGGGTCGTGCCCGAACTTCTCTATGGCGTCGACCTCGAAGCCGCGGTTGCGCAGGCTGTCTAAAACAACGCGGTAGGTGCTCGCCGGAAAGCTGTTGCCGTGCGAGAAGACGATGGGCGGCATCGCCATGGCTGCTGCGGCCGGGCTCAGATGAGCTTTTCGTCCGGCGTGGAAATCTTGCGCAGCGGGCTGTGCCGCGTGGCCGGCATCTTCAGCGGGTGCTGGGTGGCGGAGTCGTCCCACACCGGGTCTTCAATGCTGTCGAACACCTCGCGCAGCTTCTGGCCCCAGCTGTTGTGCATCATGCGGTAGTAGGGGTTGTCGGCGTCGATGCAGATCACGCGGTCGGTTTCGAACTTGTTGGCCTCGTACACCACCAGGTCGAGCGGCAGGCCCACCGAGAGGTTCGACTTCATGGTCGAGTCCATCGACACAAGCGCGCACTTGGCGGCCTCGTCGAGCGGGGTTTCGGGCGTGAGCACGCGGTCGAGCACCGGCTTGCCGTACTTCGATTCGCCCACCTGGAAGTAGGGCGTCTCGGTGGTGGCTTCAATGAAGTTGCCCGCCGAATACACCAGGAACAGGCGCATGCCTTCGCCCTTGACCTGCCCGCCGAAGATGAACGACACGTTGAAGTCGAGGCCCGCATGCTTGAGCGCCTCGGCGTCGCGGTCGTACACGTGGCGCACGGCCGAGCCGAGCACGCGTGCGGCATCGAACATGCTCTTGGCGTTCCAGATGGTGATGGGGTCGCCCTGCGAGCCGTCTTCACGGGTTTCGCGCAGCTCTTCTATCTGCAGGATTTCGCGCACCGACTGCGAGATGCTCAGGTTGCCCGAAGACAGCAGCACCATGACACGGTCGCCCGGCTGCTCGTAGACGATCATCTTGCGGAAGGTGCTGATGTGGTCCACCCCCGCATTGGTGCGCGAGTCGGAAAGAAACACCAGTCCGGCGTTGAGTTTGATGCCTACGCAATAAGTCATTTTTTCATCTCGCACGAAGGATGCCCGCTCACATGGCGCTGCGTTCGCGCGTGTTCAGTTTTTGTAAGGCATAGAGCGCGTCGAGCGCCTCCCGTGGCGTCATCGCGTCGGGGTCGAGCGCGGCCAGGGCGGATTCTACGGCGCTGGCCATCGGCGTTTCGGCCGCCGGCGGAGGTGCGAACAGGTCGACCTGCGCGCGCGTCTGGGCATGCTGCGACTCCAGCGCCTCGAGCGCCTGGCGTGCATGGTTGACCACCGCAGAGGGCATGCCCGCGAGCCGCGCCACCTGGATGCCGTAGCTCTTGCTGGCCGGGCCGGGCTGCATTTCGTGCAAAAACACGATGTCGCGGCCCGCTTCGGTGGCGCTCACGTGCATGTTCACCGCGCAGTGGTGCGTGGCCGGAAACTCGGTCAACTCGAAGTAGTGGGTGGCAAAGAGCGTGAAGGCCTTGCTGCGGTCGTGCAGTTGGGCCGCAATGCCGGCCGCCAGCGCCAGGCCGTCGAAGGTGCTGGTGCCGCGGCCGATTTCGTCCATGAGCACCAGCGACTGCGCGGTGGCGCTGTGCAGGATTTGCGCAGCCTCGGTCATCTCGAGCATGAAGGTCGACTGCGCATTGGCCAGGTCGTCCGCCGCGCCAATGCGGGTGTGAATCGCGTCGATGGGCCCCAGCCGGCACGCCGCCGCCGGCACGTGCGAGCCAATGGAGGCCAGCAGCACGATGATGGCCACCTGCCGCATGTAGGTCGACTTACCGCCCATGTTGGGGCCGGTGATCACCTGCATGCGCTGCTGCGGCCCGAGCACCGTGTCATTGGCGATGAAGCCGCCGGACGACTTCTCGGCCAGCCGCGCCTCCACCACCGGGTGGCGGCCCTGCTGGATTTCGATGCACGGGTGCGACACGAAGCTCGGCGCGCGCCAGTGCAGCGTGTGCGAGCGTTCGGCCAGCGCGCAGAGTGCGTCGAGCGTGGCAATGGCGCCCGCCAGCTGCGTGAGCGCGTGCACCGAGGGCTGCAGCGCATCGAGCAGTTGCTCGTAGAGCCACTTTTCGCGGGCGAGGGCCCGGTCTTGCGCGCTCAGGGCCTTGTCTTCGAAAGCCTTGAGCTCGGGCGTGATGAAGCGCTCGGCGTTCTTCAGCGTCTGGCGGCGGCGGTAGTTGTCGGGCACCTTCGAGAGCGCGCTTTGCGTCACTTCGATGTAGAAGCCGTGCACGCGGTTGAACTGCACACGCAGGTTGCTGATGCCGGTGCGTTCGCGCTCGCTCACTTCGAGCTTCAGCAGAAAGTCGTCGCAGTTCTCGCTGATGGCGCGCAGCTCGTCGAGCTCGGCGTCGTGGCCGGTGGCAATCACGCCGCCGTCGCGCACCAGCGCCGACGGGTCGGGCTTGATGGCGCTTGCCAGCAGGTCGGCGCATCCCGGCGGCGGTGCAAGGCGCTCGGCAATCTGGTCGAGCAGCGCGGCCGAGCCGGGCAGAAGCGGCGACAACTGTTCCGCCTTGGCCAAGGCAAGCCGCAGCGCCAGCAGTTCGCGCGGGCGCACCTGGCGCAGCGCAATGCGCGCTGCAATGCGCTCCACGTCGCTCGTGTTCTTGAGCTGCTCGCGCAGCGTGCGCCAGGGCGCCGCCGTGCCGCCCAGCACTGTGGACTGCAGCGCGCCGATGGCTTCAAGCCGCGCCTGCGCCTCGCTGCGGTCGCGCCGCGGCGACAGCAGCCAGCGCTTCAGCAAGCGGCTGCCCATGCCCGTCATGCAGGTGTCGAGCAGCGAGAACATGGTGGGCGAATCTTCGCCGCGCAGCGTTTGCACCAGCTCCAGGTTGCGCCGCGTGGTGGGCGGCAGCTCGATCAGGTCGCCGTCGCGCTCCACCGAAAGGCGCTGCACGTGCGAAAGCGCGCGGCCCTGCGTGTGCTCGGCATAGCCCAGCAGCGCGGCGGCGGCGGCATGCGCGTTGGCGAGCGATTCGGCGTTCCACGCGGCCAGGCTCTTGCTGCCCATTTGCTCGCTGAGCTTGCGTTCGCCCAGGCCGCCGTCGAACTGCCAGGCCGGGCGAATAGAAAGCGTGAAAGGCGTGGCCGCGCGTGCGGCCTTCAGGCGCTGCTCGAAAGCCGGCGTTACCTCGGCGCTGTACAGCAGCTCGCTTGGGGCGATGCGGGCAATCCAGGTTTCGAGCGCATCGGCCGGGCATTCGGCCAGCCGCAGCTCGGCGCCGGTCACGCTGAGCCAGGCCAGGCCGCAGAAGTTGCGCGTGCCCGCATGTACCGCGAGCAGCAGCGATTCGCTCTTGTCGTTGAGCAGTTCCGAATCGGTCAGCGTGCCGGGCGTAACCACCCGCACCACCTTGCGCTCGACCGGCCCCTTGCTCGCGCCGACTTCGCCCACCTGCTCGCAAATAGCCACCGATTCGCCCAGCTTGATGAGCCGCGCGAGATAAGTATCGACCGCATGAAAGGGCACGCCGCACATCACCACCGGCTGGCCGGCCGACTGGCCGCGCTGGGTGAGCGTGATGTCGAGCAGGCGCGCGGCCTTTTCGGCGTCGGCCCAGAACAGCTCGTAGAAATCGCCCATCCGGTAGAACAGCAGCGTGTCCGGATGGTTGGCCTTGAGGCCCAGGTACTGCGCCATCATGGGCGTGTGCCCGGAGAAGTCGCTGGTCGAGGGGGAGGGTTGGGCAGTCGTCGTTTTCACTCGGGCGATTATCGGGGACGAGCGGGCGGCAAGCCGGTGCCCATTGCGGCGGTTGCGGCAGGCCGGCGTGCACCCGCCGCTCTAAAATCCGCCGACGCAAACCCCGCGTGAAGAACAAGGCGCCCATGGCTCACCCGGATGAATTCAAAGGCCCTGAAGCGGCCGCGTTGCCCGACACCGCCACCTTGCCCGCAGAGTTTGCCGCGTTGTACCTTTGCATGTCGCCTGCCCAGCTTGCCGACCTGCGCAAATCGAAGCGGCCCGACGGGCGAGCAGGCAACGGCCCGCCCGTCATCAGGCCAGTGGAAGGCGGTGCAGCCGGGCCGAAAGACCCGCTGCTCTACACGCTTGGCACATTGCGCAGCTTTGCGAAGGCCCACACCGCCCCAACGGCGTTCGACACCGCGTTGAACTCCGGAATGCTGGGCTGGGTGTCCGCCGAGCTGCCGTTCTTTGCGGAACTGGAACCCCGCGTCAAGCGCGGCAGGCGAGTGCTCATAGGCGGCGCCTGGGACCGGGCCGACCCTCTGCGCGAGAAGCGCTTCGCGGAACTGGCAAAGGGCCGTATCCGCTTCACATCATTGACCTGCGCCGAAGCCGCAGCCAGCCTGTGGGCTGACGTTGCAAGCCACTCTGCGTTGGCCGAGAAAGGCCTGGCGCTGCTCAAGAGCGAGACGCAGGCCATCGAAGCTTCGCTGGCCGCCACCGCGGCGCTGGCGGCGGCTTCGAATCCGGCCTCGGCAGCCTGACTCCGATTCAAAGATTGACCATGGACGAGTACCGATGCTGATCAACTGCGTGGCCTACGAAAACGGCGCCAAGCTCGCCGATATCCCGGTCGAGGACATCAGCGAATACATCACCCGCCCCGGCTGCTTTGTGTGGGTGGCGCTGAGCGACGCAACGCCGGAAGAGCTGGCGCAGATGAAGGACGAGTTCAACTTGCATCCGCTGGCGGTCGAAGACGCCCATCACGGCCACCAGCGCCCCAAGGTCGAGGAGTACGGCGACTCGCTCTTCGTGGTGATGCACCTCGTCGAGCCCTCTACCGAAGGCGCTCATTGCGTGAACGTGGGAGAGGTCGACGTGTTCGTCGGCAAGAACTACGTGCTTTCGGTGCGCAACCGCAGCCAGCAGGGCTTTCTGGGCGTGCGCGAACGCTGCGAGCGCGAGCCCGACTTGCTGCGCAACGGCGCGGGCTTTGTGCTGTATGCGCTGATGGATGCGGTGGTCGACCGCTACTTTCCGGTGATCGACGCGCTCGAGGTGGAGCTTGAATCCATCGAGCAGCAGATCTTTACCCAGGGCGGCGCGGCGCGCGACAAGATCAAGCAGCTTTATGACCTGAAGCGGCGCAGCATGATCCTCAAGCGCGCGGTGGCGCCGCTGACCGAAGCGGCCGGCAAGCTGCATGGCGGGCGGGTGCCGCAGATCTGCATGAGCTCGCAGGAATACTTTCGCGATGTGGCCGACCATCTGGTGCGCATCAACGGCTCCATCGACGCGATGCGCGACACCATCGGCACGGCCATTTCGGTGAACCTGTCGATGGTCACCATCGAAGAGAGCGAAGTGACCAAGCGGCTTGCCGCCTGGGCCAGCATTTTTGCGGTGTGCACCGCGTTTGCCGGCATCTGGGGCATGAACTTCGAGCACATGCCGGAGCTGAAACTTCGCTACGGCTATGCGGCCGCGCTGGCGCTGATGGGCGGCACCTGCAGCTACCTTTACTACCGCTTCAGGCGCGCCGGCTGGCTCTGAATTTCTTTCTCCCTCCCCTTCCGGGGGAGGGCAGGGGTGGGGGCAGGCGGCGTATCAAGTGATAGCGGCTTTTTCGTAGGCCGCGTGCCCCCATCCCAACCTTCCCCCAGAGGGGGAAGGAGCAATGCAGATTACTCGTCGTGCGTGTCGTGTGTAGCCGCGGCACCGCGGCGCCAGTAGCCTGAAGCGCGAACCCACTTCGGATTGGCGCCTCGCTCGCCCACCAGGTGCGCGCGCAGGGCCTTCGCAATGGCCGACTCGCACCCCACCCAGGCGTGAAAGTCGCCCGCCGGCAGCTTCATTGCCTTGAGCGCATCGAGCAGCACCGGGCTCAGCCCCGGTTCAGCGCCCTTGCGGTGCACCCATTGCAGCGTGAGCTCAGCCTGCGTTTCGAACGGCACCTGGTCCGCCTCGCTGCCGACCTCGGCCAGCACCACCACGCGCGCACCGGCCGGCAACTCGGCCAGGCGCCGTGCGATGGCGGGCAGGGCGGTGTCGTCGCCGATCAGCAGGTGCCAGTCGAAATCGGTCGGCACGATGAACGAGCCGCGCGGCCCGCCCACGCCGAGCATGTCGCCGGGCTTGGCCTGTTCGGCCCACCGGGTGGCGGGGCCGGCCTCGTGCAGCGCGAAGTCGAGCTCCAGCGTGTTGGCCTGCGCGTCGTAGCGGCGCGGCGTGTAGTCGCGCATGGTCGGCCGGCCGCCTGCGGGCCACACCGGGCCTTCAGGCCCCACGGTAGGCAGCGTGAGCTTGCCGGTCGCGGCATCGGGAAAAAAGATCTTCGCGTGGTCGTCGAAGCCCAGGCTCGTAAAGCCCGCAAGGTCATCGCCGGTGAGCGTGATGCGGATCAGGTGCGGCGTAACGCGCTGCACCGTTTTTACCGTGAGCTGCCGAAAACGAAGCTCGTGCCGCACGCGGCGCGGCGTGCGGTCGGGCGGGGAAGAAGAAGCGGGAGATGTGTCGGTCGAGAAGTCGGTCATTTCAGAAAAAGCTTTCTAGATGCGTTCCAGTTGCTGGGCGGCGCTGTCGAGCACCGCGGCGAAATCGTGGGCTTGTTGTTCTGTGAGGGGCGGGCCCGAAAGGCGCATGCGCATGGCGAGCTTCAGGTTCTCAATAGCGCGCGTCACCTGCGGCGGACGCCCGCCGCGCGGGCCGGCACCGTCTACGCCGCCGTTCATGCGGGCCATCATCGCGTCGGCCGTGTCGCTGTTGGCGGCCAGAAACTCCTGGCCGCTGGCCGTGATGCTGTAGCGCTTGCGCCCGCCGGTGTCGGCAGTTTCCACGCTCAGGTAGCCCATTTCTTCGAGCAGCGTGAGCGTGGGGTACACCACGCCGGGGCTCGGCGCATAGCTGCCGCCCAGGCGGTCTTCAATGGCCTTGATGAGTTCGTAGCCGTGGGCCGGCTTGTCGGCAATGAGCCGCAGCAGCACAAAACGCAGGCCGCCATGGCCGAACACCCGCCCGCCGCCGCGTCCGCCACGGCCACCCGAAAGGCCGTCTTCGTGCTCGCCGCGGGGCGTGTGGCAGTGGTGGTGATGGTGGTGGCCGAAGTGGGGGTGTCGCATATCGATGTCCTCTCGAAGTATGTCGAAATTATTTTCGATATATCTAAAAAAGTCAAACGACTGTGCCTGCCGCATCGTCGTGCGGCACCGTTCAAGGCTCGGCCAGGGGGAGGGGAGAGAAGAAGGCGCTGGCCGAAGCCAGCAAAACGGGGCGGCAGGGCGCCACCCGTCAAAGGACGATCAGCCGACGATCAGGCGATCATCGATTCCAGGTCGGACGCCAGCTCGCGGGGCGCCGGCATGTCTTGCATCACGTCTTCAGAAATGCCAATGGCATCCGCTGACTGGGCAGGCCACATGTGCTGCGAGTCGCCAATGCGCAGGCCTTCGCGCTCCAGCGCCACGCGCCAGACGGCAAGGTGCAGCACATTGGCCAACGGGTCGACCTGCTCGGCCTCCATCGGGTTGGCAAAGCAAGAGAGGGCGCTGATGAACTCGGGCGCAAACTCCCAGCGGGCAGCCAGCCGGGCGCCCACTTCGCCATAGTGAAAGCCGAACTTCTGCCGTTCGACCTCGAGCCGGCCCATCATGTCGAACGGGTGCACGGCGTTGAGCTTGGCCATTTGCTCCTTCATGGCACCGGCCATGATCAGGTGGCCGATGGCGTGCATGCTGCCCACGGTGAACGCAAGGCTCTGGTCCACGCTGCGGGTCTTGCCGGCAAGGTAGCGGGCCACCGCTGCCACGCGCAGGCTGTGCGACCAGAAAGACGGCAGATGCACCCCGTCGACCTTGCGGAACGTGCCCGTAAGGCCAGAGCTCACCACCAGCGAGCGGATCGACGAGAAACCCAGCAGCTGGATCGCGTCTTGGATCGAGAGGATTTTGCGGCGCAGCCCGAAGTACGGAGAGTTGGCCATGCGCAGCACCCGGGCCGTCAGCACCTGGTCGAGCTCGACCTTGCGTGCAACCACGGGAATAGAGGCGTCCTCGTTGCGCAAGAGCTCGATCAAGTCGAACACCACCTTGGGCACCGTGGGAAGCAAATGGCTTTCGGCAAACAGTTCGTCCAGGGTCATGGCGATCTCAGGCTGTAGTTTTCGCTGCCCGGAATTGTGCTGCAACTATAGTGTTACATGTTGATGTCTTCAGGGATCGGGTCAACTCCCATAGTCCGAATGCAGACTTCCAGCAACAAAGCCGCCATTGTCCGGAGCCGCCTGCCTATTGCCATACCGCTTTTGAGTGATGCGCCTGCACCCCCGCACTGCTAAAAGTGCGGGATTCGTCAAAAAAGAGGGAGCGGGCGCATGGCAGCACACCGATTCGTCAATTTGCGCGCGGACGGAAGCCCCGTTCACCTCTTCGACGACAAGAAGAAAAAGATCCGCGAAGTCATCTGGGGCGACTTCCTCAAGGTCAAGAAAGACCTTGGCGATGGCTGGCTCGAAATCGACTGGGCCGCCCGTTCGCCCACCAAGCGGCGCACCCTCTACATCCCCAAAGAAGACACAGTCGCCCGCCGGCCGCTCGAAATCATCTTTGTCGACGTGGGCCAGGGCGACGGTGCCGTGCTCATCTCGCCCGAGACCGGCGGCGATGAACGCATTGTCGTCATCGACGCCGGAGAGGGCGGCAACATGCGCGCCTTTCTTGCCGCCAGGTTTCAGACCTACCGCGGCTTCGACTTTGCCGCCGCCGTAATGACGCACCCCGACAGCGACCATTACCTGGGCTTCAAGGACATCTTTGCCGACCCAGGCATCGGCTCTGGCACCGTGTATCACAGCGGCCTTGTCGAGCGGCCCGTGAGCGGCACGTGGGAAAAGCTCGGCGGCAAACCCGTGAAGGAAAACGGCGCATCGGTTGCCTACATTGGCGACCTTGCCGCCGACTACGCCACCGTGAAGACCATCTTCGGAAACGCGGGCACCACCCACCTCTTTCCGCAAGTCATGAAGGCCGCGCTAAACAACCCGAAGATCCAGGACATCTGCATGCTCTCGGCCCAGCACGCGGCCATGGAAGACGACACCGCCTGGATGCCCGGCTTTGCCCCGTCGGACGACCGCGGCTACACCATACGCGTGCTTGCGCCCGTGGTTGAAGAAGGCCCCGACGGCACCCCCGCGCTGCGGCAGCTGGGCTCATACAACGAAACCAAGAACGGCCACTCCGTCATCTTGCGGCTGCAATACGGCAAGTTCAGCGTGCTGTTCGGCGGCGACTTGAACGAAGGCGCCGAAAAATTCTTGCTGCAGCACTACACCGGCACTGCGGATAACAAGTTTCCGAAAGCAGGCACGCCCGCCTACGACGACATGGTGACCAAGGCGCGAGACACCTTCAGGTCAGACATCATGAAGTCTTGCCACCACGGCTCCGAAAAGGTCACCGATGCGTTTCTGGACGCCGTCAATCCGGCTGCCTTCATCATTTCGTCAGGAGATGAAGAGGGCCACATCCACCCCAGGCCCGACTTGCTCGGCCGCCTGGGCCGCTTCGGCCGCGGCGGCGCACCGGTCATTCTTTCGACCGAGCTCCAGCGCTCTTCACGCGCCATGGAGAACAAGAACTCCGTCGACGCGCTGATGGCCGGCATCGACAAGCTGGCGGCTAGAACGCTCTCGCAAGACAAGGTTGCGCAGTTGAAGGCCGATGTGAAGCAACTCGCGCGCAGCAACGTCGAGGTGTATGGCGCGATCTATCTGAAGACCGATGGGGAGCGGCTGATTACGGCATTCCGCATTGAGGCTAAGTCGGAGGTTGAGAAGTGGTTTTATTTTCGGTATCGGTTTGAGGGGGATGTGCTGGTTCGGGAGGATTGAGGGGCGGTGGTATGTGCATCGAACAAGGTAGCTGACTCGGAGTTCCGGTGTGCAGCGGATGTGGCCCGTCGACCGCGAGCTTTGTCTTGATCTACTGGCCTTTCCAAAGTGATAAGTCACGCTCAGTTTCGCCACGAGTCGTCCGCCGGACGAAATCGCCGCTTCGATGATTGCTTACTAAGGGGACGAAAATGAAACTTGCAGCTCCGCGCGTCGGCGAAAGGCTACGCGTCAACAACAAGTTGATCCCCTATAGCTTCTGGCCGATCAAGCTTGGACCTAAGGGCAATGCGAGTCTCCAGACTCTTCTCTTTTCGCTTGACCCTTGGTCGATCATTGATCAAGCCATCAAGACTTCGTGTCCTCTGGCTAACCGGCCCGAGGCTCTCGCGTGCACTCGGCAGGCCCGCGATTTCTACGAGGGTGCGGTTGACTCTCAGCGCGTTTCCGCTAGGCCTTTGTCTCTGTACTACTGCTTCATGAATCTCGTGAAGGCGTTCTGTCTCACCAAAGGCGCGCAGACGACTTTCGACAAAGCGAAACATGGCTTGTCAGAGATGCTGCGACCTGCGAACCGCGAGCTAACAGATGCGTTTTTGCGAGCTTTTCCAAGTCCGAATGCTAAAGGTGATCTGCAGAATTTCTCCGAGTTCATGGCGGTGCTGAACAGTGCCGGACTTGCTGCACAAATCGACTACGATCTTTCGGTTCTGCTGCCTCAGATACTTCCAGGTCATCGGCTGTGGTCATCCGCGGCGAACAAGAAGGAGCGCTTCGTTGCGATCCACGAGATCAGAACTTTTGTCAGCAAGACCACAAGGGAGCTTTGGCTTGGGCTGTATTTTGTTGCTGATGATCTCTCGAGGATCGGTGTCACCCACAAGAAATTCTTGGCCGAATCCGGCTTGGCAGCTTCGTTCGTTCAAGTCGCCTGCAGTGAGACCGACGGCTCCGGTCGCTCGCTGGTCAGCTTCCAGCAAAAGGTCCCAATCGTCAGCTCCAACACAAAATACGGAAATTCGCTGCAGCAACTCTTCGACACAGCACGACCCTTCCTTTGGGCTACCGTTGCGACTATCCCGCCGTACCGAAGACACTACGTTTATTTGCGGCCACCTGCCGAAGCGGCGCAGACGGTTTCGCAACTACTTTCGATATACGCGGTGGCTTACTATCTAGGATCGATAACACGCTATCGGCCACATCACTTCCCACTCATCACTGACGGGCCATTCGGTCCTCGTGTTCAGGATTTCATCACGGGTCAGCCGCAGCAGTTTCTCTACCTCTTGGCCTCGGAATTCAGCCGCCGAGAAATTGCCAAACCCTCGATCCTCTAACTCCAGTCGACTTGCGCCGTGGGCCGTTACCAGGCTTGTAGGGATAGCTCCTGAAGCGAGGCCGCATGGTGACCGGTTCTTGTTCGTTCAGTCATCAGCGCCTATCTGCTCGGCCATCGATGTGGGCTCGTCGCGCAGGTGGTACCACATAGACGCGGGAACCGGCGTGCGAAAGTGCCGGCAGGCTACAAAATCAATGGCCCACAATCCCGCCTGCAGCGCCGGTGAGGTCTCCTCCCACTTAAGGCGGCCGCTGGTGTTGAACTTGGTGATTCGGTCCCGCAGGTCTTGTGCGCTCGCTGGAAGAAGGTAGGGTGCTTCGCTGCTTCCCCGTTCGTGGTGTGCGGGACCGTAGTACCACCCAGCGCTCCAATTCAACGGAGGATGCCAAAGTTGGCTGCCTACCTCAGGGTAACTTTGCGCATGGCCCTTTGCGATCGTTTCATACATATCGTCCAAGCCAAGCATGACGCTCCAAGAAGCGATAGTCGCCAGAAGCCAAGAACATTGTTTCAACAGCTTTTTCAGTTCGTCGCCTGGGCCTACTTCTAGCTCGACTAAATCGTCTAATGAATCAGTGCCGACGGGGAACATCCTGTCCAGTGTGAACGCAAAGTTCATGCGCCCGGCGATTTCGGCTGCCCACCAACGCGCGGTGTCAAAGCGGCCACATTGCGTCAGAAGCACCAAGGCCAAGCAAACGTCGACGACGTGCCCATCCAACCGGGGCGAGGCGGCTGCCGGATGGTTGCGCAGCAGATTCTCCAGCGCGTCTGCCATCGATTCCCTTTGATCTTCGCCATCGGGCGTCGCGTGGCCGGTCATTACCATTGATAGCCCGATTGACGCGAGCAGCCCCACTTGCTCAAGCAGGGTGATGGCGTACTCTGCGCCTTCGCGGGTATATCCCGACAAGCCATCTTTGATCCGGATGTGCCTCTCAACCCGATCGTGGTAACGACGCGCCGCAGCGAGGTACGATTCCCAGATGTCACGGATTGCCAGTTGGATGTCAGCGTCATCATGCAGTCGCTGCAGTACTGCGCGGTGGAAACTCCAGAGCACGGTACGTTCCATGACCCATAGTGCCTGACGGCGCTCGCCTTCCGCGTCTGCCCAGTACGAGCAGACAAGGGCAGCTAGATGCACCCGACGCAAGGCCTTCAATAGCGTCGCCGGCGACTGGTTCAAACCGGTATCCGACAACTGGCCGTCCGCGGTTAGCCCTAGCTGACGCAGCATTAACCGGCACAAGTCGTCGAAGCGATAGTCGCTGTCGGCGCCCATAACAAGAGATTTGCGCAGATCCGCGCGATCTTGTCCGTCGAAGAGGTGCTCGTTCAACAAGTGCGACTCAATGAGGTCCGACACTCTATCGGCTCCCCAGAACTCGAAGCGCAGTTGCCGATGCCTGTTCGTGTACCCCGCCCAGTTCGCTTGGACCTCCTGTCCGAGATCGCCGGTGGTCGCAACGATGACGACCTTACGGTGATTCTCGTAACCAAGTGGCACGTGACTGGCGAGGTACACATCAATGATTTCGTCCATGCTTGGTCGCACAGCGTTGTGGTCTCCGTCCCATGTTCGCCGACCGATGTCGCCTTGCTTGATGACGAACAGCAACAGTTCGTCTATTCCGTCTGCAGGCGACTTCCCGGCTGCGGGAAAGTCCACGCCGAACTGGCGGACGCCTGCTTTCGGCTTCACGAGTGCGATGTAGCCCATCTCCGTTAGGAGCTCGGGTAAAAGGCGATCGAACTCGTCGCGTTCGCGCAGGGTGCGCAGGTAATGCGACAGTGCAAGGCGCATCGGGTTGCCTGCGCTCATGCATCACCTCGCTTCGCCACACGCAGCGTGTGCATCCGGTACGCATTGCCTACTGAGTCCAAGCTCTCCCGGCGAGGGAACTCGACGGAAATTGAGTGAGATGTGAAGTGCATCGGTTGCGAGAACTCGTTTTGCACGTATTGAAAAGAGCTTTCTCCCGCCTTGACGTGCACGGTGGACATCAGTTGCGTCAGCGCCGAATTTTTGCGTCCTTCGCGCATCGAATTTTCCATCTGCTTGGCGCGCGCCTTTTGAAATTCACGTCGCACGGCGCGCGGCAGCGCCAATTCGCGCAGGCGTGGTAAGTCGTCAAGATCGGCGAGGTGAGCGTCAAGCTCGGCTGCAATGTCTAGCAGAAGCGTCGTGGTTTCGGGATCGACGGTGCTCCCAACGTGAATGCGTAGCTGCTTAGCCGTAGTGGAGGGGTAGTCGTAGCCAATCTCTTGCAGCAGGAGCCATCTCATCATTGGGTGAACTCGATTCTTCGCATCGGTCACATCGAGCAAAGAGAGGGCGAGTGAGAGCATGTGATCGACTTCGATCAAAAAGCCGAGCACGCGCTTGCCAAGGAACCGAAAATCAGATTCAGTTGCAGTGACCAGCAAAGCTGGGTCGAATCGAAGGCTCGAGCCGCCCCGACGATGGTCCACCCTGGAAATCACGCCCGCGATGGCGGAGGGGAAGGCCAAGCCGTCCTTGAGCATCCACTGGGTGACCATGCGAGCGCTCAAATGAGGTTGCTCCAGGATCTTGTTGGCGCATTGGTCGAATTGTTCAGCGAACCGTCCGTCGCGCCCGCCCTTGGCTTGAGGTTGCGCCGCGACCCAACTTTCGAAAAAGCCAAATACGCCGTCTATGAGCTGCGAGCCCGGCCGCAACAAGGTAGACAGCGTGTAGTCGAGTTCGCTCAGTACACCTGCGTACGTCTCGTCCAGCGCCACACATCGTTGCAGCCATTCGAAGAACACATCAGCGACGAGAAAAGCTTCGGCCTCGCGGGAAAGCGCCCGCACGACATAGGCACGTGCTTCGGCATCACCGCTGTCAATTTGCTTGCGCAGAGCACCGTCAAACCGCCTACGAAGATGGAGCAAAGAGGTCGCGGCCGCCAAACCCGCACGGTGCTCCTGTGCGTCCGCGCTCGAGATTCTGCGCAAGATCAAATCCTCTAGGCGAGTCGCGTGCACAGGCTCGTTGGGCAACTCGGCAAGCATCCGCCCGGCGATCCAGCAGGTGAGGCTGGGCAACGGCGCCTCCACGCGAGTACAAGCGGCGAGCAATTCGCTGGCAGCGGCTTGAGGGTCGATGCCGAACCAAGCCATCCAAGCGGCGCCTAGCAAGTTTCCTCGCGTCTGTGCCGGCGTATCTAGGATCTTTTTAACGAGCGCATGTGCCGTCGCGGGGCGCGGTGCAAGCCATCGCTGTAGGTCGCCGTAGAAAATGCCGGCAGCCATATCGTCTTGCGTCAAAGGCTGCTCAACGTCGCAAAGGTTGATTAGGGCATCAAGATCGAGATCGTCCAAGTGAGGCAGCGCTGCCTTGACTAGGTGTAGCACCTCAAACACCTCTGAAGCGCTCGTCATCCGACATGCGGCAGTGCGCAGCAGATCCTCGTCAGCGTGCGCTGCGGCCAGAAGCCGTCCGCTGGCCAGATCGGCGTGACCGATTTCCTTGCGCCATAGGGCTCGCGCTGCGTTCCAAAGGGTTTCGGAATCGCTGCGGCGCTCACCTAGTTCGGCAAGCACATGCGCGGCGACCGTCTGATTCCGGTCACCTAGCGTCGCAAAGCGTAGCTCGCCTTGGGAGACGGACGCGCCTTGGATTCCAGCGAGCTGCAGATGCGCGCCCGGTGGTATCTCGATTGCGAGGTCTAGGCCGTTCCTGTTGTGTAGCGCGCAAGCTAAGTGACCAACGCTAGCAGGCTCTTCCGGGCCGCAGGTAGTACTGGCGGGTGAGGAGTCAGACATAAACAGTCCCTATCGGAAAGCGGCGAGCATAGACCTTCTTGCATATCCTAGGCTCGCGCACGCTTGCCGACAGGGGCTCTGCGGCAAACAGGGACTGCGGTGCCACGAAGAACAACGTACCGGGGGAGCACACGCGCCAATAGGCAGCGGTCGTTGAAGTGCTTCCTGTCCGACTGACAGTGTTCAAAGGCGCCGTCATCCGAGCTCCGGCACCGGGTGTTCGAGTTCAGCCTCAAGCGGTTGCAGCTCTATGCAGGGCGCACCTCTCACCTCTGCGGCATATCCCTCACCGAATACCCCAAACTAACAGTCGCATCCTCCGGAATCCCAGGCATCGTCGCATTCCACGCCGCCCAGTCCTTGCGCATCGCAGCCAGCCTCTCCGGCTCCTTCTTCCCCAGATTCGCCCGCTCGCGCTCATCCGCCGGAATGTTGAACAGGTACTCGTTCCCGTCCACCTTCAGGTACTTCCAATCCCCGTCGCGCATCGCTTCCTGCCCGCGGTGGTTCATGCGCCAGTGCAGCGGCCGGCGGAAGCTGTGCTTCGCGTCCTTCAGCACAGGCATCAGCGAGACGCCATCGAGCGGGTAGGCTGCATCGGCCTTCACGCCGGCCGCGTCGAGCATGGTGGCGGACCAGTCCATCGTCATGCAGAGTTGCTTGCTCTCGCTGCCCTTGGCGATCACTGCGGGCCAGTGCGCGATCCATGGCACGCGGATGCCGCCTTCGGTCAGGTCCATCTTGCCGCCGACCAGGGGCCAGTTGTCCGAGAAGCGTTCGCCTCCGTTGTCGCTGGTAAACACCACCAGGGTGTTGTCGGCCATGCCGTGCTTTTCTAGCGCGGCCATGATCCAGCCGATGCCTTCGTCCATGTGATGGATCATGCGGCGGTACACATGAATGTTGCCGCCGGCCAGGTCGAACAGGTTGTCTTTGACGGTGGGCGCCTTCTCGGCGTCGTCGCGGGTTTCCCAGGGCCAGTGCGGGGCGGTGTAGTGCAGGCTCAGGAAGAAGGGGGCTTCTTCTTTTTCTTGCTTCTGTTTGACGGCCATGCGTTCCACGTAGTCCACGGCGCGTTTGGAAAGAATGTCGGTCAGGTAGCCGTCTTCCTTCTTGTCCTCTTCGCCAAACCACAGGTCGTGCTGGCCGGTGGAGTCGCAATGGGTGAAGTAGTCGACGCCGCCCGACATGGGCCCGAAGAATTCGTCGTACCCCGAGCGCAGCGGCCCGAAGTGGGGCGGGTAGCCCAGGTGCCATTTACCGATGAGCGCGGTCTGGTAGCCGCCGGCCTTCAGCAATGACGGCAGGGTGGGGTGGTCGGTGGGCAGGCCGAGCGTGGTGCTGCCGCGGCTGCTGCTCCTGATGGGCTCTTCGGCCGCGCCGCGCAGGCGGTACTGATACCGCGCGGTAATCATCGCAAAGCGGGTGGGCGAGCACACGGGCGAGTTCGAGTAGCCCTGCGTGAGCTTCAGGCCGTTGGCGGCCAGGCCGTCGAGCACGGGCGACACGGGGCCGAACGCGGCATCGCGCCCGCCGTAGCAGCCAAGGTCGGCATAGCCGAGGTCGTCGGCCACGATGAAGATGATGTTGGGTCTGGTCATGTGTCGTCTGGAAAGCTTCAGGGCTGGTAGCCGGACTTCTGCACGACGGGCGCCCACTGCGCGCGGTAGGCCTTGAGCATTGCGGCGGTCTGCGCCTGCGTGCTCACCACCGGGGTCATGCCGGCGTCCTTGAACTTGCGCTGCGTGTCCGGGTCTTGCATCACCTCGCGAATCATGTTCGACAGGCGTTCGACCTTGTCCTTGGGCATGCTGGCGGGCGCGAAGAAGGTGTTCCAGCCGGTGGCGGCCAGGTCGAGGCCGGCTTCCTTGAAGGTTGGAATGTTCGGCGCAAAGGGCGAGCGCTTGGCACCGGAGAGGGCGAGGATGCGCAGCTTGCCCGCGTTGTGCTGCGGCAGCACCACGTCTTCGGTGTCGATGGAAATCGGCACCTGGCCGCCGATCAGGTCGTTCAGCAGCGGGGCCGAGCCGCGGTAGCCGATGATCTGCGTCTGCACCTTGGCCTTTTCGCCCACCATCAGGCCGAAGAAGTGCGGCAGGCTGCCGGTGGCGGGCACGCCCACGTTGGCCTGGTTGGGGTTGGCGCGCATCCAGGCGAGCAGGTGGTTCAGTTCGCGCACGGGCAGGTGGGGCGACACAGACAGCGCAAAGTCGTAGGCGTTGACGTGCGACACGGGCACGAAGTCGCGGTCGGGGTCGTAGTTGTTGTCCTTGAAGACGAGGGGCGCCACCACCATCACCGCGGGGTTGGCAAGCATCAGCACGTTCTGGCTGGCGGGGGTGTTCTTGACCTGCTGGGCCGCAAGGCGGCCGCCGGCGCCGGGCTTGTTGTCGACCACCACCGGCACGCCCAGGCGGGCTGCCAGCTTGTCGCCGACGATGCGCGCCACGCGGTCTGTGGCGCCGCCCGGTGCGTAGCCGACCACGATGTGCAGCGGGCTGTCGAGCGCTTGCGCGCTCGCCTGGGGGGCTACGGCGGCCATGGAGGCCATGAGGCCGGCTGCGGCAAGCAGCGCGGCTAGGCGTCGGGTAATGGGCGTGTGGGTGGGGGTGTTGTTCAGCATGTCGGGTTCCTCCTCGTTCAGTCGATCAGTGTCGTTTGGTTGTTCAGTCGTTCAGTCAATCGTTGGCCTGAAAGTTCACGGCCTTCATGATGCCTGCCCAGCGTGCCGTGTCTTCGCGCATGGTCTTCAAAAGCGCCTCGCTGTTGTCGCCCACGGGGTACATGCCGTTCTGCAGCAGTTGCTGGCGCACTTCGCGCGAATTGATGGCGCGGGTGAATTCGGCGCGCAGTTTCTCGACGATGGGCTGCGGCGTTTTAAGAGGCGCGTAGTAGGCAAACCAGGCGGTGGCCACCACGTCCTTGTAGCCGCCCTCCACAAAGCAGGGCAGGTTGGGCATCAGCGGAGAACGCTTGTCGCCACTGGTGGCCAGCACCTTCACGCGGCCCGAAGGCAGCAGCTGCTGCGCGCCGCCAATGGTGTCGAAGTAAGCCGGCACCGAGCCGCCCATCACGTCTTGCCGCGCCGGCGTAGAGCCGCGGTACGGCACATGAACCATCTTGAGCCCGGCCGCGCGGTTGAGCATTTCACCCAAGAAGTGCGAAGGCGTTCCGGCGCCGTAAGAAGCAAAGCTCAGCTTGTCGCCCTGCGCCTTGGCCCAGGCGATGAACTCGGCCAGCGTGTTGGCCGGCACGTCCTTGTGCACGACCAGCGCCAGCTCGAAGCGTGCTGCGTTGATGATGGGCACAAAGTCCTTGATCGGGTCGTACGAAAGCTGGCGGTAGGCGCTTGGAAACATGGTCATCATGCTGGCGGTGCCCAACAGCAGGGTGCGGCCGTCGGGCGCCGCGGTTTTTACCGCTTCCACCGCAATGCGGCCCGCCGCGCCCGACCGGTTGTCCACGATGAGCGGGCCCAGCGTGTCGCGCACCTGCTCTGCAATGGCGCGCGTCAGCACGTCTTGCGTGCCGCCGGCGGGCACGCCAATCAGCACCTTGATGGGCTGGCCCGGCGTGAACGCCTGCGCGTTGGCCAAGGTTGCAAGCGGAGCCAGCGCAAGGCCGCCGAGGGCGGCAACGATCTGGCGGCGGTCGAAATCAGGGCAGGGCATGTCGATGTCTCCGGTTCTCGTTCGGTGGCGCCGGTCGGCTCATGTGCCGGCGCGGCTGCGAACGACTTTAGAGACGCTACATTCGATTGATCTAATCAACCATCCCCCGGACTAACCCCCAAATGACCGCGCCGCGCCGCCCGCTGGACGATTTGCTGCTGTACCGGCTGTCGCGCCTGCTGTCGGTGGCGGGCAGCATGGTCATCCGGCTGTGCGAGGGGCGCTTTGGCATTACCCGGCGCGAATGGCGGCTGGTTGCGGTGCTCGCAAGCCGGGGCGAGCTCAGTTCTTCCGAGCTGGCCGAGCATGCGCAGCTGGACCGGGCCCGCACCTCCAAGGCGGTCGGTTCGCTGGTTGCCAAGCAACTGGTGTCGCGCGTGGTGCGGCCGGGCGACCGGCGGCAGGTGCGGCTGGGGCTCACCGAAAGCGGGCAGGCGCTGTATGAAGAGCTGTTTCCGCTGGTCACGCAAATCAACACCGAGCTGCTGGGCGCGTTGAGCGACGACGACGCGGCGCGGCTCGACGAGTCGCTGCACCGCCTGCACGCCCGGGCGGAACGCATGGTCGAAGAGGCGGTGCTGCCCAAGGCAGACCGCGGCCGCCGCGGCGCGGGTGGTGCCAATCCACCCCTGAAGCCAAGAAAACCTGAATGACGCCCGCCCTGAAAGAAACGACGAACGAACGCCAGCACCTGGTCGATGCGCTGCGCGGCTTTGCGCTGCTGGGCATTTTGGTGGTCAACATCGCAAGCTTCGCATCCACCTACTACGGCCTGGGCATTCCCGATCCGCTGGCTGTTTCGCTGGCCGACCGCAGCGCCTCGTTCGTGCGGGCCTTCGTGTTCGAGACCAAGTTCTACCTGCTGTTCTCGTTTTTGTTCGGCTACAGCTTCACACTGCAGATGCGTGCGGCGGAGCGCGACGGCAAGCGCTTTGCGCCGCGCATGGTGCGGCGGCTGGTGGGCCTGTGGGTCATCGGCGTGCTGCATGCCGTGGTGCTCTATTACGGCGACATCCTCACCACATATGCGGTTCTGGGCGCGGTGCTGCTGTTGCTGCGGCGACGGGGCGATGTGTTCATGGCGTGCGCGGCCATCGGGCTGGTGCTGCTTGTGTCGCTGGCATGGGCCGCCGTTGGCTATCTGGTCACGCATGCGGACATGCGGCTGGCCAACGAAGCCGCCTACGCCGACGCGGCCAGGGCGCTGGCCGCCTACCGTGCCTCGCCGGCCATGGTGATGGTGCAGCACCTGCGCGACCTGTCGCAGGTCTGGTGGATCACCGCGCTGGTGCAGGCACCGGAGGCTCTGGCGATGTTCTTCGCGGGGTTCATTGCCGGCAAGCACGGGCTGCTCGCGCATGCAGAGGCGCATGGCAAGCTGCTGCGGCGGGTGTTGTTCTGGGGCTTGCTCGTCGGCGTGCCGGGTGCGCTGGCCTATGCCTTGCCTGCCATGCGGCTGAATGATCTGTCGCGACAGATCCAAGGCCTGGCGGCCACGCTGCTGACGGCACCGTTCCTGGCTGCCGCTTATGCAGCCGGCATGCTGCTGGTGTTCCAGACCGGGCCTGGCCGCGTGCTGGCGCAATGGCTGGCGCCGGCGGGCCGCATGGCGCTTTCAAACTACCTGCTGCAGTCGCTGGTCTGCGCGTGGATTTTTCTGGCCTATGGGCTGCGGTGGATCGGCACCATCGGGCCGCTTGCAACGTTTGCAGTGGCGCTGGCCATCTTTGCGGGCAACCTGGTTCTGAGCCGCTGGTGGATGCAAAACTTTGCGTATGGCCCCGCGGAGTGGCTGCTGCGGGCGTTCACCAACCTGCAGCTGCCACCGCTGCGCCGCCGCAGCCATGCCGCGGGTCAGCGCGGCGACGGCACGGGCTGAAGCTGCATGTCTTGAGTGTCTTGCCGGCCCGGCTTGCCGTCGCTTTCGATGCGCATCCGGGGCAGGAACTGCGGGTACTCCCGCTGCATGAAGTCGATAAGCCCTTCGCGCACCTTGCAGCGCAAATCGAAGGCAAGGCTCGAATTGCCGGCGGTGCAAAGCACGCGAATCTGCATGGTGCGCTCGGTGGCGTCGGTTACCTGCAGGTTGAAAAACCGGCCGTCCCACTCGGGCGCCGACTTCACGATGCGCTCGACCTCCGCGCGCAGCGGCTGCAGCGGCATGCCGTAGTCGGCATAGACGAAAACCGCGCCCAGCAGCTGCGACGAACTTCGCGTCCAGTTCTGAAAAGGTTTTTCAATGAAGTAGCTCAGCGGCAGGATCAAGCGCCGGTCGTCCCAGATCTTCACCACCACAAAGGTGCCGGTAATCTCTTCGACCCGGCCCCACTCGCCCTCGACCACCAGCACGTCGTCGATGCGAATGGGCTGGGCCAGCGCAATCTGCAGCCCGGCAATCAGGTTGCTGAACACCGGCTTGGCCGCCAGGCCGGCCACGATGCCGATCACGCCCGCAGAGGCCAGCAGGCTCGCACCCACCTGCCGCGCGCCCGGAAAAGTCATCAGCATCATCGCGCCGCCGGCCACCAGCACCATCGACATGGCGGTGCGCGCAAGCACGCGGGTTTGGGTGAGCACGCGGCGCGCGTGCAGGTTGTCTTCCACGTCGTAGGGGTGCTGCGCGAGCACGCCGTCCGCAAAGCCGCTGATGGCCTTTACCGCCAGCCACGTGGTGGCGGCAATCAGCAGCAGGCCGTTGAAATGCCGCACACTGCCTATGAAGCGAAGATCGCTCGGCGCGGCCTGGAACACCAGCAGCAGCGCCAGAAGCGGCAGCACCACCCGGGCCACGGGTTTGCAGTTGATCACCATCGAATGCAGCGCGGGCGCCGGACGGGTGATTCGCATCAGCACAAGGCCGCCGAGACGGTGAACAAGCAGCGCGAGCGGAACGGCAATCACGGCTGCGAGCCAGGTGCCGAACCAGGGGTGGGCAAGCATCTCTTCGGTCATTGAGCGGTGGTCGTGGCTTGTGTCTCCAGGGGTTGAAGAATGCGCGCCGCGTCGTCGCGCAGCTGCGTAGCGAGTGCCGTGGCCAGATCGAGGCGGCGCAGCAGCCAGGGGCTGATGTCGTTGTCGAAGGGGTCTGGCAGGGGAATCGGGCCGCCCACGGTGGTGGAGCCGGGGCTTTCGGGCAGCGTGGGACCGGTGGTGGGCGCGGTGCCGATGGCCGCCTCGATGCGCTGTGCAGTGCGCGCGAGCGGGCCTTCGATTTCGCCCGGGGTGAGCCGGTCGCGCCGCAGCACGAGCATCGATTTTACGGCGCTGAGTTGCGCGAGCAACTGGTAGCTGTGCGCCTGCAGGTGCTCCAGCGGCTCGAGCGGCGGCTGCACCGCACGCGGCTCAGAAAGCGAACGCTGCGTGGCCTGCACCAGCGCCGAGAGGCTGTCGTAGGCCTCGCGGCGCGCAAGCCGCCATTCGAGCTCGGGGCTGCTGTCGACCGCCTGCAACTGGCCCAGGCCCAGTGCCAGGCGTGCATGGCGCGCCTGGGCGGTGAGCGTGCGCGCCACCAGCGCCGGAATCTGCCCGCGTTCCCATGACGGCAGCACATAGCAGAAGCCCCATGCCAGCGCGGCGCCGATGAGCGTGTCGGCAATGCGCTCGAACAGCGCAAAGATGGGCGCGGCGCCGGTGTTGAGCATGTGCGCCTGCAGCAGGCCCAGCACCGTGGCCGCCACCGCGGTAATCAGGTAGCGGCGCACCGCAAAGCTGTGCGCAATGGCCTGCGACACGGTAACAAAGGCCAGCAGCAACAGCGGCGACGGATGCGCGGAGAGCAGCCCCACCGCCAGCACGCAGCCCAGCAGCGTGCCGGCCACGCGGCTGTTGCGCCGCTCCAGCGTTTGCGAAAGGCTGCCGCGCAGCACCACCACAATGGTCAGCAAGATCCAGTAGTCATGCGAACCCCAGGGCAGCGACACCGCAATGGCGTAACCGGCCGCAATGGCCAGCGCGGCGCGAATGGCATGCCGCAGCGGCGGCGCGTCCCAGCTCCACAGCGTGAGAAAGGGCCGCAGCGACCAGTCGGTCGGGCTCACGAACATCTGCCAGTTGGCCCGCACCACGGCCAGGTTGGGCTCGGCATCGCCGCGCGCCATGGCCGAAAGGCGCAGCACCTCGTCGTTGATGTGGCCGATGCGGCTTGCCAGGCCGCGCGCGAGCATGGCGGCGTTGGGGCCCAGCATGCCGTGGCTTGCCACGTGTTCTTCAGCGGGCAGGTGGATGGATGCCAGGCGCGGCCGGCGGTCGGCCACCGCCTCGGGGTGGCGGCCCATGAGCAATGAGTCGCCGAGCGCGGTGGTTTCGTCGGCCAGCTCTTCGAGCACGCGGCGCATTTCAATGAGCGCCTCCGCATGCGCGGGGTGGCTCTTGAGCGCGTCTAGGTCGAGCTCGCTTGCAAGCAGCTGGTCGCGCATTTCGAGCACGATCACCAGCATGGCGGCCAGCCGCTGCCGGCGCGGCGTGCGCGGCGACTCGAGCACGATGTCGCGCGTGGCCTGCAGCTGGTCGGCCAGCGCGGCCTGTTCACGCAACAGGCGGCCGAGCAAGGGGGCTGGGGTTTCGCGGATGTCGCTGGTGTCGTCGCGCGGCGTGAACTGCGTGGCCTCGGTGCGCATCAGTGCGGCCAGCGAATACAGCACGTCTGACACCGACTGCACGCGGTAACGCGCATTGAGCGCATGGTTGGCCAGGTTGGCCCAGATCACGTAGAGGCCGGCGCCCAGGCCAAAGTGCCAGGTGCGCTCCAACGCCTCGGCCATGCCGTTCGGCGCGGGCGTGGCCATCGAGAAAACCATCGAGAACATCACCGCAATGGCAATGGGAATACCGCGCTTGCCCCACGCCATGGCCAAAAAGGCGACGAAAGTGGCGGGCACCAGCACCAGCCCAAGGCGAATGGGCGCGGTGTGCAGCAGCTGCACCAGAAAGAAGAGCGGCAGGCCGATCAGCGGGGCCGGCAGCATCTGGAAGAACTTGCCGCGGCGCGGGCCGGGCAGGTCGGGCGGGGCGGTGACGATCACGCCCACCGCGGCTGCGGAAGCGGCAATGGTGCCGAGCCAGAAATGCGCGCCGGCCGAGATGACCAGCAGGCCGAGCGCAACGCTGAAGCCGTTGGCGACGTACTGGCTCAGCGCAACACGCAGCGCCGCACGAAAGCGAAGGGCGGCACCGGGCCCCTGCATCACTTGGCGGAAGCGTCGCCTTCGGAGGGGCTGCCGTCGGCAGGCGCGTCGCGGCGAATGCGCGTGAGCTTGCGCGACACCGGTGCTGCCGGTGCGGCCGCGGGAGCAGGCGCTTCGCCGTCGAGCGATGCGGCGGGCAGGTCAGGCACCGTGCTGCGCGCATACAGGTCGACCGATTCGTCGGCGTTGGGCCGCGCTGCGGCAGAGACGGCGCGCACGCGGTCGCTGGCGCGCATCTTGTCGTCGATGCCGGCAAACTTGGAATACTTGGCGAGCAGCGGCACCAGCTGGCCGTAGATGCGCGGGGCGCCGGCCAGGCATTCGCGCTGTTCCAGGAAGTCGGGCTCGCCCGTGAAATTGCCGATCAGGCCGCCGGCCTCGGTGACCAGCAGCGAACCCGCGGCCACGTCCCAGGGGTTGAGGCCGGTTTCGAAGAAGCCGTCGGTAAAGCCGGCGGCCACGTAGGCCAGGTCGAGAGCGGCTGCGCCAGGGCGGCGCAGGCCCGCCATGCGGGGCATCATGTCGGCCATGATGGCCAGGTACTGCTTGAAGTTGTCGCCCGTGCGAAACGGAAAGCCGGTCGAAACCAGGCATTCGCTGAGCTTGGTGCGCTTCGAGACGCGGATGCGGCGCTCGTTCATGTAGGCGCCGCGGCCCTTGGTGGCGGTAAACAGGTCGTTGCGGCTCGGGTCGTAGATGACCGCCTGCTCGATCTTGCCGCGCACCGACAGCGCAATGGAAACGCAGTAGACCGGAAAGCCGTGGATGAAATTGGTGGTGCCGTCGAGCGGATCGATGATCCAGACGTAGTCGGAATCTTTTGCACCGTGCTGGGTACCCGATTCTTCGGCCAGGATGCCGTGCCCCGGGTATGCGCCAAGCAGCGTTTCAATAATGGCTTGCTCGCTGGCGTGGTCGACTTCGGTGACGAAGTCGTTGACCTGCTTTTGCGAAATGCGCACGGCCTCGACGTCGAGGGCGGCGCGATTGATGATGGCGCCGGCGGCGCGTGCGGCCTTGACGGCCACATTGAGCATGGGATGCAGGTTGGGGGACGACATTCTGGATTGTGAGAAGAACGGTGGAGGAGGTCCCCTGGAGGCGACCCTGCGGCCCGGCGATGCGGGCGGCGAGAATCGGTCATTTTACCGGCTCCGCCAGTTTCGTGCCTCCAAACCCTCCATGCGCACCCGTTTTATCCTGATCCAGACCAGCCACGCAGGCAATGTGGGCGCCGCCGCCCGCGCCATGAAGACCATGGGTTTCGACGACCTGGTGCTGGTAACGCCCCGGTGGGCCAACGTGCTGCGGCGGGAAGAAACCATCCAGCGGGCCAGCGGCGCGCTCGACGTGCTGAACAACGCCCGCATCGTCGAAACGCTGGACGAGGCGCTCGACGGCGTGACCCACCTGTGCGCCACCGCCATGGTGCCGCGAGACTTCGGCCCGCCCACGCGCACCCCGCGGGAACACCTGGAGCCGCTGGCACAGCAGGGCGACCAGCATGTGGCTTTTCTCTTCGGTTCCGAGCGTTTTGGCATGCGCAATGAAGACGTCTACCGCTGCAACGTGGCCTTGAGCATTCCGACCGACCCGAAGTTCGGCTCTCTCAACCTGGGAGCGGCCATCCAGGTGATTGCCTATGAATGGCGCCTTGCGCTGGGCGGCTACGCGGTGCGCGACGCCACGGCGCCGGTGCAGGCGGCCGATGCGAAGGCGGTGGCGGGCATGCTCGAGCACTGGGAGCGCTCATTGGTGGACATCGGCTTTCTGGACCCCCAGGCGCCGAAGAAGCTGATGCCCCGGCTGCAGCAGCTTTTCAACCGCGCCCAGCCCACGCCCGAAGAGATTCACATCCTGCGGGGCATCGCCAAGGCCATGGCCGACGCCGCAAACGGCCCGCGCAAGGGCTAAAACCCCATCGCGCGTGCGCGAAAGACCGCCGGCTTTAGACTGCGCGGCCCCTATCGATATAACGACAACAAAGGCAGCGATGTTCTCTCGTTTGCGCGCCGACATCCGGTGCATCCTCGAACGCGACCCGGCCGCGCGCAGCGCCTGGGAAGTGATCACGGTCTACCCCGGCTTTCATGCCGTGGTGCTGCATCGCTGGGCGCACGCTTGTTGGACGCACGGGTTCAAGTGGCCGGCCCGCTTTATCGCGCATGTGGCGCGCTGGCTCACGGGCATCGAGATTCACCCGGCCGCCAAGATCGGCGAGCGGGTGTTCTTCGACCATGCCATGGGCGTGGTGGTGGGCGAAACCGCCGAAATCGGCGACGGCTGCACCATCTACCAGGGCGTGACGCTGGGCGGCACCTCGCTCTACAAGGGCGCCAAGCGCCACCCGACGCTCGGGCGCAACGTGGTGGTGAGCGCGGGCGCCAAGGTGCTGGGCGGCTTCGAGGTTGGCGACGGCGCCAAGATCGGCAGCAACGCGGTGGTCATCAAGCCGGTGCCCGCGGGGGCAACGGCGGTGGGCATTCCCGCGCGCATCATTCCGTCGAAGGCGGGCGAGAGCGCCGATGTCGCTGCGCCGCAGAAGTTCTCGGCCTACGGCATCACGCAGGAGGACGACCCGCTCAGCCAGGCCATGCGCGGGTTGATCGACAGTGCCGCGGGGCAGGAGCACCAGATCGCGCTGCTTTGGCAGGCCATCGAGAAGCTGTCCGCGCACCCCGGCACCAAGGACTGCGTGCCCTGCGACGCGGCGCGCGACGAGAGCTTCGAGGCGGAGAAGCTCACCCAGCTCATAGGCAAGTAGCAGAACCAAGAACCATGAAGACGCAAGAACTGCTCCAGACATTGCAAGCCCGCTTCGAGAAGCACATGCAACGCCACAAGGGCGTCGCATGGGCCGACGTTCAGGCAAGGCTCGAAAGCAACCCCAGTGCGCTGAAGTCGATTGGCGCCATGGAAGAAACCGGCGGCGAGCCGGATGTGATCGGCCAGGACAAGAAAACCGGGCAAATCATGTTCTGCGACTGCGCCCCCGAGAGCCCGACAGGCCGCCGGAGCCTCTGCTATGACCGTGAAGCGCTCGACGCGCGCAAGGAAAACAAGCCGCAGGACAGCGCTCTTGGCATGGCGGCCGCCATGGGCATCGAGCTGTTGACGGAAGAGCAGTACCGGGAGCTGCAGAAGCTCGGCAAGTTCGACGCGAAGACTTCCAGCTGGATCGAGACGCCGCCTGACGTTCGCTCACTTGGCGGAGCGCTCTTCGGCGACTACCGCTATGGCAAGGTGTTCGTGTATCACAACGGTGCCCAGTCTTACTACGCGGCAAGAGGCTTTCGCGGGTTGCTTCGCGTGTGAGCACGCGGTCGGTGTGATCGCGCCCTGATCACGTCAGGGCATATCAAGACGAGCGTTTGGCGGATGTGCTGCTGTGCAGCGAGCCGTGCACATGCCCCGCGTGCTGCCCGAAGGGTTCCGTGGCGAGCGTGGCGGTGTCCAACTCTTGCAGGATGCCGCAGTTCTGCGCCGACTCGGCCCCGCAGCATTGCTGGCGGAGCGCCTTCAGCTGCTTTTCCAGCAGTTTCAGTTCCGAGATGCGGGCGGCCACGTGGCCGATGTGGTCGTCCAGCAGCTGGTTGACCTGGCCGCAGTCTTCGCCCGGCGCATCGCGGAACCGCAGCAGGCTGCGGATTTCATCGAGCGTCATGTCCAGCGAACGGCAGCGGCGGATAAAGCCCAGCCGTTGCGCGTGCTCGTCGTCGTAGATGCGGTAGTTGCCTTCGGTGCGCGCCGGTTCGGGCAGCAGCTGCTCGCGCTCGTAATAGCGGATGGTTTCGACCGGCGTGTTCGCGACCTTGGCCAGTTCTCCGATTTTCATGATGCGGCAAGACGAAGTGAAGGAATTTGTCGTTTGACTCTACACCTGCTTCAGGGTTTCCAATTGTCTTCATGACGAACCAGAATGCCCTGAAACCCTTGGCGCCGCACGCCCACGCGCCTGCCGAAACGGCCTGCTGCGGCAACTCCGCGTGTGGATCAACGACCACCGCCCCCATTGCCGCTGTCGACACCGCCGATGTTCCGAAGGGCGCCTTGCTCTTTCGTATTCCCACGATGGACTGCGCAGTGGAAGAGTCCGAAATCCGGCGCGCGCTCGAGCCCGTTCGCGGCATCAGCGGGCTGCGCTTCCGGCTGGGCGAACGCACCATGGCCATTACGGCCGATGAGGCCACGTTGCCCGATGCGCTGGCAGCCATTCGCAAGGCGGGGTTCAAGCCCGAGCCGCTGAACGAGGTGGCGGGCGGGCAGCCTGCCGCCGACGGAACGGCGCGCGCCACCGGCTTCATGACGCCGGAACTCATGCGGCTGGTTGCCGCGCTGGTGCTGGCCATCGCGGCCGAGACGATTTCCTTTCTCGCGCCCGAGGGGGCCGGCTTCACCGCGATGGAGATGGCGCTTGCGCTTGCCGCCATCGGCCTGGCCGGGCTCGATACCTACAAGAAGGGCTTTGCGGCACTGGTGCGCGGGCGGCTGAACATCAATGCACTGATGGCCGTGGCCGTGACGGGTGCCTTCCTGATAGGCCAATGGCCAGAGGCCGCGATGGTGATGGCGCTCTATGCCATTGCCGAAATGATCGAGGCACGCGCCGTCGATCGCGCGCGCAATGCCATCCAGGGGCTGCTGGCGCTGGCGCCCGAGCAGGCCGAGGTGCGACAGCCCGACGGCAGCTGGAAGACGGCGAAGGCCGACACCGTGGCGCTGGGCGCCGTTGTGCGCATCCGCCCCGGCGAGCGCGTGCCGCTGGACGGCGTCGTCACCCAAGGCACCAGCGCCATCGACCAGGCACCCGTCACCGGCGAGAGCATTCCGGTCGACAAGTCGGCAGGCGATGCGGTGTTCGCGGGCACCATCAACCAGACGGCCGCGCTTGAATTCCGCGTGACGGCGGTGGCAGCCAACACCACGCTGGCCCGCATCATCCATGCGGTCGAAGAGGCGCAAGGATCGCGCGCGCCCACGCAGCGCTTTGTCGACAAGTTCGCGTCGGTCTATACGCCTGCTGTCTTCGTGCTGGCCATTGCCGTGGCGGTGCTCACGCCCTGGCTCATGGGGTGGACCTGGCTGCAGGCCATCTACAAGGCGCTGGTGCTGCTGGTCATCGCGTGCCCTTGCGCGCTGGTCATCTCGACGCCCGTCACCGTGGTGAGCGCGCTGGCCTCGGCCGCGCGGCGCGGCATTCTGATCAAGGGCGGCACCTACCTCGAAGAGGCGCGCAAGCTGAAGGCGGTGGCGCTCGACAAGACGGGCACCATCACCGAAGGCAAGCCGCGGCTGGTCGAATCGAGCCTGATCGGGGCTGCGGCTGACAAGGATGCGGTCTTTGCGGTTGCGGCAAGCATCGCAAGCCGTTCTGATCACCCCGTGTCCAAGGCCATTGCCGAAGGCCTGGAGATCGAAGCGCTGGAGGTCGGAGACTTCACGGCCCTGCCGGGGCGCGGCGTACAGGCCACGCACGGGGGCCAAGCCTATGTGCTCGGCAACCATCGGTTGATCGAGGAGCGGGGGCTGTGCACCCCGGCGCTCGAAGCCGAGCTGAAGCGCCATGAAGAAGCCGGGCGCACCGTCACGCTGCTGGCCTCCGGCCAGGAGGTGCTTGCGCTGTTTGCGGTGGCCGACACCATCAAGCCGTCATCGCAGGCCGCCATGGCCGAGCTTCGCGCGCTCGGCGTCACGCCCGTGATGCTGACCGGCGACAACGCCGCCACGGCCCGGGCCATCGGCGCGCATGCGGGCATCGACGACGTGCGCGGCAACCTGCTGCCCGAAGAAAAACTCGACGCCGTCAAGGCGCTCCAGCAGCGCCACGGCGTTGCCGGCATGGTGGGCGACGGCATCAACGATGCGCCCGCGCTCGCCCAGGCGGACATCGGCTTTGCAATGGGCGGCGCCGGCACCGACACGGCCATGGAGGCGGCGGACGTGGTCATCATGAACGACGACCTGCGCCGCCTGCCCGAGACCATTCGCCTGTCGCGCCGGGCGCACTCGGTGCTGTGGCAGAACATCACCCTGGCGCTGGGCATCAAGGGCGTGTTCTTCGTGCTTGCGGTGTTCGGCAGCGCGACCATGTGGATGGCGGTGTTCGCGGACATGGGGGCGAGCCTGCTGGTGGTGGCCAACGGACTGCGGTTGATGCGCATGCCGAAGGCGAGTGACGGCGGCTGAGGCTACCGGGGAGCAGGCGATCGAAAGCCTGGCCTCACCAGCGTGCGGCCCATTTTTCAAGCGGCACGCGCGCCGCGTTGCACACGTAGCTCACGGCGTGGTACCAGCCCGCAAGCATCATCAGCTCGATGAGCTGCGGTGGGCTCCAGTGGGCGGTCAGTGCCTCCCAGAGTGCATCGTCCACATGGCTGGTGTCGTGCAGCTGATCGACCAGCTGGACCAGCAGGCGGTCCCGGGGTGCGAGCAGTTCGAGGTCTTCGGTGACCGAGGCCATCACGCGCCTGTCGGTGGCGCTGAAACCGGCTGCATCGCCAAAGGCCGCGATGTGCACACCCCATTCGTACTCCGCGCCGCAGCGCGCGCACACGCGCGTGATCACCACCTCGCGGTCGCGCAGGTCGATTGCGGCTTTGCGGCCGAGAAGATAGCGGCCGAGCCCCAGCGTGCGCTCGGCCAGTTCGGGGTTGATGGCCAGCACGCGGAACAGCGCTAGAACTTCTGCTCTTCCGGGCGGGTTCATTCGCGCCAGCAGGTCGGCAATCGGTTCGGGGTAAGGCGCTTCGAGCGGCCGGATGCGGGGCGCGCTGTTGTCTGTTGCCGCGAGGGTCGTCATGGTCGAATCCTTCGTAGAATGCGGTTCAAATCGCTACGAAAAGCGTAGCGACGTTTGCAGTCTATCGCTACGAAATGCGTAGCGCAAGAGAAGCCCGGGACCTGATTTTTTGAAACTCGCCTCATGAGCAAAGCCGAAGCCCCGCATGAACCAATGGCCCCTGCTGCATCGCGCCGACCGGTGATGCGGCTGCTCGAGCAACTGGGCCGCAAGGGCACGCTGCGCATCTTGTGGGAACTGCGCGATGGCATGCCGCAAAGCTTCAGGGCCTTGCGTGTGAGCACGGGTGACATGTCGCCCTCGGTGTTGAACGACCGGCTCAAGGAACTGCGCGCGGGCGGCATCGTTGCGCTGGCCGACGCGGGCTACGTGCTGACCGAATCGGGCGGTGAACTCGTCAAGCGGCTCAAGCCGCTCAATCAATGGGCCGATCGTTGGTTCGAAGCGCCTGAACAAAACTAACATCGCGTATTCCCCTTCACCCGCGCTCTGGTCCATGTCCGCCACCTCTCTCCTGCTGCAACTCATCGTCATCCTGAGCACCGCGCGCATCTGCGGCTGGGTGCTTCGCCATGTGGGCCAGCCGAGCGTGGTCGGCGAAATGGCGGCCGGCCTCATGCTCGGGCCGGTGGTCATGGGGGCGCTGTTTCCTTCGCTGCATGCGCAGCTTTTCTCCAAGAGCCACCTCGAGGGGCTGTCGTCGCTTTCGACGGTGGGCCTGGTGCTCTTCATGTTCGTGGTGGGGCTCGAACTGCGGGCCGCGCAGGGCGTGCGCGCGCAGCTGAAAGCGGCCGGCTACGTGGGGACGCTCAGCGTTGCCGTGCCGATGGTGCTGGGCATTGCGATCTCGCCGGCCTTGCATCCGTCGCTGGCGCCGGCGGGGGTGGGCTTCTGGCCGTTTGCGCTGTTCATGGCGGCGGCGCTTTCGATAACCGCGTTTCCTGTCATGGCGCGCATCCTGAAAGACCGCGGGCTCACGCGCACGCCGTTCGGCCAGCTTTCGCTGAGCGCGGCGGCGGTGGTCGACGTGTTCGCGTGGATCTTGCTGGCGCTGGTGGTGGCCCTCGCGGGCGCGGGGGAGGGCTATACCGGCCTGCTCAAGACCACCGCCGGCGTGGTGGTGCTGCTGGCCGTGCTGTTCTTCGGCATGAAGCCGGCCTTCGCATGGCTGCTGCGCACGCGCGCACCCAACGGCGAGCCTTCGACCACCATGATGGCTTCGCTGATGATCGGCCTCCTGGTGTGCGCACTGGCAACCGAATGGCTGCACCTGCATGCCGTGTTCGGCGCGTTCCTGTTCGGCGCCTGCCTGCCGCGCGACGACCGTTTGCTGAACTCGCTCACCGAGCGCATTGAGCCGATTTCCATCGTGGTGCTGATGCCGCTGTTCTTCGCGCTGGCGGGGCTGGGAACCACCGCCAATGCCTTTACGGGCGCGAGCGTGGGCGCAATGCTGCTGATCGTCGGCGTGGCCACCATCGGCAAGCTGGCCGGTGGGGCCATCGGCGCGCGCATGGCGGGCTACGGATGGCGCGACAGCCTTGCCACCGGTTCGCTCATGAATGCGCGCGGGCTGATGGAGCTCATCGTGATGAAGATCGGCCTGGACGCCGGCTTGATCGGGCCCGAGCTCTTCACCATGCTGCTGGTGATGGCGCTGGTGACTACCGCGATGACGGGGCCGCTGATCAACCTGGTGATGGGCCGCACCAAGGCGCCCGCCGCCGCAGACGAAACGCCGGCCCGCGCAGAGCCCTAGTCAACAGCGGGTACGGCCCAGCATGCGTGTTCAAGGCCAGGAACGGTCTTCGAGCACGTAGCCGCTGCCGCGCACGGTGTGCAGCAGCTTCAGGTCGAAAGGATCGTCGATCTTGGCGCGCAGCCTGCGAATGGCGACTTCGAGCACATTGGTGTCGCTGTCGAGTGTGCTGTCCCACACCTCTTCGGCGAGCGTGCTGCGCGAGACGATGTGCCCCCTGTTGCGCAGTAGCACCGCCAGCAGCGCGGACTCCTTTGCCGTAAGTTCGATGCGCTGATGGTTGCGAACGCACTTGCCGCTTGCAAGGTCGAGTTCCAGGTCGGCCAGCCGGAAGGTGGTCGGCTCGTTCGGCTTGCCGCGTTGAACCAGGGTGCGTACGCGCGCCAGCAGTTCCGGCAAGGCGAAGGGCTTCACCAGGTAATCGTCTGCGCCCAGCCGCAGGCCGTTCACGCGGTCTTCGACCTTGTCCCGCGCCGTGAGCACCAGCACGGGCACGGTGCTGGTCCGCCGCAGCGCGCGCAGCAGCGCAAAGCCGTCGGCACCGGGAAGCACCGCGTCGAGAAGGATCAACGCGTAGTCGTGCTGCGCGGAAAGGTAGCGGCCCTTGGCGCCATCGCGCGCAATGTCGGCTGCGTACCCGTTTTCCTCCAGGCCCTTCTTCAGCTCATCGCCGAGCTGGGGCTCGCCCTCAATGACCAGAATTCGCATCGACGGATGTTAGTTGGGGGGTGGGTGGAAGGCGGGTGCGAACCTGTCGTTTCGAACGACGGACTGGGCGCCGGCCCCGTGTCATACATTGCGCCGCGGGCCTGCGACTCGAAGGGGCAATGCAGGAGCCGTGCCACGTGCCGCCGATATACTTTTGGAACCATGCGCCGCTGGCTCCAGATCTTCTTGCTGTTCCTGCTGCCGTTCCAGTTCAGCTGGGCGGCATCTGCGGCGTATTGCCAGCACGAGCGCGATGTGCAGCCCCGCCATTGGGGCCACCACGAGCACCCGTCCGAGGCGGGCAGCCACGGCGGTACCCGTGCCGACGACACGCAGAAGAGCCCGGGCACGCAACCGAATGCCGTGCTGGGAGACTGCGCGGCCTGCCACCTGGGCCATGCGCAGCATCTGCCGTCAGCGGCAGAGCAGGGGCAAGGCCTGCCTGCGCTCGCGCGGGCATTGCGTGTCATGCGAGCGGAGCACTTTGTCTCGCATATCTCCGAAGTGCCTGTGCGCCCTGCAAGACCTCTCGCCGCTTGATTCGGCGAGAGACAACCCTTACCCCTGATACCCCGCATCAGCTGAGCTCTCGCCGAATTCCCTCGCCCGTTGTTTTGCAACCCAGGAGAATTCGATGCGCACGCTCTTCGTGCCGCTGGCCGTCATGGCCTTGGCGGCGCCCCCGGCATTTTCACAAACCGATGCCGGTTCCAATCCTTCGCCGCTGCTGCGGCAGGCTGCTGCAAGAACAGTGGAGCCTGCGGGCCCGCTGGACCTGCGCAGCGCCATCGCGCTCGCACAGCGGGCCAACCCCGGGCTTTCGTCCGCCGCGCGTGAGCAGGAGGCCAGCGATGCCGCCGTGCTGCAGGCGGGCGCATGGCCCAACCCCGTGCTCGAGGCGCAGGTGGAAGACCTGCGCGGGGGCAACCGCACCACCACGCTGCTGCTGAGCCAGCCCGTCGAGCTGGGCGGCAAGCGCGCAGCCCGCGTGGCGGCGGCCGAACGTGCGCGCGACCAGGCCGCATCGGCGTTGCTTGCACGGCGTTCGGAGCTGCGTGCATCGACCATCACGCTGTTCTTCGACGTGCTGGCTGCGCAGGAGCGCCTGCGGCTGATGCAGGATTCGTTGGGCCTTGCGCAAGCGGCCACCCGCGCAGCCGCCAACCGCGTGGCGGCGGGCAAGGTTCCGCCGCTCGAAGAGACGCGCTCGCGCGTGGCCGAGGCCGGCATCCGGGTCGAACTGCAGCAGGCCGAAGGCGCATTGCGCTCGGCGCGCCGTCAGCTCGCCGCACTGTGGGGCAACCCCGATCCGCGCTTCACGCAGGCGCAGGGTGCGGTCGATCGGCTGCCACCGCTTGCACTGGCGCAGGACGTGGAGAGGCGGCTTGCCGCGGCGCCCATGTTGCGCCAGGCACGGCTCGAGGTCGAGCGGCGCCAGGCGCTTTCGCAACTGGAGCAGGCGCGGCGCGTGCCCGACGTCACCGTGTCGCTCGGCGCCAAGCGTGTGCCGGCCGACGAAGGCATGGGCAGCAGCAACGGCCGCAACCAGGTGGTGGTGGGCGTGTCGGTACCGCTGCCAATCTTCGACACCAACCGCGGCAACGTGGCCGAGGCGCTGAGCCGCGAAGAGAAGGCGCGGGACGACCTTGCCACGGCCGAGCTGCAGCTGGGTGCCGATGTGGCGCAAGCCACCGAGCGCCTGCGTTCGGCGCGCGCCGCCGCCGAGACGCTGCAGCGCGATGCACTGCCCGGCGCCGAGGCCGCCTACAAGGCTGCCGCCAAGGGCTTCGAGCTCGGCAAGTTCAGCTTTCTCGAAGCGCTCGACGCGCAACGCACGCACTTCCAGGTGCGTAACCAGTACCTGATGGCCGTGGCCGACGCGCATCGCGCGGCCAGCGAGCTAGACCGGCTGCTGGGCACCGAGGCCGACGAAACCCCGCGTACGGCGGATGCCGCACGCTGACAAGGAAACCACATCATGAATACGGAAGAGCGAAACACGCCCGCGAGGCGCATCGGCAAGAAGCAATGGATGGCGATCGTGGCCGTGCTGGTCGCCGGCATCGCCGCAGGCGCGCTGATCTTGCGCACCGCGCCGGCCAAGCCTGAAGGCTCGGGGCATTCGGAAGCGGCCGAGCATGCCGAAGGCGAGCACCATGAGGAAGAAGGCAAGGGAGAAGAGAAGGGCCATGACCATGACCATGACCACGGGCATGGCCACGCCTCCGGCGAGGCCGGCAAGGACGAGAAGAAGGGCGAGCACCCAGAAGGGCACAAGGAAGGGCACAACGAAGAGCGCAAGGAGCAGGAGAGAAAGATCGCCTTCACCGACGAGCAGATCAAGGCCGCGGGCGTGGCTGTGGAGAGCGCCGGCCCCGCGCGCATCAAGTCGTTGCTGCAACTGCCGGGCGAGATCAAGTTCAACGAGGACCGAACCGCCCATGTGGTGCCGCGCGTGGGCGGCGTGGTCGAAAGCGTATCGGCCAACCTTGGGCAGGAAGTGAAGCGCGGCCAGGTGCTGGCGGTGCTCTCCAGCCCGGCGCTGTCGGAGCAGCGCAGCGAGCTGCAGACGGCGCAGCGCCGGCTCGAGCTGGCCCGCACCACCTACCAGCGCGAGAAGAAGCTGTGGGAAGAAAAGATTTCCGCCCAGCAGGACTACCTGCAGGCGGAGCAGGCCATGCAGGAGGCGCAGATTGCCGTGGCCAACGCCAACCAGAAGCTGCTGGCGCTGGGCGCCACGCCGGCCTCGTCGGCCCTCGGCCGCTACGAGCTGCGCGCACCGTTCGACGGCATGGTGGTCGAAAAGCACATCTCGCTCGGCGAAGCGGTGAAGGAAGACGCCAGCGTGTTCACCATTTCCGATCTTTCGACCGTGTGGGCCGAGATCAGCGTGGCCGCCAACCACCTGAACCTGGTGCGCATCGGCGAGCCGGTGACCATTCGTTCGAGCGCCTTCGAGCAGGCGGCCAGCGGCACGGTGTCGTACGTGGGCTCGCTCATCGGCGCTCAAACGCGCACGGCCACGGCTCGCGTCACCTTGACCAACCCGCAGCGAATGTGGCGGCCGGGGCTGTTCGTGAACGTGGAACTGGTTTCGTCCGAAGCGAACGCCCCAGTGGCGGTGTCGGCCGAAGCCGTGCAAACGGTGGAAGACAAACCGACCGTGTTCCTGCGCGTGCCGGGCGGCTTTGTGCCGCAGCATGTGCAGACCGGCCGCAGCGACGGCCAGCGCATCGAGATCGTGGACGGCCTTGCGCCCGGCGCAGCCCATGCGGGCAGCGGCAGCTTCGTCGTCAAGTCGCAGCAGGGCAAGAGCTCTGCCACGCACACCCACTGAGGACGCCGCATGTTCGAACGAGTCATCCGGTTTTCCATCGAGCAGCGCTGGCTGGTCTTGCTGGCCGTGCTCGGCATGGCCGCGCTCGGCATCTTCAGCTACCAGAAGCTGCCCATCGACGCGGTGCCCGACATCACCAACGTGCAGGTGCAGATCAACACCGCCGCGCCCGGCTATTCGCCGCTCGAGGCGGAGCAGCGCGTGACCTACCCCATCGAGACGGTGATGGCCGGCCTGCCCGGCCTGCAGCAGACCCGCTCGCTCTCGCGCTACGGCCTTTCGCAGGTGACGGTGATCTTCGAGGACGGTACCGACATCTACTTTGCGCGGCAGTTGGTGAACGAGCGCATCCAGTCGGCGCGCGAGAGCATGCCGGCCGGCATCTCGCCGGTGATCGGGCCCATTTCGACCGGCCTCGGCGAGATCTATCTCTGGACGGTGGAGGCAGACGAGGGCGCAAAGAAGGCCGACGGCACGCCCTACACGCCGACCGACCTGCGCGAGATCCAGGACTGGATCATCAAGCCGCAACTGCGCAACGTGAAGGGCGTGACAGAGATCAACTCCATCGGCGGCTACGCCAAGGAGTTTCAGGTTGCGCCCGATCCGGCCAAGCTGCTGGCGCACGGCCTCACCATGACCGAGCTGGTCACCGCGCTGGAGCGCAACAACGCCAACGTGGGCGCGGGCTACATCGAGAAGCGCGGCGAGCAATACCTCATTCGTGCGCCGGGGCAGGTCAAGTCGGCCGAAGACATCGGCAACGTGATCCTGGGCAACGCCAACGGAATTCCGCTGCGCGTGCGGGACGTGGCCGAAGTGGGCATCGGCCAGGAGCTGCGCACCGGCGCGGCCACCGACAACGGCCGCGAGGTGGTGCTGGGCACGGTGTTCATGCTGATCGGCGAGAACAGCCGTACCGTGTCGCAGGCGGTCGATAAAAAGATGCAGGAGATCAACCGCACCTTGCCCGCGGGCGTGAAGGCCGTGACGGTGTACGACCGCACCGTGCTGGTCGACAAGGCCATTGCCACGGTGAAGAAGAACCTCTTCGAAGGCGCGGTGCTGGTCATCGCGGTGCTGTTTCTCTTTCTCGGCAACATCCGCGCGGCGCTCATCACGGCGCTGGTCATTCCGCTGTCGATGCTGTTCACCTTCACCGGCATGGTGAACCAGAAGGTCAGCGCCAACCTCATGAGCCTGGGCGCGCTGGACTTCGGCATCATCATCGACGGAGCGGTGGTGATCGTGGAGAACTGCGTGCGGCGCCTCGC
Organism: Variovorax sp. CCNWLW186; assembly: GCF_037203865.1. Lineage (NCBI taxonomy): Bacteria > Pseudomonadati > Pseudomonadota > Betaproteobacteria > Burkholderiales > Comamonadaceae > Variovorax > Variovorax sp. CCNWLW186. The sequence continues at coordinate 30,475 of NZ_JBBCBO010000018.1, read as the reverse complement.
GCATGCGCAGGCAAAGCTCGGGCGGCCGCTCACACGCAGCGAGCGCTTCCATGAAGTGTTCGCGGCCTCTCAGGAGGCGCGCCGCCCGCTGTTGTTCGGCCAGCTGATCATCATGATCGTGTACCTGCCGATCTTTGCGCTCACGGGCGTGGAGGGCAAGCTGTTCCACCCGATGGCTTTCACGGTGGTGATTGCACTGCTGGGCGCGATGATCCTGTCGATCACTTTCATTCCGGCAGCCGTGGCGCTCTTCATCGGCAACAGGGTGAGCGAGAAGGAAAACCGCCTGATGCAGTGGGCCAGGCGCGGCTACGAGCCGCTGCTGGCGCGCGTGATGACGGCCAAACCGCTGGTCATCACCATGGCTTGTGTCGCGGTGGTGCTTTCGGGCCTGCTGGCCACGCGGCTGGGCACGGAGTTTGTGCCGAGCCTGGGCGAGGGCGACTTTGCGGTGCAGGCGCTGCGTATACCGGGCACCAGCCTCACGCAGTCGGTCGAAATGCAAAAGCAGATCGAACGCACGCTGAAAGAAAAGTTTCCGGAGATCGAGCGCGTGTTCGCGCGCACCGGCACGGCCGAGATTGCGTCGGACCCCATGCCGCCGAACATCTCCGACGGCTACATCATGCTCAAGCCCGAGAGCGAGTGGCCCGCGCCCCAAGGTGCATCTCGCCGCACGCGCGCCGAGTTGCTCGCCGCCGTGCAGGAAGAGGTTGAAAAGCTGCCGGGCAACAACTACGAGTTCTCACAGCCGATCCAGTTGCGCTTCAACGAACTGATCTCGGGTGTGCGCAGCGACGTGGCCGTGAAGATCTTCGGAGACGACATGGCGGTGCTGGACAAGACGGCGGCCGAGGTGTCGGAAACGTTGAGCAAGATCTCAGGTGCCGCAGAAGTGAAGGTCGAGCAGACCACCGGCCTGCCAATGCTCACCGTGAACATCGACCGCGACAAGACCGCGCGCTACGGCCTCAACGTGGGCGACCTGCAGGACGCGATTTCCATTGCGGTGGGCGGCCGCGAGGCGGGCACGCTGTTCGAGGGCGACCGGCGCTTCGACATCCTCGTGCGCCTGCCCGAGAACCTGCGCACCGACCTGGAGGCGATCAAGCGCTTGCCGATCGCACTGCCCAGGGGCGCTGGCGCCGAGGTTCAGCAGCGCACCAGCTTCATCCCGCTGGGCGAAGTGGCCACGCTGGAGCTTGCGCCGGGCCCGAACCAGGTCAGCCGCGAAGACGGCAAGCGACGCATCGTGGTGAGCGCCAACGTGCGCGGCCGCGACCTCGGGTCCTTCGTGGCCGAGGCCGAAGAAGCCATGCGCAAGGTGAGCATTCCGCCGGGCTACTGGACCGCATGGGGCGGCCAATACGAAAACCTGGCCTCGGCCACCGAGCGGTTGCAGGTGGTGGTGCCGGTGTCGCTGCTGCTGGTGTTCACGCTGCTGTTCGCGATGTTCGGCAACCTGAAGGACGGCCTGCTGGTGTTCACCGGCATTCCGTTCGCACTCACGGGCGGCATCGTGGCGCTGTGGCTGCGCGGCATTCCGCTGTCGATCTCGGCGGCGGTGGGCTTTATCGCGCTCTCAGGCGTGGCGGTGCTCAACGGGCTGGTGATGATCTCTTTCATTCGCAACCTGCGCGAGGGTGGGCTGCCGCTCGATGCCGCGATCCGCGAAGGCGCGCTCACGCGGTTGCGGCCGGTGCTGATGACGGCGCTGGTGGCTTCGCTGGGCTTCGTGCCGATGGCGATTGCCACCGGCACCGGCGCCGAGGTGCAGCGGCCGCTGGCGACGGTGGTGATCGGCGGCATCCTGTCGTCGACTGCTCTGACGTTGCTGGTGCTGCCGCTGCTGTACCGCATGGCGCACCGGCGCGAAGAGGAGGACGGGCGCGAAGCCCGGCTTCTCAGTTCCTGATCGCCGACTTGGGCCTGAAGGCCTTGCAGACCGAATCGTCGGTCTCGAGGTACGGGCCGCCAATCAGGTCGATGCAGTACGGCACCGCTGCGAAGATGCCCGGCACGACCTGCTTGCCGTCGGCATCCTTCAGCCCTTCAAGCGTTTCCGCAATCGACTTCGGCTGCCCCGGCAGGTTGATGATCAGGCTCTTGTCGCGGATGACCGCCACCTGGCGCGACAGGATGGCCGTGGGCACGAAGCGCAGGCTGATCTGCCGCATCTGCTCGCCGAAGCCGGGCATTTCCTTGTGGGCGACGGCCAGCGTGGCTTCGGGCGTGACGTCGCGCAGGGCGGGGCCGGTGCCGCCGGTGGTCAGCACCAGCGAGCAGCCGGCGTCCACCAGCTCGATGAGTGTGGCGCTGATGAGCGCCGCCTCGTCGGGAATGAGCCGCGCTTCGAAATCGATCGGGTTCTTCAGCGCGCGGCCGAGCCATTCTTTCAGCGAAGGCAGGCCCTTGTCTTCGTAGGTGCCGCTGGAGGCGCGGTCGCTGATGGAGACGATGCCGATGCGGATGGAGTCAGGTGTGCTCATGGTGTTGCTCCTTCCCCTTCCGGGGGAAGGTTGGGATGGGGCAGCCAGGGTGCCTGATGGATGCGCCGCTTGCCCCCACCCCGGCCCTCGCCCGGGAAGGGAGGGAGAAAGGCAAGTGGCTCATGCGTCCTCTTCCCGGTCCTGCGCGGCGGCCGCCGCAGCGTGGTCCGCCCCACCATGCACCGCCAGCTGCGCACGCACCAGCTGAAAGATCTCGCGGTAAGCCTTGCCCTGGCGCGGCGCTTCTCCGGGCGGGCCGGCCTTCAGGTCCTTGCGGGCCTGGCGCACCAGGGCGCGCAGTTGTTGCGAATCGGTGCCGGGGTGGGTTTCGATCCAACCGCCCAGCGCGTCGTCGTCGGCAATCAGCCGGTCGCGCCAGCGTTCGGCCTCGTGCAGGGCGGCGGCTTCGGCCGCGGGCACGGTGTTTTGCTCGGCCAGAGCCTGCTTCACGGCCTCCAGCACTTCGGGTTCGAGCTTGCGCATCAGCTTGCCGATGAACTGCATCTGGCGGCGCTTGCCCTCGAAATTGGTGATGCGCTTGGCCTCGGCCACGGCGTCGATCAGTTTTTCGTCCAGCGGCAGCGCGTCGAACAGGCCGGCGCGCAGGCCGAGAAGTTCGGTGCCCAGCTTTTGCAGTTCGTCGCTTTCGCGCTTCAGGTCGGTGCGGCTGGCTTCGTCGGTTCCCTTGAGCTCGCGCTTGAGCTCCAGGTCGAGCTCGCTGCCTTCGGCAACGAACTGGCCACGGACGAAATAGCCTTTTTTGGGTTTGCGGGACATGGGGTGGATTCTGGGCCGCCACGTGCAGCGTTGCAACGCGTGCAATGCAAAGGGGCGAGCCGGGGAAACGGAAAATAGGGGGCGCAAGTATCATAGCCACCACATGACGACATCTTCCTCGCGCGCCGATTCCGGCTTCGCCTACAGCCGCTCCTTCTTCGAAAACCTGGTCGACACGGCCTTGGCCCACGCCAAAAAGCTCGGTGCCACCGATGCCGGCGCCGAGGCCTCCGAGGGCTGCGGCCTCAGTGTCTCGGTCCGCAAGGGCGAGCTTGAGAACGTGGAGCGCAACCGCGACAAGTCGCTGGGCATCACGGTCTACGTGGGCCATCGCCGCGGCAACGCCAGCACCTCCGACTTTTCGGAGGCGGCCATTGCCCAGACCGTGCAAGCGGCCTACGACATTGCCCGCTTCACGGCCGAAGACCCGGTGAGCGGCCTTCCCGACGAGGAAGACATTGCCAAGGACCACCCGGAGCTCGACCTGTTCCATCCCTGGGACGTGACGAGCGAGCAGGCCGCCAAGCTGGCGCTGGAATGCGAAGCCGCGGCGCTTTCGACCGACAAGCGCATCACCAACAGCGAAGGCGCGGGCGTTTCGGCCCAGCAGAGCCACTTTTTCAGCGCCCACACGCACGGCTTCCGCGGCGGCTACGCCAGTTCGCGGCATTCGATTTCGGTTGCGCCCATCGCCGGCAAGGGCGACGACATGCAGCGCGACTCCTGGTACAGCTCCATGCGCTCGGCCGACGAGCTGGCCAGCCCGCAAGCCGTGGGCCGTTACGCCGCCGAGCGGGCGCTGAGCCGGCTGAAGTCGCGCAAGATCAAGACCACCGAATGCCCGGTGCTGTTCGAGTCGCCGCTGGCCGTGGGCCTGTTGGGCGGGCTGGTGCAGGCCGTGAGCGGCGGGGCGCTCTACCGCAAGAGCACCTTCCTGCTCGATTCGCTCGGTAAACCGGTGCTGCCCAAGCACGTGGACGTGGCCGAAGACCCGCACATCCCGCGCGGCAAGGGCAGCTCGCCGTTCGACGACGAAGGCGTGAAAACCCGCGCGCGCAAGGTGGTGGATGCCGGCCGGCTCGAAGGCTACTTCCTGTCGACCTATTCGGCGCGCAAGCTCGGCATGAAGACCACCGGCAATGCCGGCGGCTCGCACAACCTCACGCTGAGCTCCCGCCTCACCAAGGCCGGCGACGACCTGGACGCCATGCTCGCCAAGCTGGGCACGGGCCTCTTCGTGATCGAGCTGATGGGGCAGGGCGTGAACTACGTGACCGGCGACTATTCGCGCGGTGCCAGCGGCTTCTGGGTCGAGAAAGGGCGCATCGCCTTTCCGGTGCAGGAGATCACCATCGCCGGCAACCTGAAGGACATGCTGATGGGCATCGAGGCCATTGGCGCCGATGCCTACACCTTCGGCGCCAAGACCACGGGCTCGGTGCTGGTCAACCGCATGAAGGTGGCCGGCAGCTGAGCCGGCCAATTCCTCAGACGATCCGGACCGAAAGGTTCGGCAGCCCGTCGATGTGGATCTCGATCACGTCGCCGCGCACCACAGGGCCCACGTTTTCCGGCGTGCCCGAATAGATGATGTCGCCGGGCATCAGCTCGAACGCCTGCGACAGGCGGCTGATCTGCTCGGCCACCGACCAGATCATGTGCTTGAGCGTGGCGTTCTGCTTGGTCTGGCCGTTCACCTTGAGCCAGATCGACCCGTCGGTGTAGTGCCCGACCTTCGCCACCGGATGAATCGGGCCGATGGGCGCCGAATGGTCGAAGCTCTTGCCGATTTCCCAGGGCTTTTTCTGGTCGCCCATTTCGCGCTGCAGGTCGCGGCGGGTCATGTCCAGGCCGAGCGAATAGCCATAGACCAGGCCCAGCGCATCCGCGGGCGCGATGTTGCGGCCGCCCTTGGCAAGGGCCACGACCAGTTCCACCTCGTAGTGATAGTTCTTGGTGAGCGTCGGGTACGGATGGTCGGCCACGGTGCCGGGCATCACGACCTGGATCGCATCCGCCGGCTTCTGGAAGAAGAAGGGCGGCTCGCGGGTCGGGTCGGAGCCCATTTCGCGCGCGTGGGCCGCATAGTTGCGGCCGATGCAGTAGATGCGCCGCACCGGAAACGCCTGCTCGCTGCCGACGATCGGAACCGTGGTCTGCGCAACCGTGAAGGGCGTTTGCGGCGCCCGCGATGCGCCGGCCGGCAGGGCGCAACCGGCAACTGCGCCGGCCGCCATGGCGGCAGAGCCGGCCAGCAGGCCGCGTCGTGAACTGGACATGATTTTTGTCTCCTGAATCTTTTGTTGGGCGATGAAAACCGGCCGAGGCCAGCCGGGCCATTCTGGAGCGCGCTGGCGCGGCGCTACCGCACGCATCTACGCAAAAACAGGACGCAAGCAACACCCGCCGCCGCTCGGCAGGCCCGGGGCAAAGGCTTACCATCGCGCCATGTCGGCCCTTCAATCCAGCCTTCGCCTCTACGGCATGCAGGAGCGCGCGAACCATCTCGACTTCGACATCCGCTTCGAAGGCGCGCGGGACGTGCTGGCGCGGCCGCACCGGCACGAGTATTTCCAGATCCAGGTCAGCATCCATGGCGGCTCGCAGCAGGTGGTGGGCGGGGCGGTGCGCCCGTTCACTGCCGGGCACCTGAGCTTTGTGCTGCCCTACCGCGTGCACGTGGTGCCGCACCCCCCCGGCGCCCGCTATGCCATCGTGAACTTCGACCAGGGGTTTCTCTGGCCCGAGCTGCCGGTCGAGGCGCTCGACCTCGAAGAGGTGCCCGTGTCGCGCCAGCCCGAGCTCGCGCCCTTCCTGTTCCAGGAGTACATGGACTTTCATTTCGGCGACGCCGATTTCGCGCGCATCCTCGGCTGGCTCGAAGAGCTTGCCGTGCTGAACCGCGAGCGGCGCTTCGGCAGCGTGGGCGCGATCCGCGGCATTCTGCTGCAGCTGATGGGCCTGGCCTGCAGCCGGCACGAGGCGCAGCTGCTCGCGCAGGCCGCGCTGCGGACCGGCCGCTGCTCGAGCCGCGATGCGCTCCAGCGCGTGATGCGCTATGTGCGCGAGCACCTGGGCGAAGAGATGTCGCTCAACGATGCCGCCGCGGCCGCCATGCTGTCGCCCAACTACCTTGCGCACCTGCTCAAGAAGCAGACCCACCGCACCTTCACCGAACTGGTGACCGAACGCCGCCTGGAGTGCGCGAAGGAACTGCTGCTGACGTCGAACGCGCGCATTGCCGACATCGCGCGGCAGTGCGGCTTTGGCGATGCGGTTTACTTCAGCCGCCGGTTCAGGTTGCGCAACGGCGTGACGCCGCGGCAGTTTCGCAGCCGGGCCGATGCCGGGCTTGGCAAGGCGACAGGGCCTGACAGGCAAGCAAGCCACCCCCGAGAGAAGCCATGAGCAGACACCACACCGCGCGAAAGCCGGAACTCGAACATGAACTGATGCGCGATCCGCGGCTCGGATTCGAGCCGGCGGGCGGGAGCTCCGTGCGCTGCCTGCAGCACGGCGTGCCCTGGCCGTTCGACTGCTGGCACTACCACGACGAGTACGAACTGCAGATCATCAACCGCAGCAGCGGCGATGCCTATGTCGGCAACCACATCGGACGCTTCGAGCCCGGCTACGTTGCGCTTGTGGGCGGGCGCCTGCCGCACACCTGGATCTCGGACGGCGTGCCGCCCGAGGGCATTGCCGATCGCAGCATGGTCATTCATTTTCGCGACGAACCGCTGCGCAAGGGCGTGGGCTTGTTCCCCGAGCTGGAGGCGGTGCTGCCGATGCTCGACCGCGCGAAGCTCGGCGTCGAGTTCTTCGGTATCGGCGAGCGCGTGCGGGAGCGCTTTGCGCGTGTTCAGGCGCAGGAGGGCCTGGCCCGGCTGTCGGAGTTCATCGGCCTGCTGCACGAGCTCGCCAACTGGGAAGACTATCGCCAGATTTCGAGTGCCGCAGGCCCGCTGGGCGAAGACCCGAGCGCCAACTCGCGCATGCGCCGCGTGCTCGACTACCTCGACCAGCACCTCACCGAAGACCTCTCGCTGCCGGCGGTGTGCGCGGTGGCCAACATGGCCGAAAGCAGCTTCTCGCGCTACTTTCACAAGCACATGGGCAGTACGTTCACCGACTTCGTCACCCGTCTGCGCATTTCGAAAGCCTGCGAGATGCTGCAAGTTTCCGACCGGCTGGTGAGCGACATCTGCTATGAGGTGGGCTTTTCGAACCTCGCCAATTTCAACCGGCGTTTTCTTCAGCTCAAGGGCATGACACCCTCGGCTTACCGGCACCAGGCGCAAGACCGGTTCGGACTTCGCACGGCGCAGAACACGCCGGTTGCTGCCGCGGCTTGAAAATGCCCAGTCCATGAAAGAAGACCCTCAACCCCCGTCACGCCCGCGCATCTACCTGGCGGGGCCCGACGTCTTTCGCCCCGACGCGCGGGACCACTTCGTGCGGCTTGCGGCGGCCTGCGAGGCGCTGGGGCTTGCGGCCCTGCTGCCGGCCGACGGCAACGAGGAGCTGAGCGCCGAAGCTCCCGAAAAGCGCATCTACGAGGCCAACATGCTGCGCCTTCGCGGTGCCGACGGTGTGGTGGCCAATCTGGCGTGCTTTCGTGGACTGGAGCCCGATTCGGGCACGGTGTTCGAGGTTGGCGCCGCGGTGGCGCTCGGCATTCCGGTCGTGGCCTATGGCGTTCCGGAAGGCAGCTATGCGGACCGCGCCAGGTCCGCCTTGCCATGCGCGGTCGATCCGGCCGGCGTGCTGCGCGAAAACGGCAGCGGCATTGCGGTCGAGGACTTCGGACAGCCGCTGAACCTCATGCTGGCCTGCTCGATCCACATTGCGCCGACGCCCGAGGCGGCGTTGTCGAAGATGGCGGAACTGCTCGCCTGATACAACCCTGACCCCCGGCAAAACCCCGAGCCGGCTGGTCATAAAAATATCAGTCAACCGGTCTGCGTGTACGCGGCGCCGGGCATCGGCTGCATACGCTTCGTCCCTCCTGCTTCTGCCGTCCACGCGCCGGCAAGTTGCCGGCAATCCACAACAAGCCACTAGGAGACGAACGATGTCGACTCGAACCACACGCCGCATCACGGCCGGCACCATGCTGCTGGCAGCGCTGGCCACCTGGGGTCAGGCGCAGGCCCAGGTCTGCAAGGAAGACGTGCGCGTGCTGTCGCAGCCCCGCGACGGCCTGACCCTGCTCGAAAAGTACAAGGACGAGTTCAAGAGCCTGAGCGGCGCCTCCTTCAGCATCGACAACCTCAACGAGAACGACCGTCGCACCAAGACGCGCGCCGACGCATCCACTGTCGGAAAGTACAACGTGTACTACGTCGACGAGGCCAATGTGCCGCTGTTCGCGCAGTCGAAATGGATTGCGCCGCTAGCGAAGTACTACCCGGCCGACTACGACTACGCGGACTTCGACCCCGGCCGGCAGAAGGTGGCCACCTTCGGCGGCGAGGCCTGGTTCGCGCCGCTCACCGGCGGCGGCGACCTGCTGGTGTACCGCAAGGACCTGCTCGAAAAGGCCGGCATCAAGCCACCGGCCACGCTGGAGGAATTTGTCGCCGCCGCGAAGAAGCTCAACGACCCCGCCAACGGGATCTACGGCGTGGCCTTGCGCGGCCAGCGCGGCTCGGGCGCGAACGTGTGGCGCTGGATGCCGTTCTTCCGCGGCAACGGCGGCCAGTGGTTCGACGGCGACAAGCCGGTGTTCAACTCGCCTGCGGCGGTGAAGGCCACGCAGACTTATCTCGAACTGTTCAAGTATTCGGCGCCGGGCACGAAGACCGGCGGATGGGACGAGTCCACGGGCGCATTTCTGGCCGGCAAGGTGGCGATGCTGATCGAATCGACACCGCTGGCGGGCAACGCGCTCGACCCGAAGATGTCTACCGTGATCGGCAAGGTGGCCTACCTGCCGCCGCCTTCGCCGCTGACGGGCGGCGGCTACGGCCACGGGCTGGCCATCGGCACCAAGGCCAACAAGACGGAAGAGGCGAAGAAGTGCGCGGGCCTGTTCATCGCCTGGGCCACCTCCAAGAAGAACGAGCAGCGTCGCCTTGCCGAAGGCCAGTTCGGCGAACTGAACCGCACCAGCGTGCTCGGCAGCCCCGAGTTCGCCAAGCGCTACGGCGCCGACCTGGGCAAGGCGCTGGCGGACACCGGCAAGCTCACGGCGGTGAACTTCTGGCAGGACGCGGCCTGGCCCGACCTGGGCGACCGCTGGGGAATCATTCTCGAAGAGCTGATCACCGGTTCCCGCAGCGACATCAAGGGCGGGCTGGACGAACTCGACGCCTACGCCAGGCAGCTGATCGCGCGACGCAAGAAGTGAAGAAGACAAGGCGCAACAAGACAAGGCTCCCGGCCGTCTTCATCGGGCCGGGGCTGCTGGTGCTGGCGGTTCTGGCGCTGGTGCCCACGCTGTTTGCCATCGTCATCTCGCTGCAGGACCGTGAGCTGGGGCAGGCCGATTCGAGCTGGGTGTGGTTGTCGAACTATGTCCAGCTGTTTTTGGACCGGCGCTTCCTGAACTCGGCGGGGGTGTCGCTGACGTGGGAAGTGCTGACCGTCAGCGCCACGATGGGCCTGGCCGTGCTGCTGGGCGTGCTGCTCTTCCAAGGCGCGACACCGCGCTGGCGCAACGTGCTGTCGATGCTGTTCATCGTGCCGGTGCTGCTGCCGCGCGTGTCGGCCGCCTTCGTATGGAAGTTTGCCTTCCATCCGTTGTTCGGCCTGTTGACCTGGCCGTACAAGGCGATTACCGGCGAGCCGCTGGACCTGCTTGCCAGCCCGGTGACGGCGCTGCTGACCGTGGCCTTCGTGGACGTGTGGCAGTGGGGGCTGTTCTTTGCCGTCATCGTGCTCAAGCTGCTCGAAACGCTGCCGCCGCAACCTTTCGAGGCCGCGCGCATGGACCATGCGAAGACGTGGGAGGTATACGCCTACGTGGCGTTGCCGATGCTGAAGGCGCCGCTCATCAGCCTGACCTTCGTGAAGATGGTCGAGTCGCTGCGCGCGTTCGACCTGATCTACGTGATGACGCGCGGCGGGCCCGGCATTTCCACAGAAACGCTGGACATGTACGCGTTCTCGCAGGGCTTCATCGAGTCGGGCCGCATTTCGTACGCCTCGAGCATGGCGGTGCTGATGATGGTCGCCTCGACCGTGGCATTCACCTACATCTGGAAATGGACGCGACCCTCGTGAACAAGAAGAAGCCGTTCTCCCTTGGCACGCTGCTCGCGCGCCTGGTGCTGGTGGGCGCGGGGCTCTCGGCGCTGGTGCCGGTGCTGTGGACGTTCATCAACTCGTTCAAGAACCGGGTGGACATCGTCTCGGCGGTGCCCAAGTTCGTCTTCACGCCGACACTCGAAAACTACCTCTACGTGCTTGGCCGCGATTCCGTGGCCAGCGGGTTGATCAACTCGCTGGTGGTGGTCGGCTCGGCTGTGGTCATTGGCGCGGTGCTGGGGCTGCCTGCCGCCTATGCGCTCGCGCGCTATCCGCTGCGCTGGGCCAACGACATCCAGTTCTTCGTCTTGTCGATGCGGTTCCTGCCGCCGGTGGCCGTCGCCATTCCGCTGATGGTGATCTGGCTGCAACTGGAGCTCTACGACACCCGCATTGCGCTCATCGTGACCTACACGCTGCTCACGCTCTCCACCGTGATCTGGCTGGCGATTCCGGCTTTCAAGGCGGTGCCCAAAGAGGTGGAGGAGGCCGGCCGGGTCGACGGCTACGGGCCTTACGCCATCTTCTTTCGCGTGTCGCTGCCGATTGCCGCTCGCTCGCTGATCGGCGCCATCGCCTTCGGCTTTGTGCTGGTGTGGAACGAGTTTCTCATTGCGCTGATGCTCTCCACCTCGGACGCGAAGACGCTGCCCATCGTCGCCTCGGAGCTCAGCCAGCTGGGGCGCGACGTGCCCTGGGGCATTCTGAATGCCTCCGTCATCCTGCTGTCGCTGCCGCCGCTGTTGATGGTCGGGGTGCTCAGCGGCTTTCTCAACGCCGCGTTCAAGCGCAAAAGGGACGGCGCATGAGCCGGGCCGATCAACTTTCCGGAAGGCAGACCATGTCCGCGATCAGCTGCAACAACATCATCAAACGCTACGGCGACACGCAGGTCGTGCACCAGTTCGACCTGGAAGTGTCGGACAACGAGTTCGTCGTGTTTCTCGGGCCTTCGGGCTGCGGCAAGTCGACCATCCTGCGCATGCTGGCGGGACTGGAAGAAATCAGCGACGGCGACCTGCTGATCGGCGGCCGGCGCGTGAACGACCTGCCGCCGCAGGAGCGCGGCATTGCCATGGTGTTCCAGAACTACGCGCTTTATCCGCACATGACGGTGCGCGACAACATTGCCTTCGGCCTCAAGCGCCTGAAGGTGCCCAAGGCCGAGATCGACAGCCGCATCAAGGAGGTGTCCGACACGCTCGGGCTGGAGCGCTACCTGCAGCGCAAGCCGGCGGAACTTTCGGGCGGCCAGCAGCAACGCGTGGCGATTGCGCGCGCCATGATCAAGACGCCCAAGGTCTTCCTGTTCGACGAGCCGCTGTCCAACCTCGATGCCAAGCTGCGCAATCACATGCGCATCGAGATCGCCCGGCTGCACCAGGCACTGAAGACCACCACCGTGTACGTGACGCATGACCAGCACGAGGCGATGACGCTGGCCGACCGCATCGTGCTGCTGCGCGACGGAAGCATCGAGCAGGTGGGCTCGCCCAAGGAGATCTTCGAACGGCCGCGCTCGGCCTTTGTGGCCGGCTTCATCGGCACACCGCCGATGAACCTCGTCGAGATGGCGGTCAGGGACCTTGGCGGGCGCTGCGAGCTGAGCGGCCGGGGCGGCAGCGTGCAGGTGGACGCGCGCCGGTTCGCGCTCGAAGGGCGCGAGCGCGTGACCCTGGGCGTGCGCCCCGCGCACCTGCAGGTCGACACGAACGATGGGCGCAACGGCGGCTTCTCGGGCGAGGTGCAGCTCATCGAATATCTCGGCAACGAAGTGCTGGTGAGCTTTGGTGCGGACGGCAGCGAAATTTCCGCGCTGATGCCCTCGGCGCAAGGGCCGCGGCTGCGCGAGCGCGTCAGCTTCGTGCCCGACCCGCTGCGGATGCACCTGTTCGACGTTGAAACCGGCGCCTCGCTGCTGCGCGCCGACACGCCCTTGCACTGAAACCCTCAAGCACACCCTTAGCGAAAGATCGACATGAGAGCACTTGTTCTGGAAAAGGCGCACGAACTCACACTGCGCGACGTCGAGGTTCCCCTGCACGTGGGGCCCCGCGACGTGAAGATCCGCATGCACACGGTGGGCGTTTGCGGCAGCGATGTTCACTATTACCAGCATGGCGGCATCGGCCCCTACACGGTCGACGAGCCGATGATCCTCGGCCACGAAGCTTCCGGCGTGGTGGCCGAAGTCGGGGCCGAGGTCACGCACCTGAAGCCCGGCGACCGGGTGTGCATGGAGCCCGGCATTCCGCAGATGGATTCGCGCGCGACGCGCGAAGGCATCTACAACCTCGATCCGGCCGTGCGCTTCTGGGCCACGCCGCCCATCCACGGTTGCCTCACGCCTTTCGTCGTGCATCCGGCCGCATTCACCTTTCGCCTGCCGGACAACGTGAGCTTTGGCGAAGGCGCCATCGTCGAGCCGCTGGCCATCGGTCTGCAGGCCGCTAAGAAGGCGGCGCTCAAGCCTGGCGACGTGGCGGTTGTCGTCGGTGCCGGCACCATCGGCGCCATGACGGCGCTGGCCGCGCTCGCGGGCGGTGCGGCGCGCGTGATTCTTGCCGACCTGGTTGCTGAAAAGCTGGCGCTGTTCGCCGGCAATCCCGCGGTGACCACGGTCAACGTGCGTGACACCAACCTTGCGGAAACCGTGAAGACGCTCACCGACGGCTGGGGCGCCAACGTGGTGTTCGAGGCCAGCGGCAGCACGCGCGCCTTCGACGGCATCTTCGACCTGCTGTGCCCCGGCGGGTGCCTGGTGCTGGTGGGCATTCCGCCCGCCAAGGTGGCCTTCGACATCGTCGCGATCCAGGCGAAGGAAGTGCGCATCGAATCCGTTTTTCGCTACGCCAACATCTTTCCGCGCGCGCTCGCGCTGATCGCCTCGGGGCAGGTGAACGTGAAGCCGTTCATCTCGCGCACCTTCGCTTTCGAAGACGGCATCAAGGCCTTCGAAGAGGCGGCGGCGGGCAAGGCGACCGACGTGAAGATCCAGATCGAGTTTCCCGAGCCGGCAGCGGCCTGAGCCTGCGGCGGCCGCAACGGAGGCGCCAATGCGGTGGCGGCCCGGCTACTTCGCCGCAACCTTCTCCGGCGGCGTCAGCAAATGCTCCAGCATGCGGCGCGCGTTGAGCGGCAGGTCTTCCGACGAACGCACGCAGGCCATCAGCGTGCGCTCGGCCCATGCATCGCTCAGCCCGGCGCGCGCGATTTTCATCGAACGGGCGCAGCGCACGGCCGCGGTCTGCGGCACGATGCCCACGCCGATGCCGTGCTCGACCATGCCGCACACCGCCTCGAAGTTGCGCACGCGCACGCGATAGGCCAGCTGCTTGCCCATGGCGCGGGCATGCTGCGTGACCAGCCGCTGCAGCGCGCTGTCCTCGGTCAGGCCGACGAATTCGCTGTCGGCCACCTCGGCCAGGTGTACGCGGCGCCGCCCGGCCAATGCATGCCCGCGCGGCATCACGAGCACGAGGTCGTCGCGGCGGAAGGGATGGCACTCGAGGCCCTCGGTGCTGACCGCGTCGGAGACGATGCCGATGTCGCACAGGCCCGCGCGCAGCGCCTCCACAGAATCGGGGCTCGGCCGCTCTTCCAGGTCGACCGAGATGCGCGGGTGCTGCGCGAGAAAGCGGCTCAACACCTCGGGCAGGTGTTCGTTCAGCGCCGAGGTGCCGCACATGAACCGCACGTGACCCTTGAGGCCCTGACCGTACTCGCCAAGCTCGCCGCGCATGCGCTCCATCTGCTGCAGCACGACGCGGGCATGGTGCAGCAGCGTGCGGCCCGCCTCGGTGGGGCGCACGCCCTGCGCGTGCCGTGTGAGCAGCGGGCTGCCGAGCGCGTCTTCCATGCCGCGCACGCGCTGGCTCGCCGAGGCGAGCGTCATGTGCGAACGCTGTGCGCCGGCGGTGAGGCTGCCGGCTTCCACAACGTGAAGAAACAGCCGAAGGTCTGTGAGGTCGAATCGCATGGTGAGCCCACAAGGTAGCACGGGAGCCTCAGTCTGTGCCTGAGGCCGGCTGCGCCAAAGCCGCATTTGCAGGCGCAAGCCCGGCCGGCAGACTGGGCATCAATGGACATATCGAATCAACTGTCCGGCCACTGGCTCGCTGCCGCCGCTGTGTTTCTGCTGGCCGGCACGGTCAAGGGGGTGATCGGGCTCGGCCTGCCGACGGTGGCAATGGCGCTGCTCGCACTCTGGATGCCGCCGGCCCAGGCGGCCGCCTTGCTGATCGTGCCGTCGCTGATCACCAACCTCTGGCAGACCGGCCCGCGCGCGACTTTCAAGCCGGTGCTGCGCCGCATCGGCGGCATGCAGGCCGGCATTGTGGCGGGCACGCTGGGCGGCGCGTTGTGGCTCGGCGTGCCTGGGGGTGCATGGGCGTCGGTGGCGCTCGGGGTGGCACTGGTGGCCTATGCGCTCTGGGGGCTCACGGGCCGGCAACTGCATGTGCCGCCGGGGCGTGAGCGCTGGCTCGGCCCTGTCGTGGGTGCGGCGACGGGCCTGGTCACCGCGGTCACTGGCGTGTTCGCAATGCCGGCCGTGCCTTATATGCAAGCCTTGGGGTTCCAGCGCGATGCGCTCATCCAGGCGATGGGCATTTCATTCACCACGTCGACCGTGGTGCTCGCCATCGGGCTGGCGGGCAACGGGGGATATCCGGTGTCGGCGCTCGGCGGCTCCATCGCGATGTTGCTGCCGGCCATCGGCGGCATGGCGCTGGGTACGTGGCTGCGCAAGCGGTTGCCCGTGGCGGTGTTCCGGCGCTGCTTCCTGGCTGGGCTGGCGCTGCTGGGGCTTTATATGGTGGTGCGCGTGCTGGGGTGAGGCTCTTACCGCCCGGCGCCGCCGGCAGTGGAGCCTCAGGCTGCGAGCAAGGCTTCGCGAACGCGCTCGATGGCTTGCCGGTAGGGCAGGGTGAAGTTCTCGACGTCGTCGCCCTGCGCCAGCCAGCTGAACGAGAACACCAGGCCGTCTTCTTCCGGGCTGCCCATGGCCACGTGGTCGAAGCTTTCGGGCAGAGGCGCTTCGGCGCGCATCAGGAACAGGTGCCAAAGCTGCGGATGGCGCAGTGTGTTGCCCTCGGTGCCGGCCTCGCAGTCGCGGTGCAGCGTGCCGAGCGATTGCAGCTCGCCGACGTGGTCGATGCCCGATTCCTCGAGCAGTTCGCGGCGCACCGCCACCTCGGGCGATTCGCCGGGCTCGATGGTGCCCTTGGGCAACTGCATGTTCCCGTCGCCCGGATGGCGGAACACCAGCAGCCGGCCCCGTGCGTCGACGAGGCAGGCGCAGGCTTTCAGTATGGTGGTGGCGCAGCCGCCGTCGTTCATCAGGCGCCTGCGAGGGCAGCCTTGACCGCCGCGCTCACCTGGCCCATGTCGGCCTTGCCGGCGAGGCGGGTCTTGACCGCGCCCATCACCTTGCCCATGTCGCCCGGGCCCTTGGCACCCAGTTCGGCCACGATGGCTTTCACCTCGGTGGCCACTTCGTCGGCGCTCATGCGCTGCGGCAGGTACACCTCGAGCACCTTGATCTCGGCCGATTCCTTGTCGGCCAGGTCGGCGCGGCCGCCGGTGGTGAAGGCGGCGATCGAGTCCTTGCGCTGCTTGACCATCTTGTCGACGATGGCAACGATCATGGCGTCGTCGAGTTCCACGCGCTCGTCCACTTCCTTCTGCTTCAGGGCGGCCATCAGCAGGCGGATGGTGCCAAGGCGCTCCGAGTCCTTGGCGCGCATCGCAGTCTTCATGTCTTCGGTGATCTGTTCCTTGAGGCTCATGCTCGGGGCTCCTGGTTCGGAAAAAACAAAAGCCGCGGCAGGTTTCCCTGGCGCGGCTGAGGCAGCAATCGGGTCGCTGGGCCGACTTGCGTCAAAGGCCGGCGACCCTGTTGCCAACGGGCATCAGTACAGCTTCTTGGGGAGCTGCATGCTGCGCACGCGCTTGTAGTGGCGCTTGACGGCGGCTGCCTTCTTGCGCTTGCGCTCGGCGGTCGGCTTTTCGTAGAACTCGCGGGCACGCAGGTCGGTCAGCAGGCCGAGCTTTTCGATGGTGCGCTTGAAGCGGCGCAGGGCGACGTCGAAAGGCTCGTTTTCTTTAACGCGGATGGTGGTCATTGATGAATCGTTGAACTGAATTTGGCTCGGGGAGATCGAGGCCCCAAGCCGGGGTTCCTCAACTGAAAATTTTTGCGGCCGTTGAGGGAAGGCCAAAGTTAGCCCGCGATTATAGCGCGGTTGCACACGCATGTGCGCTCGCCCAAGCCCATTGAAAGTTGTATCCGCCCAACCATCCGGTCACATCGACCACTTCGCCGATGAAATAAAGGCCCGGCTGCTTGGATTCCATCGTCTGGGACGACAAATCGCGGGTGTCGACCCCGCCCGCGGTGACCTCGGCCTTCTTGTAGCCCTCGGTGCCGCTGGGGGTGATCTGCCAGCGGGCAATGCGCTCGGCCAGGGCCGCCAGGGCCTTGTCGGCCGCCTCGTTGACCGGCCGCTGCAGGGCCGGGTCTTGTCCAACCCAGGCGTCGGCCAGCCGGGAGGGCACCAGCGTGGCCAGTTCGTTGGCAATGCGTTTTTTCGAGCGGAGCTTGGCTTCGCCCAGCGCTTCGGCCACGTTCACGCCCGGCGCAAAGTCCAGCGTCAGCGGGGTCCCGGGCTTCCAGTAGCTTGAAATCTGCAGCACGGCCGGGCCTGAGAGGCCGCGGTGCGTGAACAGCAGGTCTTCGAGGAAGGCCATCTTTTCTTTCTTGGCGCCGGTCTCGATGCGCACCGGCAGCGCCAGGCCGGCCAGTTCGGCATACGGCGCCCAGGCTTCGCCGCCGAAGGTCAGCGGCACCAGTGCCGGGCGGGGCGTGACCACGCGCAGGCGGAACTGCTCCGCCAAGCGGTAGCCGAAATCGCTGGCACCGATCTGCGGAATCGAGAGGCCGCCGGTGGCGACCACCAGCTTGGGCGTTTCGATCAGGCCTTTGCTGCTATCGATTTGGTAGCATCCCGCGCCCGCCGCGCCGGCTTCAGGTGCCGAAAACGCGATCTTCCCAAGCTTGCAAGGCTGCCAGCGCGTGACGTTGCCCGCCTCGCACTCGGCCAGGAGCATGTCGACGATCTGCTGCGAAGAGCCGTCGCAGAACAGCTGCCCCTTGTGCTTTTCGTGAAAGGCGATGCCGTGCTTCTGCACCAGCTCGATGAACTGCTGCGGGGCGTAGCGCGAGAGGGCCGAGCGGCAAAAATTCGGGTTGTCGCCGATAAAGTGGCGCTGCGGGGCGCGCACGTCGAGATCGCGGTTGGTGAAGTTGGCGCGGCCGCCGCCCGAGATGCGGATCTTCTCGCCGACCTTCTCGCTGTGGTCGACCAGCAGCACCTTGAGCCCGCGCTGGCCCGCCAGCCCGGCGCAGAACAGCCCGGCCGCACCGGCGCCGACCACGACGACATCGAACTGGAAAGGAGCGCTCAAACCGGTAACGAGGGAATTCAGGGGCCATCGGCCGCAAGAAGCGGCGGCGCGTTGTACTTCAGGTGCCCGACATAGCGCAGCGGCTGCGTGGCGGCAATCGAGGGCACGTCGCCCTCGCGCATGTGCAGCAGGTCGGCCGGGCTCACCCAGCGGGGGTCGGCGTCGGTAATCGGCATGCCGGCCTGGCGATAGGCTTCGAGCACGAACTGCGAGCAGAAGAACTGGTCGTCGCGGCTCGCGCCCAACTGCACCATGGCCATGCCGCTGATGCAATAGTGGCTCACGGCCGAAGGTATCAGCGGCAGCTCGCACAGGCGCCGGTTCAGCACGAAAGGCGCGTTCAGCAGCACGCCGGTGGTGTTGTAGCGGGTGCCGACCTGCGAGTTGGCCCAGGCGCGTAGCTTTTCGACCCCCGCGGCATCGAGCCCGGGCACGCGAAAGGCGACGACCATCTGTTCTTCGTCCACCACATCAGCCACCCGCCGTGCGCGCACACCGGTGCCCACGGCTTCGGCAATCAGTCCGTCGCCCAGATACAGCACCGCATGGCTCACCGGCGAGAAGGTGCCAAGGCGAATGCCGAAGGAATTGACCGTGGCGATCGAGGTCAGCAGGATGTCGCCCGGCTGCAGCGCATCGGCGGCGATGAGCTCGCCCCCGTTGCCGGGCGCAATGACCGAGCTTTGCACGCGCAGGCGCAACCCTGTGTCCTTGGAGGGCAGGTCCACTCGCGTGGCGCACGCCGTAAGCAGCAGCGCGGCGGTGGCCGCGGCCATGAGAAGGGCGGTACGCATCATCCCTTCCAGACGAACGGGAACTTCAGTTGCTTGAAGAAGCCGTTGGGCACGTAGTCGCCGAGCACGCCGTATTTTTCGGGCCAGAGCTTGGTGCTCTTCACCGCGGTGCCGAAGATGTAGTCAAGAAAGGCGTAGTGCGCCGAATAGTTCTTGTCGAGCGCCTCGACGTCTTGGCTGTGGTGCCAGTGGTGGAAGTTGGGCGTCACGATGATGTAGCGCAGCGGGCCGAGCCGAACGCTCACGTTGCAGTGGTTGAACACCGCCTGGAACCCCACCACCACGATGTACGCGTCGATCACTTCCTTCGAAAAGCCGAACACGTAGATCGGCGCGAGCACCAGCGTGCGCGTGATCAGCAGCTCGAGAATGTGCTGGCGCGAGCCGGCCATCCAGTCCATGCTTTTCACGCTGTGGTGCACCGCATGAAGGCGCCAGAGCACCGGCACCTCGTGGTAGGCGCGGTGGGTCCAGTACTGCACCAGGTCGGCCACCAGGATGATCAGCAGCAGCCCGGCCCAGAACGGCAGGTTGCCCACCCAGCCGCGAATGCCGTCGTTGGCCGCCCAGCCGAAGAACTTGTGCACCATCAGGTTCGTGGCCAGCAGCACGAAGCCCACGATCATGTGGTTGACCACAAAGTGGTGAAAGTCGGTTTGCCACTCGGCGCGAAAAACCGGCTGGTCCTTGCGCAGCGCGAACAGCTTCTCAATGAAGATGAAGATCAGCGAGGAGCCCAGCAGGTCGAGAATGAACCAGTCGAGGCCGATGTACGGCGTGTTGTCGGCAAAGTCGTTCACCGGCACCTTGTGCCCGCCGAGCAGCGCGGCCGCGGCCACCAGCAAAAACGCGGCCGAAGAGAGCCAGCGCGAGCGGTTGAAGATGATGTTGACCAGCGCCAGCCCGCCCGAGATGACCATGGCCGCCAGCAGGATGAAACGCATCACGTCGACGTTGTAGCTGCGGCGCAACTCCGGCGTTGTGAGGTACTGCGGAAAGTGGAATGCCAGCACACCCAGAAAGCACAGGATGCCCAGGCTCAGCGCGATGGTTCCTGTCACCAGGCCACGGCCGCGCTGCAGCTCGCCATGGTTCTGGGTGAATTCGTTGAGTTTGTCGATGTCGAGCATTCCCGCCTCTCTCATTGTTTGCGCTTTTGTTGGAGCGCGATTTTAGGCGGCCGTAGGAAAACGCCCACGTCCGCCAAAAGGTCTAGACGCGGCGCCGGTCTTCGGCGCTACCGCGGCCGAACGGCACGCCGGCGCAGCAGCGCAGCCGCGCCCAGGGCCACGGCCATCACCAGCAGAGACACGACGGTGGTCACCGTGCCCAGCGCATAGATCGACGGCGTGGTCACGGTCGAGGTGAGGCCCTGCAACTCGAGCGGCAGCGTGTTGACGTCGCCGATGGCCTGCGAAGTGCGGGCAATCTCGTCCCACGACAGGGTGAAGCCGAACATGCCGATGCCGACGATGGAAGGGCCGATCAGCGGAAGCACCACGTGGCGGAAGGTCTGCCAGGGCGTGGCACCCAGATCGCGCGCGGCTTCTTCGTAGGCGGGGTTGAAGCGGTTGAACACCGCGAACATGATGAGCAGGCCGAAGGGCAGGGTCCAGGTCAGATGGGCCCCGAGCGCTGAACTGAACAGGCCGAGCGCGGTGCCGTAGCCTTCGAGCAGGGTGGTGGCGTCCATGGCCTCGAGCAGGCTCTTGACGCCGGTGTCGATGAGCCGGAACTGCAGGCCGATGCCGAGCGAAATGATGATGGACGGCATGATGAGGCTCGCGACCGTCACGAAGAAGAGGGCGTTGCTGCCCGCGAGCTTCTTGCGGAATGCGAGGCCGGCCAGCACCGAGAGCACCACGGTGAACGCCATCACCACAGCACCCAGCGCGAGCGAGCGCCTGAATGCGGCGCCGATATCGACGGTGCCCAGGCCTTCGGCCAGTTTGTAGAACCAGTGCAGCGAGACGCCGCGCAGCGGAAAGGTGAGGCCGCCTTCGGGGCCCTGGAAGCTCAGGATGAAGATCGTGATCATCGGGCCGTAGAGGAACAGCACGAAGAGGGCGAACACGATCGCAAGGGGCCAGAAGCCTGGGCGACGTTCCATCTCAGAGTTCCTTGCGAATATCGACCAGCCGGGTGAGACCCCAGATGATCATCAGCACCACCGCCAACAGAATCATCGCGTTGGCCGCAGCCAGCGGAAATTGCAGGTACGAGGTCTGCACCTGGATGATCTTGCCGATCGATGCGATCTGCTGGCCGCCCATGACGCCGATGGTCACGAAGTCGCCCATCACGATGGTGATGACGAAGATCGAGCCGATCAGGATGCCGGTGCGCGACAGCGGCACCACCACGTTCCACAGCGTCTGCCAGCCCGAGGCGCCCGCGTCGCTGGCGGCTTCGAGCAGCGAACGGTCGATGCGCATCATGCTGTTGAAGATCGGCACGATCATGAACATCGTGTAGAGGTGCACGAAGGCGAGCACCACTGAAAAATCGGAGAACAGAAGCCACTCGACCGGCTGTTCGACCACACCGAGCCCGGTCAGCATCTGGTTGACCAGACCGTTGCGGCCCAAGAGCGGCACCCACGAAATCATGCGGATCACGTTGGAGGTCCAGAACGGCACGGTGCACAACACGAACAGCACCGTCTGCATCGTCGACGAGCGCACATGGAAAGCCAGGAAATACGCGACCGAAAAACCGATGAGCAGCGTGATGCCCCACACCAGCAGGCAGAACTTGAAAGTGCTCAGGTAGGTGTTGAGCGTGACGCACAGGTCGCCGTTGTCGGTGAGCTGGGAGCAGCCCTCGAACAGGCTTGCGTAGTTGCGCAGCGTTATCGCCGGAATCAGTTCGTACTCGTTGAAGTTCCACAGGCTCACCATGGCGATGAGCGCCAGCGGAATCAAGAAGAACAGCAAGAACACCAGCGCGAACGGCGCCGCCTGCCACCATGCCTTCACGGCATGGATGGACGGGCTGGGCGCGTGCGCGCTGGCGACCGGCGAACTCATGGCGAGTGAAACGAGGCCTGTGCGTGGGCCACCGCGGAACCGGCTTTGCCGGGCCGCTGGTGGCGCCCCCTTGAGGGGGGAGTCGAGCTACACGAAGTGAGCGAGGGACGGGGGTGGGACATGTTCAAGCCGCGACGAACTCGTTCCACTTGCGAACCATGTACTCGTTCTCGTCCATCACCGCGTTCCAGCACGCGATGCCGCCCATGCGCTGCTCGTAGCTGCCGCCGTCGCGCACCGCGCCGGCCTTGGCCAGCAGGTCGCCGTTCGGGCCCTTGATGTCTTGCGTGGCGGCCTTGCCTTCCATCCAGTAGGCCCACTCATAGGCCTCCATCTTGGCCTTGGCCGTGTCGAGCACGGCGCTGTAGTAGCCCTGGCGGTTCAGGTAGGCACCGGCCCAGCCGTCGAGGAACCAGTTGATGAATTCATACGCGCCGTCGAGCTTCTTGCCCGACAGCGTGGCCGGCAGACCGAAGCCGGCGGCCCAGGCGCGGTAGCCTTCCTTGAGCGGCTGGAAGTTGCAGGCAATGCCTTTGGTGCGCACGGCCGTCACGGCCGGCGACCACATCGACTGGATCACCACCTCGCCCGAGGCCATCAGGTTGACCGACTCGTTGAAGTCCTTCCACAGCGCGCGGAACTGCCCGGCCTTCTTGGCTTCGATCAGGGTCTTGATCGTCAGGTCGATCTCGGCCTTGGTCATGTTGCCCTTGTCCTTGTACTTGTGGATGCCCTTGGCCTCCACCACCATCGCCGCGTCCATGATGCCGATCGACGGAATGTTCAGAATCGCGGCCTTGCCCTTGAACTCGGGGTTCAGCAGCTCGGCCCACGAACCGATGGGCCGCTTGATCAGGTCGGGGCGAATACCGAGCGTGTCGGCGTTGTAGACCGTGGGGATGAGCGACATGAACTGCGTAGGCGCGGTCGCGAACTTCTTCGACTTTTCGCCTTCGAGATAGATCACCTTCTTGGGCGCGGTGCCCTGGTCGCCCACGGCCTTGCCTGCGACCTCGCCCTTGGTGAAGAGCGTGGTGATCTTGTCGGCGTTCTTGATCTTCTTGGTGTCGATGCCCTTCAGGTTGCCGGTGGGCACGATCTTCTTGAGCGAGAAGAACTCGGTGTCGATCAGGTCGAAGCTGTTGGGCGCGGTCACGGCGCGCTTGGTCACGTCGTCGGTGGTCACGGCCACGTACTGGATTTCGATGCCCGTGTCGGCCTTGAACTTCTCGGCAATCGCCTTGTCCTGGTTCACTGCCGTGCCCAGGTAGCGCAGCACGATTTTTTCCTGCGCATGCACGAAGGGCGCAATGCCCGTGGCAAGGATGCCGGCGGTGCCTTGCAGCAGGGTGCGACGCTGGAGGCCGGCGGACGAGTCGATGGGGTCGGTCATGGAAGAGTCTCCGTGGAAAAAAAGTGGCGGATGAACGAAACGGAAAGGGAGGACTACGCTGCAACGGCGAGTGCGCGCGCATCGGCCTCGGCCCATGCAAGGCGCACCACATCGCCCGGCGCATAGGGGCTTGCCAGAAAGGCGGCTTCGCCCAGCAGCACCGACACGTTCTGGCGCCCGGGCGCAGCGGCTTCGAGTGCAAGGCCGAGCAGCACGTAGGTGCCTTGGTACTCGACGTCGGTGATGGCCGCGGCAATGCCTTCATCGCCGGACGCCGGGGCGATCCGCATGTGGTCGTTGCGCACGGCAATCGGGCCGGCGGGCGTGTCGAACACGTTGTGGCCGCCCATGAAACGCGCCACGAATTCGTTGGCGGGATGGTTGTAGATCTGGTGGGGCGAGCCGACCTGTTCGATCACACCGTGGTTCATCACCACCATGGTGTCGGCCAGCGCCATCGCTTCTTCCTGCGAGTGCGTCACATGAACGAAAGTCAGCCCCAGCTCCTTCTGCCAGCGACGCAGTTCGGCGCGCATCTGGATGCGCAAGAACGGATCGAGCGCCGACAGTGGCTCGTCGAGCAGCAGCACGCGCGGTTCGGTAATGAGCGCGCGCGCCAGTGCCACGCGCTGCTGCTGGCCGCCGGAGAGTGCACCGGGCTTGCGGTCGGCCAGGTGGCCCATCGCCACCCGCTCCAGCAGGTCGCGCGCGCGCTTCTGCCGTTCGGCCTTGCCTGTGCCTTTCATCTTGAGGCTGAAGGCCACGTTGTCCACCGCCGAGAGGTGCGGGAACAGCGCAAAGCTCTGGAACATCATCGCCGTGCCGCGCGCGGCGGCGGGCAGGTTGGTGATGTTGCGGTTGTCCAGCAGGATGTCGCCGCTGGTGACGGACTCATGCCCCGCGATCATCCGCAGCGTGGTGCTCTTGCCGCAACCTGACGGGCCCAGCAGGCAGCAGTAGCTGCCGCTCGCAATGCGCAGGTCGATCTGGTCGACCGCGGGCGGTGTGCCGGCGGCGTAGCGCTTGCTCAGGGCAACAATTTCAACGGCGGCGGGCGGAGGCGTGGCGACGACAGTCATTGGCCGGCGCCGCACACGGAAAACGATCGAGAAACGAGCATGCTGGCGTTAAGCACGCTCCATGCCACCTGGGTGCCAAAGCGCCCTTGCGGGCGAGTGCAACGACTGGTGCTCAGCAGGCGTTGCTTGGAGAACAGCCCGGGCTTCCGAGCTTTCTCTTCCGTCGGCTCAGGTGCCGAACCGGCCGGCGTCGGAGCCCGCCGGCAGCGCCGCAGCAGCGAGCCCGCGCAGCACATCGCCCACCACAATGACCGCGGGGCTCGCCAGCCCGCCTTCGGTGATGCAGGCCTGCAGCCGGTCGAGCGTGGCCGTGATGTGGCGCTGCTGCGGCAGGCTCGCGTGCTGGATGACTGCGACTGGCGTGTTGCCGGGCAGTCCCTGAAGCAGTTCGCGTTCAATGTGGCCCGCGCCCGCCACGCCCATGTAGATCACCAGCGTGAGCCGCGCGCTGTGCGCGGTGGCGGCCAGCGCACGCCAGTCAGTGGCGTCTTCATACGCGCTGGCACCGGTCTTGGCGTGGCCGGTGACGAACACCACGCCCTGTGCGTGGTCGCGGTGCGTGAGCGGCACGCCCAGGGAGGTGACGGCGGCAAGGCCGGCGGTGATGCCGTTGATGACCGTGCATTCGATGCCGGCTTCGCGCAGGTGCTCGACCTCTTCGCCACCGCGGCCAAAGATGAACGGATCGCCGCCCTTGAGGCGCACCACGGTTTCGCCTTCGCGCACCGCGGTGATCATGAGCCGCTCGATGAACGCCTGCGGCGTGCTCTTGCAGCCGCCGCGCTTGCCCACGTGCACGATGCGAGCATCGGGCCGCGCATACGAGGCCAGGATGCTCTCGCTCACGAGGTCGTCCACCAGCAGCACGGTGGCGGCCTGGATCACCTTCACGGCCTTGATGGTCAGCAGCTCGGGGTCGCCGGGGCCGGCGCCCACCAGCGTGCAGCTTCCGGCGGTGAATGGGGATGTGGGTGCGTTCATGCGTGGGCTGCCAGTTGCGTGATGTGCCTGACCTGGGTGGCAATGGCTTCCGGCACGGGAAGCTCGCCATTCAACACGCGGCGCGTGTAGTCGGCCGTGGTCGCGACGTCGATCTCTTTCGGCAGGCCCGGCACTTCGTTCGACGTGCCGGCGGCCTGGGCCTGCAGCTCGCTGCGCACGCCGCGCACAAAGCCGTCGATCTGCGCGGTGCGGCGCGGGTCGGAGACCACTTCGCCTTCGAGCCCGCGCGAGAGCAGGGCGGTCATGCCCATGAGCTGGAAAGTCTCTGCCATGGTGCGCGCGTATTCCGGATGGGTGTAGCTTGCCACGACCACGCAGGGGCCGGTGGTCGGCTGCATCAGCTTGACCACGCTGTGGCCAGGGTTGCGCAGGCCCACCACGCGGCGCACGTCGAGCAGCCGCTTGAGCGCGGGGTTGAGCAGTTCGGTCGGCGCAAAGCCGACCTCGCCGGATGCAATTCTTCGGATGGCGGTGAGCATGGGGATGTCCAATGCCTCCAGCACGTTCGATGCCAGCACGCGCGATGTTTCGGTCGCGCTGCCGTGCACCAGCACCGGCAGGCCTTCGCGGGCAAGCAGCAGGGCGAGCAGCGGCGTGAGCACCGGCAGCTTGCGCGCGCCGTTGTAGCTCGGCAGCACGATGAGGGGGCGGTCGGCGGCCGGAACGTGGTTGAGCCGCGCATGCGTCGCATCGAGAAAACCGGCCATCTCTTCAGGCGTTTCGCCCTTGATGCGCATGGCCAGGCAAAAGCCGCCGATTTCCAGGTCGGTCACGGTGCCGTCCAGCACCTGGCCGAACAGGTCCGTGGCCTGTTCGCGCGTGAGCGGCTTGGCGCCTCGCGCGCCGCGGCCGATTTCCTTGATGTATTGGCTGATTCCCATGGGTGCCCCGATTGTCCCGCAATGCTTATGCCGGAAAGCAAGGCGGCTTATGCCCTCCATGCGACCTTTATGCACCCTCCGCGAGAACCTCCACCGGCGTTGCCCGCACCATGCGCTTGAGTTCGGGCAGGCAGGAGCCGCAGTTGGTGCCGCATTTGAGCGCGCCCTGCAGCGAGGCCAGCCGCTCCTCGGGCGTGCCGCTGCAGCGACCCAGTTCACCCTGGATGGCCAGGTCGGTCACGTTGAAGCAGGTGCAGACCGTTTGCCCGCGGGACTGCACCGCCACCGGCGCGCGGGCGCCCGGCGACAGCAGCAGCCGGCCGTAGGTTTGGGCCGGAATTTCCTCGCGCAGCAGGGTGCCGATCCAGGCCTCGGCGGTGGTGTCGCCGCCCAGCAGGAAAGCTTCGAGCCCGGCGTTGCCGTCGGCGCGGCGCACCAGCCGTGCCACACGGCGCTGGCCGCGGCGGCGGTCGGCGTAGCGCAGGGCATCGCTTGCGCCAAGGCCGAGCAGGCCCTCTATGCGGTCGATGAGGCTGTCGTCCGGCGTGTCGTGCGCGGCCGCGCGAAAGAGGATGCCGCTGCGCTCTTCGCCCGGCGTGTTGCCCGAGAACGGCACGCAGGTGGCAAACGGAAACATCGCCATCAGCGGCTTGAGTGCCTGCTGCGCGGCAAAGGCGGCGTCGGGCGGCAGCCAGGCCATGGCGAGCAGCGACCACGGCAGCTCGGCCTTGAGGATCTTGACCGGCGTGTGCTTGAGCTCGGGCTGTTTCGAAGTGGGGCAGTAGGCCGGCGTGGTCAGCGCGTTGATGCCGGCCAGCGGCGTGCCGGTCGAAGAGCAGCCGCTCAGGTATTCCTCGCCCCAATGCATGGCAACGAAAGCCTGGCTCAGGCCGATCTCGGCGCTGGCGCGCGCGGGCAGCAGGATGGAGCCGCGCTTGGAGGTCAGGTGCACCAGGTCGCCGTCTTTCAAGAGGCGGCGCGCCATGTCCTGCGCGTTCATCTGCACCACAGGCTCGGCCACGTGGCCGAACAGGCGGCCGACCGTGCCGGTGCGGCTCATGCCGTGCCACTGGTCGCGCAAGCGGCCCGTGTTGAGCGAGAACGGGTAGCGCGCCTCGCGCGCCTCGGCCACGGGTTTGTAGACGGTATCGACGAAGCGTGCGCGGCCATCCGGCGTCGGAAAAACGCCGTCTTCGTAGAGCCGGGCGCGGCCGGTGGTCTCGCCTTCCTTCAGCGGCCATTGCTGGGGGCCGGCCGTTTCGAGCATGGCGTAGCTCAGGCCGGTGATGTCGAGGTCGCGCCCGCGGGTGGATTCGCGATGCTCGTTCCACACCTGCTCGGCCGAGCGGTAGGGGAACAGCGTGTCCGTGCGGCCGAGCCGCTGTTCGAGGCGGCGTGCAAAGTCGACGGCAATCGACCAGTCGTGGCGTGCCTCGCCGGGCGCAGCCACCGCGGGGCGCACGCGCGAGATGCGGCGTTCGCTGTTGGTCACGGTGCCTTCCTTCTCGCCCCAGGTGGTGGCGGGCAGCAGCAGGTCGGCGAAGGCGCAGGTCGATGTGGTCGAAAAAGCTTCCTGCACCACGACGAATTCGGCGCGCTCGAGGGCGCGGCGCACCGTGGCTTGGTCGGGCATCGATTGGGCGGGGTTGGTGCAGGCAATCCACAGCGCGCGGATCTCTCCGTCGGCGGCGGCCTGGAACATCTCGACCGCGGTCTTGCCGGGCTTCTCGGGCACGGAGGGCAGGTTCCACAGCGCCGCCACTTCCGCGCGGTGCGCGGGGTTGGCCAGGTCGCGGTGGGCGCTCAGCAGGTTGGCCAGGCCGCCCACTTCGCGCCCGCCCATGGCGTTGGGCTGGCCGGTGAGCGAGAACGGGCCGGCGCCGGGCTTGCCGATCTGGCCGGTGGCCAGGTGCAAGTTGATCAGCGCCGCATTTTTGGCGGTGCCGCTCGACGATTGGTTCAGGCCCTGGCAATACAGGCTCAGCGTGGCGGGCGAGGTCGCGAACATGCGCGCAGCGGCAAGCAGGTCGTCCTTGGAGATGCCGCAGATCTGCGCCACCTTGTCGGGCGTGCATTCGCGCACCGTGGCCTTCAATGCATCGAAGCCGGTGGTGTGGGCCGCGATGTAGCGGTTGTCGGTCCAGCCTTCCCACAGCATCAGGTGCAGCATGCCGTTGAACAGCATGACATCGGTGCCGGGCTGGATGGGCAGGAACAGGTCGGCAATTTCCACCGTGTCGGTGCGGCGCGGATCGGCCACGATGATCTTCATGCCCGGGTTGGCGGCCTTCGCGTCCTCGATGCGGCGAAAAAGAATCGGGTGCGCCCAAGCGGCGTTGCTGCCCACGATGAAAAGGCACTCGGCATGCTTCAGGTCGTCATAGCAGGCGGGCGGCGCATCGGCGCCCAGCGTCTGCTTGTAGCCGGCCACCGCGCTGCTCATGCACAGGCGTGAGTTGGTGTCGATGTTGTTGGTGCCGATCAAACCCTTGGCGAGCTTGTTGAAGACGTAGTAGTCCTCGGTGAGCAGTTGGCCCGACACATAGAAGCCCACGGCGTCGGGCCCGTGGTCGCGAATCACCTGCGCGAACTTGTCGACCGCGCCGTCGAGCGCGGTGTTCCACGCCACGGGTGCTGGCTCGGCGCCGCGCGCGGCACGCTGCATCGGGTGCAGCAACCGGGTCTGGCGCGTGACCGTGGCCGTTGCCGTGAGGTGCAGCGTGGAGCCCTTGGTGCAAAGGCGCCCGAAGTTGGCCGGGTGGTCGGGGTCCCCGCGCGCGCCGGTGATCTGCGCGCCGTCGGACTCGATGATCACACCGCAGCCCACGCCGCAGTAGGGGCAGGTGGAGCGAGTTTCTTCCATGGGTCGTGCCTTGGTTGTGCGCCTAGCTGCCGTGCGGCGCCTGCACGTCGAAGGTCTCGTCGCCCAGCTTGCCGGCCGTTGCGGCGCCGGGGCCGGCGCGGGGCGGTGCCAAGTCGATCGCATGCGTCTTGAGTTCTTCCGCATCCAGATGCACCACGCCCTCGGCGACCTTCACCGCGAACTTGGGCGTGCATCCTTCGTCAGGCGACTTGGCGCAGCCGTCGTCCAGCCCGATGGCCCAGTTGTGCAGGGGGCAGGCCACGCTGGTACCGAACACGATGCCCTGGCTCAATGGGCCGCCCTTGTGCGGGCAACGGTCGAGCAGCGCGAACACCTGGTCTTCTGAATTGCGGAACACGGCGACGGCCACACCCACGGGGCGCGCCACGCGGCGGGCGCCCAGCACGGGGATGTCGTCGATACGGCAGATGGCTTTCCATTCGCTCATGGTGGGGTCTCTAGGTTTTGAGGTCGGAATACAGGCCGGTCACGCGGTCCATGATGGCCAGCAGGTTCTCGCTGGCCACGAACACGTCGGACATCAGGGCGGGTGAGGTTGCCGCGCCTTCGAGGCGCTGGAGGCCGCGGTTGAAGAACATCCACTGCGCGTCGGCCAGCACCAGTTCCTGGCGGATCTGCGCGGTGGCTTCAGGCGCGTTGCGCAGGGTTTCGAGCGCGGCAAGGAATTCGCCGCGCGCCTTTGCAATTTCTGCCGTGCTGCCAGTGGCGTCGATCTGCATCGCGCCGGCCAGGTAGAACTTGGCCATGCGCTGGGACAGCATGCGCTGCCGGCCGGCGATATTGACCAGCCGGCCCACCGGCTTGCCCGAGGCGGTTTCGTACTGCGTGGTGCCCTGGTTTGCAAGCGCGAGCACGGCGGCATCGAGCTTGACGATGCGGGCGGCCTCTTCCTTGCCGAGCGAAGGGCCGGTGAGCTCGCGCCTGAATTCGCTCCATGCGCCGTCGAGCGCGTCATAGGTGCCGCGGATAGCGGGGCTCGGTGCGAAGGCCTTGAGCTCGGTCAGCTGTCTTTCGAACAGTGCAATCGATTTGTCGAGCACTTGCTGCGCGCTGCGCGTTTCCACTTTCTGCGCCAGCGCGAGATAAGCCTTGCTCGCGCGCTGCGACAGCATGCGCTGGCGGCCCGCCTTGTTGATGGCGTCGTTGAGGTCGGCCACCTGCGCGTGGGCACCCACCGCGGCAAGCGCGGAAGAAGCGATGAAGAGTCGTCTTTTCAAGTAGCTTCCCCGCCTACACCGTGAGCGGCGTGAACTGCCGCACATCCACCTGCGCTTGGCTCGACTCGAACCAGGGATCCGGCTCCCCGTCCAGCGCGAACTGCAGCCGCTCCCACAGCGCCTTGCGGCCTTCGGCGTCTTCCAGGATCTTCTTCTTCACATAGTCCAGCCCCACCCGCCCGATGTAGTGCACCGTGCGCTCCAGGTACCAG
>NZ_JBBCBO010000017.1:0-119188 GCF_037203865.1 Variovorax sp. CCNWLW186 | reverse complement strand
CCGCGCAGCGAAATAAAGGAGGAGGGGCGCAGCCCCGGGGGACATTCGCGGAGGGGAGTACCCGGTGGCCTTTGCACGCGCCCTGAAGCAACGCCCAAAACAAAGCACAAATAAAAGCGGCGCCCAAAAGGCGCCGTTTGAATAAAGCCGTAAGACGGAACTCAGTCTTCGACGAAAGCTTCTTCGCGTTTCGCCTTCACCGCCGGCAACAGCACGATCACCAGCAGCAGTGCAGCGGCGAGCAGCAGTCCGAGCGAGATCGGACGGGTGACGAAAACGCTCCAGTCACCGCGCGAGAGCAGCAGCGAACGGCGCAGGTTTTCTTCCATCATCGGCCCCAGGATGAAGCCCAGCAGCAACGGCGCAGGCTCGCATCCCAGCTTGAAGAAGGTGTAGCCCACGAAGCCGAAGATACCGACCATCCAGATGTCCCACGTGTTGTTGTTCGTGGAGTACACGCCAATGGCGCAGAACAGCACGATTGCGGGGAACAGGAACTTGTAAGGCACCGTCAGCAGCTTGATCCACATGCCGATCAGCGGCAGGTTCAGGATCACGAGCATTGCATTGCCGAGCCACATCGAGGCGATCAGGCCCCAGAACAGCTCGGGGTTGCTGGTCATCACCTGCGGGCCCGGCTGGATGTTGTGGATCGTCATTGCGCCCACCATCAGCGCCATCACCGCGTTGGGCGGAATACCCAGCGTCAGCAGCGGAATGAACGAGGTTTGCGCACCTGCGTTGTTGGCCGCTTCAGGAGCTGCCACGCCGCGGATGTTGCCCTTGCCGAACGGTACTTCGCCCGGATGCAGCTTGGTCTTCTTCTCGATCGTGTAGGCCGCGAAGGCCGACAGCAACGCACCGCCACCCGGCAGGATGCCGAGCGACGAACCCAGTGCCGTGCCGCGCAGCACGGCCGGGATCATGCGCTTGAAGTCTTCCTTGGTCGGGAACAGGCCCGAAACCTTGGCGGTGAACACTTCACGCTCGTCGTCGGGGCGCGAAAGGTTGGCAATGATTTCGCCGTAGCCGAACACGCCCATGGCAATGGCCACGAAGCCGATGCCGTCGGTCAGTTCCGGCACGTCGAAGCTGTAGCGTGCCACGCCCGAGTTCACGTCGGTGCCCACCAGGCCCAGCAGCAGGCCCAGCACGATCATGCCGATGGCCTTGAGCAGCGAGCCCGAAGCCAGCACCACGGCGCCGATCAGGCCCAGGATCATCAGCGAAAAGTATTCGGCGGGGCCGAACTTGAAGGCCAGCTCGGTGAGCGGCGGCGCAAAGGCAGCCAGGATCAGGGTGCCGACGCAACCGGCAAAGAACGAACCCAGGCCCGCCGCGGCGAGCGCCGGACCTGCACGGCCCTTGCGCGCCATCTGGTAGCCGTCGATCACGGTTACCACCGACGAAGATTCGCCCGGCAGGTTCACCAGAATTGCGGTGGTGGAGCCGCCGTATTGCGCGCCGTAGTAGATACCGGCCAACATGATCAGCGCCGACACGGGCGGCAGCGCGTACGTGGCGGGCAGCAGCATTGCGATGGTCGCAACCGGGCCGATGCCCGGCAGCACGCCGATCAGCGTGCCCAGGATACAGCCGCCAAGGCAGTACAGCAGGTTCGTGAAGGTAAAGGCAACGCCAAAACCCATCGAGAGGTGGTCAAACAATTCCATGTGAGCAGCTTTCTTCTCAACCGGTGATGAAGGTCGGCCAGACCTGGATCTGCAGCTTGAGCGCCCAGATGAATGCAACGTAGCTGCCGACGGCCAGCACGGTGGCCAGGATCAGCACGGTAGGCAGCTTGAACTCGTGGCCTGCAAGGCTGGCGATGAGCACGAGCGCGTAGATCGCGATGATCATTCCCATGGCCGGCACGCCGAGGCTCGGCAGGCCGCCGAGCAAGATGCCGAAGGCGACGTTGGCGCCCAGGATGAAGATCACCTGCTTCCAGGCCCACTTGCCGATCTTTTCGCCGTCGGTGGTTTCAACGGTCAGGCCGCTGAACATGATCCCCAGGCCGATGACGGCCATCAGGATGCCCAGCATCAACGGGAAGTAACCCGGACCCATGCGGGCGCCGGTGCCTACGCTGTAGGTGGTGGCGCCCCATGCGAACGCCGCGCCCACTACCGTAAACATCAGGCCCGAGAAAAAGTCTTTCTGACTCTTGATTTTCACGAACAGTCTCCTCGAACAAATTTCGATGCCGGATTGTCGAGTCAGCCAGTGGTCAGGCCGATGTGGATTCCACTAACGAAAGGCCTAGGGATAACCCGAAAGACTTCACCGTGCAAATTCGCGGAACGCCGGAAAACCGGCTCCGCCGGGGCTCATTCCAGGGGCGGCGTCGCGCTCAGGACTTCTTCGACCGTCGTCACGCCCTCGGCCACGCGCAGCGCGCCCGCCAGGCGCAACGGCCGCATGCCGTCGATCACCGCCTGCCGCCGCAGCCCGGCCAGGTTGGGCTCCTTGTTGACCTGGCTCTTGAAGTCTTCGCTGATACTCAGCAGTTCGTACAGTCCCATGCGGCCCATATAGCCCGTCATGCGGCAATCGACACAGCCCACGGGCTTGTAGGCGCGCACCGAACCGGTGATCTGCCATGGCTTGACGATGGCTTCGAGCTTCTCGCGCGTGACCGTGTCGTCGGGCTGCTTGCAGTTGGGGCACAGCGTGCGCACCAGCCGCTGCGCCAGCACGCCGAGCATCACGGCGTTGATGAGGTACGAAGGCACGCCGAGTTCCATCAACCGCGTGATGGCGCTCGGCGCGTCATTCGTGTGCAGCGTGCTGAACACCAGGTGACCGGTCAGCGCGGCCTGCACGGCCATCTCGGCCGTGGCCAGGTCGCGGATTTCGCCGACCATGATGATGTCCGGATCCTGCCGCATCAGCGCGCGCAGGCCTTCGGTAAACCCGAAGTCCAACTGCGGCTGCACCTGCGTCTGGTTGAACGAGGGCTCGATCATTTCGATCGGATCTTCGACCGTGCTCACGTTGACCTCTTCGGTCGCCACGCGCTTGAGCGTGGAGTACAGCGTGGTCGTCTTGCCGGAGCCCGTGGGGCCGGTCACCAGAATGATGCCGTTGGGCCGCGTGACGAGTTGCTCCCAGCGGTGCGCGTCATGCTGCGAAAAGCCGAGCGCGTCGAGATCCTTCACGGCCGTGTCGGGGTCGAAGATCCGCATCACCATCTTCTCGCCGAAAGCGGTCGGCAAGGTGGAAAGCCGCATTTCGACTTCATCGCCGCGCATGTTGCGGGTCTTGATGCGGCCGTCGAGCGGCCGGCGCTTTTCGACCACGTCCATGCGTCCCAGCAGCTTGATGCGCGACACCATCGCATTCATCACGCCCATGGGCATCTGGTAGGCCGGATGCAGGATGCCATCGATGCGAAAGCGGATCACGCCCTGCTCGCGGCGCGGCTCCAGGTGGATGTCGCTCGCGCGCTGGTCGAACGCGTATTGCCACAGCCAGTCGACCACCTGCACCACGCTCTGGTCGTTGGCGTCGAGCTGCTTGGTGCTCTTGCCCAGCTCCACCAGCTGCTCGAAGCTCGCGCCGCCGGTGTTGCCGCCGGCCTTCTGCGCCGCGCGCACCGACTTGGCGAGCGCAAAGAATTCGGCCGTGTAGCGCTGGATGTCCGTCGGGTTGGCCACCACGCGGCGCACGGTGCGGCGTGCCTGGCGCTCCACCTCCGCAATCCAGTCGGTGAGAAACGGCTCGGCCGTGGCCACCACCACCTCGGTGGGCAGCACCTGCACCGGCAGCACCTTGTGGCGCTCGGCATAGGCCGCGCTCATGGTGTCGGCCACCTTGCCCACGTCGACCTTGAGCGGATCGATGCGCAGGTAGCTGAGCCCCGCACGGCCGGCGAGCCATTGCGTGAGCATTTCAAGGTCGAGCGGCTTGCCGTCGCTTTCGCGCGTCATGGCCACGTTGGCAAGCCGCACCAGCGGCGCCTGCCGGCTTTCGGCCTGGGCGCAGCGCGCAATGGTGCGCTTGGCCTCCACCGGCGAGATCACGCCGTCGGCGGCAAGCCATTCGATCAAACGGCGCAGGTCGAGCGGGCCCTCGTGGCGGGCAGGCGAAGGTTTGGATGCGGAAGCAGCGGGAACAGCGCTCATGAGCCGGAAGGTCGGGTGAGAGTGGGATTCAGCGGTTTGAACACACGCAGCCATTTAGGCGCGGGCAGGCCCCATCGAGTCTGGATCGTTTGGGCGCGCTCGGCAAGGGCTTCGCGCTTCGGGCGGCTTGGCGTGCGCTGCGCCAGCACCACCGTGTTGCCTTCGCGCGTCGGCTTGAAGGCCCACACCGCATCGGCACAGAACGCGCCGGCAATTTTTTCGAGGCTGCGCTCGTAGCTCGACGAGCGGCCAAAGAGATTGACCGTCATGCAGCCGTCTTCGGTGAGCAATGCGCGGCAATCGGCATAAAAGTCTTCGCTGTCGAGCACGGGCGCCGCGGCCTCATGGTCGTACAGGTCCACCTGCAATGCGTCCACCGTGCCCTGCCATTCGGGCTTGCGGATTTCGAGCGCCGCATCGGCAATGACCACGCGCAGCTTTGGGTCGTCCGCCGGCAGCTTGAACCAGCCGCGGCAAGCCGACACCACCTGCGGGTTCAGCTCGATGGCCGTGGTGCGCATGCGCAAGGTCTTGCGGCAAAACTTGGTGAGCGTGGCCGCGCCGAGGCCGAGCTGCATCGCGTGGCGGCTTGCCACGCTTTTCGCGTCGGCGAACAGCAGCCAGGCCATCATGCGCTGCACGTATTCGAGCTCGATCTCGAACGGCGCATCGAGCTTCATCGAGCCCTGGACCCATTCGGTGCCAAGGTGCAGGTAGCGGATATCGCCCCAGTCGGAAAAATTGACTTCAGGAAGGACGGGGGTTTTGCTCGTGGCCATCAGATGAGTTGGTGGGCGTCGAAGACCTCGCGCCAGGCCGCGAGCTTGCGCTCGAAGCTCCACGACGCATTGGCGGGGCTGGTGGAAGGCAGCTGGTAGACCGGCACGCCCAGGGTGCGCGTGTGGCGCGCATGCTTGAAGCTTTCGCCGCCGTTGTGGGCAATGGCGGCAAGCTTCGGCAGATGCAGGCCGGCTATGTCGTTGGCTACGGGTGCGCGAATGGCCGAATCAAGGCTGCCCTCGCGCTCGCAGGCCGCATACACGTCCCACACGCCCAGCCCGCGCGCGAGCAGCCACTTCTTCTTTTCGGGATAGCTGTCTGCGCCCATCGGGAGCGGGTGTCGGGGCCAAACGGCTTGCAAGATTTTCCAGAACTGATTTTGCGGATGCGCATAGTACTGCTGCTGCTCGAGCGATCGAACGCCCGGGAAGCTTCCGAGGATCAGCACCACGGTGTCCGGCGAGACGACGGGCGCCAGGCCTGTGAGCACTGCGCTCGAGGTATCGGGAGGGGTCGGTGGTTTCATGAACAGCCTCTATCTTGGCACTGTCGGCGCTTTCGATCGCCCATGAAAAAACCCGCCGAAGCGGGTTGTGCGAAAGGCGAGTGCCGGTTATTTCTTGGCGGCTTCGTGTTCGGCGGTGCCGGGCACCTTTTCGCCGATAGCCTTGCCGGTGCTGCGCATGCCGTCGGCCGTCTTGTGGCCGGCGGTTTCAACCGCGTCGCCCGTCTTGGCGGCCACGTTCTTGGTGGCGTTGGTGGCCTTCTTGGTGGTGCGCTTGGTGGCGTCCCATGCCTTCTTGGTGCCGCGTTCGGTGGCGTTCACGGCCTTCTTGGTGGTGGTCTTGGTCGCATCGACTGCGTCCCTGCCGGCTTCCTTCACCTTTTCGGTGGTGGTGGGCTCGGCGGTGGTCGTTGCGGGCGCGGCGGTTGTCGCGGTTTGAGCCACGGCGGACACGCCGATGGAAGCAAGCGCGAGGGCCAGCACGACGGGCACGGTGCGAACGAAAGATGTGGTCATGTAAAGACTCCTTTTTGGATGAAGTGTCGGAGTGACGAACTTGCCACTGAACAAACAACGCCACTTCGAACACCGAGGATGACAGTAAAAAAGGAGCCTCCGCTTGCGCAAACGCAACTCGGGACATCGGCCTACGTGCGCTGCGGCCTGCGCTCCGACAAGGAAAGAAGGCTTTCGAGCCGCGGCATGGCTTCCAGCGCATTCCGGGTCGTGGCCTCGGCCAGTTCATCGACGCCGATGCCGCGCAATTGCGCCACCACTTCGGCGATGCGCGGCAGTTCGCCGGGCTCGTTGCGCCCCTGTGCTTCACCGGCCGCGCGCTGGGCCTGGGTGCGGTAGATCCAGTGCGGCTGGATGTCGGGTGCATCGGTTTCCATCACCATCGATTCGAGCGGCAAGGTGGCCGCCAGCCGCCGCAGCTGCAGCGCGCGGTCGAAGGTCACCGCGCCGCCGAATCCCAGCTTCAGGCCGATGTCGATGCAGGCCTTGGCCTGCTGCTCGCTGCCGTTGAACGCATGGGCAATGCCCCGCCACGGCTTGCCGCCCGCTGTCTGCCGCAAATGCTTGAGCACCTTGTCGACCGAGCGGCGCACATGAATGAGCACCGGCAGGTCGTGCTTGCGCGCGAGTTGCAACTGAGTGTGAAAAAAGTGCTGCTGCTTGTCGCTGTCCAGACCATCCACGAAGTAGTCGAGGCCGATCTCGCCGACCGCAACCAGCCGTGGGTCGCCTCGGCGCGTTGAGAGCTCGGCATCGAGCGCCTCCAGGTCGGCCTCTTGCGCATTGCCGGTGCACAGCGGGTGGATTCCCAATGCATAAGCGTCGCTCTGCACGTGCGCCAGCTCACGCACGGTTGCAAAGTTGAAGGCGGCAACCGCCGGAATGACGCACAGCGCCACGCCCCGTTCCGCAGCGCGGGCCCGGATGAGCGGCATTTCCGCACCGAATTCGGGCGCGTCCAGATGGCAGTGGGTGTCGATGAATACAGCCATGCCGAGATGATGCCCGAAGGGATGCAAGGCAGAAGAAAGCGTGCTACTGTGAACCCCTCACCCGTCATCCCTTGCCGGAGGTGTTTCGATGCGCAGGCCCGCCTTCTACAGCCGTTCGCCCCGCACGCTGCCTCAGGCGGCCGATTCCGCGGCCGCCGATCAGGCCGTGCCATCGCCCGAAGGCGGAGGCAATGGCGCGCCGCCGGATTCACCCGTTTCTCCGCCGCAAGGCAAGCCGCGCTGGCAGCCTGGCCGGCGCAGTTTTGCGTTCTTGGTGGTGCTGTGCGCCATTGCGGTCGGCAGTGCATGGTGGCCGCGCCAAGGCGCCCGGGCACTCACGCAGAAAGACATCGACTCGGCCGTGCTGCGCACGCTGCAGACCAACACGCTGCCCTCGCCCGCCGCCAAGGCGGCCGAGATCGTGCGGCCTTCGGTGGTTCGCGTGGTCGGCTACGGCCCCGAAAAAGCCACTCCCGAGGCCAAGACCCAGAAGCGCGGGCGCAATCTTGCGAAGGGCAAGCCGCCCGAAGCCGACCCGCCGCCGGGCGAAACCGAACGCGGCGTGGGCACTGGCGTGGTCATCGTCGACAAGGGCGTCATCCTCACCAACCTGCACGTCGTGGCCGGCGCCGAGACCATCAAGGTCACTTTCTCCGATGGCCTCGAAGCCGTGGCCACCATCACCGGCGTGCAGCCCGAGAACGATCTTGCGGTGCTGCAGGCGCAGAAGATTCCCGACGACCTGATTCCCGCCGTGATGCGCTCGACGGCCGACCTGCAATCCGGCGACCAGGTGGCCGCGGTTGGCTTTCCGTTCGGCATCGGTCCTTCGGTGTCGGCGGGCGTGGTGTCGGGCCTGAAGCGCTCGTTCCGCTCGCCCGAGGGCAAGCAGGAGCTGGGCAACCTGATCCAGTTCGACGCGGCGGCCAACCCCGGCAATTCGGGCGGCCCGCTGATCAACATGGACGGCGAGGTGCTCGGCATCGTCACCGCCATCCTCAACCCTACGCAGCAGCGCACTTTCATAGGCATCGGGTTTGCCGTGCCCATCGAGAACGCAGCCTCCGCCGCTGGCTCGCCGCCGTTCTAGCAGCCTGACGGAGGACCGACCCATGCTTTCGATTGATTACAGAGAGGCCATCGCATGAGCACCGAGACCCCCTTTTCCACGTCTTCCGCGACGGCCGAGCTGATGGAGCAGATCCTCTACGAGGTCAAGCGCGTCGTGGTGGGCCAGGATCGCTTCCTGGAGCGCGTGATGGTGGCCATGCTCGCGGGCGGCCACCTGCTGGTCGAAGGCGTGCCGGGTCTTGCGAAAACCCTCACCATCAAGACGCTGGCCGACACGGTGCGCGGCCAGTTCAAGCGCATCCAGTTCACGCCCGACCTGGTGCCGGCCGACCTGGTCGGCACGCGCATCTACAACCAGAAGACGGGCGAGTTCAGCACTTCGCTCGGCCCGGTGTTCGCCAACCTGCTGCTGGCCGACGAAATCAACCGCGCGCCGGCCAAGGTGCAGAGCGCGCTGCTCGAAGTAATGCAGGAGCGGCAGGTCACCATTGCGGGCGAAACGCACAGGGTGCCGCGCCCGTTTCTCGTCATGGCCACGCAGAACCCCATCGAAACCGAGGGCACCTATCCGCTGCCCGAGGCACAGGTCGACCGCTTCATGATGAAAGTGCTGGTCGACTACCCGAGCGACGAGGAAGAGTTCGTCATCGTGCAGCGCGTGATCGGCACCATGGTCGAGGTCAATCCGGTGGCCACCACCGAGCAGCTGGCGGCCCTGCAGGCCGAGGCGCGGCGCGTGTATGTCGACCCGTCGCTCATCCAGTACGCGGTAAAGCTCGTATCGGCCACGCGCACGCCCGACAAGCACGGCCTGAAGGACATGCACCGGTTCATCACCTTCGGCGCCAGCCCGCGCGCGAGCATCAGCCTCACCGAAGGCGCACGC
Organism: Variovorax sp. CCNWLW186; assembly: GCF_037203865.1. Lineage (NCBI taxonomy): Bacteria > Pseudomonadati > Pseudomonadota > Betaproteobacteria > Burkholderiales > Comamonadaceae > Variovorax > Variovorax sp. CCNWLW186. The sequence goes on along the minus strand of NZ_JBBCBO010000017.1, from coordinate 110,311 downwards.
GCGCTTGCGCTCCTGCGCGGCCGCAGCTACGCCCTGCCTGAAGACATGACCGCGCTGGTGCCCGACGTGCTGCGCCACCGCGTGACGCTTTCCTACGAAGGCCTGTCCGAAGGCCTCACACCCGACGGCCTGATCGAGAAGATCATGAAGGCCGTTCCCGCTCCTCCCAAACCTCTTGAACATGAAAAGCTGGTGGCGTAAGGCCCCCGCGGCCGCAAACGACGAACGGCTCAATGCACAGGCCGGCGGAGCGGAACGCGCGCTGCGCCGGCTCGAATGGACCGTCATCCGTCGCCTCGACGGCTTGCTGCAGGGCGACTACCGCACGCTGATGCGCGGCACCGGGCTCGACCTGGCCGACCTGCGCGAATACCAGCACCATGACGACGTGCGCCACATCGACTGGAACGTCACAGCGCGGCTGCAGGTACCGCACGTGCGCGTGTTCACCGAAGACCGCGAGATGTCCGCGTGGTTCGTGCTCGACCTGAGCCGCTCGGTCGACTTCGGTTCCGGCCTCAAGGCCAAGCGCGAGATCTCGGCCGGCTTTGTCGGCGTGCTCGCGCGCCTGCTCACGCGCCACGGCAACCGGGTGGGCGCGCTGGTCTACGGGAGCGACCTCGAAGCGGTGATTCCGCCGCGCAGCGGCCGCCGGCACGTGCTGCACCTGCTGCACGCCATGGAACGCCGCGCCGACAAGATCGAGAAGGCGCCCACGCAAAAAGGCATGACGCGCCTCGCCGACCTGCTGAAGTCGGCCGCTACGCTGATGCCGCGCCGCTCCACCGTGTTCGTGGTGTCCGACTTCTTGAGCGAGCCCGGCTGGGAGCGCCCGCTCGGCCAACTCGTGCAGCGGCATGAAGTGATTGCCGTGCGCCTGTTCGACCCGCTCGAGCTCGAGCTGCCCGACCTGGGCCTGGTGCCGCTGCGCGATGCCGAAACCGGCGAGCAGCTATGGGTCGACACCCATGATGCCGGTTTTCGCAAGCGCTTCGCCCGCCTGGCAGCCGAGCGCGAAGCCACGCTGCGCGCCTCGCTCGCAAAGGCCGGCGTCGATGCACTCGAGCTTTCGACCAGCGACGACCTGGTGGAAGCCATCGTTCGTTTTGCCGACATGCGCAAGCGCCGCACGCGCATCGGCTCGGGCAGCATGAAGGCGGTGGCAGCATGACATTTCTCTGGCCTCAATTCCTCTGGTTGCTGGCGGCCTTGCCGCTGCTGGTGTTGCTCTACATCTGGCTCATTCGCCGCAAGAAGAAGCTGGCGGTGCGCTATGCCAGCCTCTCGATCGTGCGCGAGGCCATGGGCGCCGGCCAGAGCGTCAGGCGGCATATTCCGCCGCTCCTCTTTCTGCTGGCCATGGCCGCGATGCTTGTGGCTGCTGCAAGGCCGATGGCGGTGGTGCTGCTGCCTTCGAACCAGCAGACCATCATCCTTGCGATGGACGTGTCCGGCAGCATGCGCGCGGCCGACGTGCTGCCCAACCGGTTGGTGGCCGCGCAGGAAGCCGCCAAGAGCTTCATCAAGGACCTGCCGCGCCATGTAAAGGTGGGCATCGTGGCCTTTGCAGGCAGTGCGCAGGTGGCGCAGTTGCCCACCACCAACCACGACGACCTGATCACCGCGATCGACAGCTTCCAGCTGCAGCGCGCCACGGCCACCGGCAATGCCATCGTGGTGTCGCTCGCCACGCTGTTCCCCGACGCCGGCATCGACGTTTCGCAGTTCAGCGCACCCAGCCGCCAGCGCGGCACGCCCATCGACCAGACCGAAAAGCAGGCCAAGGAGTTCACGCCCGTGGCGCCGGGTTCCTACACCTCTGCCGCGGTCATCATGCTGACCGACGGCCAGCGCACCACCGGCGTCGACCCGCTCGATGCAGCCAAGGCGGCGGCCGACCGCGGCGTGCGCATCTACACGGTGGGCGTGGGCACGGTCGACGGCGAAACCATCGGCTTCGAAGGCTGGTCAATGCGCGTGCGGCTCGACGAAGAAACGCTCAAGGCCGTGGCCAACAAGACCAATGCCGAGTACTTCTACGCGGGCACCGCCGCCGACCTGAAGAAGGTATATGAAACGCTGAGCTCCAAGCTCACCGTGGAGAAGAAGGAAACCGAGATATCGGCGCTCTTCGCGTTGGGCGCGGCCATTCTCACGCTGCTGTCGGCGGGGCTCTCGCTGCTCTGGTTCAACCGGATTCTTTAGCTCCGGCCTTGGCGGCGGCCGGCAGGCCAGCGAGCACTTCTCGCAAGATTTCTTCGGACAAAGCCTCGTCGTCCATGGCGCGGGCCAGCACCACGCCGCCGTACATCGACGCCAGGATGCGGATCGCGTCGCCGCGGGCGTTCTTCTTCGACCGCCATGGAAACTTGCTCGCGAACCGCTCGATCAGCACCTTGAAGTAGGCCGTCAGCGGCGCACCGATGGCTTGCTCGCTCCCCGGCTGGCCGGCGTGCGCGGCAAATGCCGCCACGAGGCAGCCGCCGGCGCGGCTGTCGCGGTGCTCGCGGCTCAGGTAGCTCCGCACATAGCCGCGCATGCCTTCGGGCGTTTGTGCGGCCTCATCCAGATGGGCAAGCGCGGCATCCCCCGCATGGACGATGCACTCCGCCATCAGCGCTTCCTTCGAGGCGAAGTGGTTGTAGAACGGGCCGTGCGTGAGCCCGGTGGCTTTCATGATCTCGCTCACGCTCACGCCGTCGAAGCCGCGCTCCTTGAAAAGGCGCGAGGCCTCGGCAAGGATCTTCTGGTGCTTTTCGGCGGTTTCCGCTGCGGGGTATCGCATGTGACCTCTTTCTGTTCCGGGGTACTTCAAGGCATGGCTTGACGCTAAGCATGATACCCATCATGCTTCGACACCTCAAACATGATGGTCATCATGCTTGCAGCAGGACAACCCTTTCCAACCTACCTTTTGAACGGATTCGAAATGAGCGAACAAGCAACCCTCGGCACCGCCGTCGTCACCGGCGCCTCGGCCGGCCTCGGCAAGATCTACGCAGACCGCCTGGCCCGCCGCGGCCACGACCTGCTGCTGGTGGCGCGCCGCGCCGACCTGCTGGAAGAAGTCGCAGCGGGCCTGCGCGCCAAATATGGCGTCAAGGTGCAAACGCTCGCGGCCGACCTGGCCGCCGCCGGCGACCTCGAGCGCGTGTCCAAGGCCGTTGCCGCCGATCCATCGATCACGCTGCTGATCAACAACGCCGGCCTCTCGACGCTTGCCCCCGTCGCGCTGACCACGAGCGCGCAGCTGCAGAGCATGCTCGACGTGAACATCAACGCCCTCGCTCACCTGAGCCATGCCGCGTTGACCGCCTTCAAGGCGCGCAACCGCGGCACGCTGGTGAACATCGGCTCAGTGCTCGGCTTCTACACGCTGCCGATCAGCAGCATCTACAGCGGCACCAAGGCTTTTGTGGTCGCGTTCACGCGCGGTCTGCAGGAAGAGGTGGCGGGCACCGGCGTGAAGGTGCAGCTGGTGCTGCCGGCCGCCACGGCCACCGACATCTGGGAGCTCTCCGGCGTGCCGGTGTCGGCGCTGGCCGAAGGTACGGTCATGCAGGCCGAAGATTGCGTGGACGCCGCGCTGGCCGGCCTCGACCTGGGCGAGGCGATCACGCTGCCGTCGGTGAACGACGCCGCCCTGCTCACGGGCTTTACTGACGCGAGCGCCAAGCTGTTCGGCGCTTCGCAGACCAGCAAGCCGGCCGCGCGCTACCTGGCGACGGCCTGATCGGCCCGCGCGGCCATCGCGGATTGGTCCGGCGACTTCACCGCGCCGATGCCGCCCAGGAACAAGTCGGCCACGATCGGCGCAATCGCCGCGTGGTCGAGCTTTCCATCGGGCTTCATCCAGGTGAACATCCAGTTGATCATGCCGAACAGCAGCATGGTCAGCGGCTTGGCGAGGTCGTCGCTCGGCGCGCCGGGCCTGAGCGCCGACACGGCGCGCGCAAAGCCCGCGACCACCTCGCGCTCCTTGTCGAGCACGCGCTCGCGGTCTTCCTCTTCGAGAAAGCGCACGTCGTCGGTCAGCACGCGGTGCGCGTCCTGCGCGCCGGCATATTCCTCGACGATGCGGTAGATGAAGCGGCGCAGCCGCTCTTCATCGGTGTGCGTCGACGCTTCTTCCTCGGCCACCAGCGCGGCCAGCTTCGACACGTGCGTCTCGGCGATGCTGATCAACAGGCTGCTCTTGTCCTTGTAGTAGTGATAGAGCGTGGCCTTGGAGAGGTTGCAGGCTTCGGCCACCTGGTTCATCGAGGTGGCGGGATAGCCGCGGCGCGCGAACAGTTGGGCGGCCTGCGCGAGGATGAACTCGCGCTGGTCGTCATAGGTGGCGGATCTTCCACGCGGCATCGGGTCTTCTTTCTTCCTTGATTGGAGTTGCGGGCAACCCGCAATCTTGCATGAAGCGCGCCGGCTACCCGCGCCGGGTCGCAATCAGCGAACGCACGTCAGTGGCAGGCAGGCGCGGGCGATCGGGCTCCATCTGCCGCAGCGGCACCACCTCGTGCAGGCTGGCAAGGCTGCGAACCGTCAACGCCTGGTAGGTCTGCGTGCCCTCGAGCTTCCAGGCAATTTCCTCCTCGCTCAGCATCTTCTTCACCTTGGCGGGAATGCCGGCCACCAGCGACCGCGCGGGCACCTTCATGCCGGCCGGCACAAAGGCGCAGGCCGCCACGATCGCCTGCTCGCCGATCTCGGCCTCGTCCATCACGACCGCGTTCATGCCCACGAGCGCATCGCGCCGCACGATGCAGCTGTGGAGGATTGCCCCGTGGCCGATGTGGCCGTTGACCTCGACCACCGTGTCCTGGTCCGGAAAGCCATGGATGCAGCAATGGTCCTGCACGTTGGAGCCCTCCTCCAGCACGATGCGCCCGAAGTCGCCGCGCAGGCTCGCGCACGGGCCCACATAGCAGTTGGCGCCAACGATCACGTCGCCGATCAATACGGCACTGGGATGCACATAGGCGGTGGGGTCGACGACGGGTATGACGCCGTCGATGGAATAGCTGGGCATTCGGTCTGTCTCCTTTTTTCAGGGGCTCAGGGTTTGCCCTGAATCAACCCCGCTTGTGCCGGATTCAAGGTCGATCCTAAAATCTACCGTCCGGTCGGTCAATAGTGTTTGCATGCCGATTCCGCCAAAACAAGGATGAGAGACAAGCCCATGCCAGAACCTTTAGTTCTCACCGGTAATGCCGGCGCCGTGCGCACGTTGAGCCTCAACCGCCCCGCCGCGCTCAACAGCTTCACGACGGAAATGCATGCCGAGTTGATGGCAGCGCTTGAGCTCGCCGCCACGGACGACAGCGTGCGCTGCGTGGTGCTCACGGGCGCCGGCCGCGCCTTCTGCGCCGGGCAGGACCTGGCCGACCCCTCCGTCGCGCCCGACCCCACGCCCGGCGCCGCTCCCAAGGACCTGGGCCACGTCATCTCCACTTACTACGCGCCACTCGTCGCGCGCCTGCGTTCGATGCCGGTGCCGGTGGTGGCCGCCGTCAACGGCGTGGCCGCCGGCGCGGGCGCCAACCTCGCGCTGTGCTGCGACCTCGTCGTGGCCGCGCGCTCGGCCAGCTTCATCCAGGCCTTCACCAAGATCGGCCTCGTGCCCGACACGGGCGGCACCTGGCTGCTGCCCCGCCTCGTGGGCTCGGCGCGCGCACTCGGCATCGCGATGCTGGGCGACAAGCTCCCCGCCGAGGAAGCGGCGCGCATCGGACTGATATGGCAATGCGTGGACGACGCGGCACTGACCGACACAGTGGCCTCGCTCGCATCGAAACTCGCCGCAATGCCGACCCGCGCCCTGGTCGCCACGCGGCAAGCCATGGCTTCGGCGCAGGACATGAACCTGGACACGGCACTCGCCGAAGAAGCACGCATCCAGCGCGAGCTGGGCAACGCCGCCGACTACCGCGAAGGCGTCGAAGCCTTTCGTGCCAAGCGTGCACCGGTGTTCAAGGATCGCTGAGATGACCGACACCTCCCGCACTCCACAAAAGACAGCCGAACACGTCCGAGACGGCATGTTCGCCAACGACAACGCCAGCAAGGGCCTAGGCATGCGCATCGTCGAAGTCGCCCCCGGCCAGGCCACCCTGCAGATGCAGGTGCGCCAAGACATGCTCAACGGCCACGCCATCTGCCACGGCGGCTTCATGGCCACGTTGGCCGATTCCACCTTTGCCTTCGCCTGCAACTCGTACAACGAACTTACGGTGGCCTCGGGCTTTTCCATCGACTTCCTTGCACCGGCACACGAAGGCGATGTGCTCACCGCGCGCTGCTTCGAGGTTTCGAAGGCCGGGCGCACCGGCGTGTACGACACCGAAATCACCAACCAGCGCGGCGAGCGCGTTGCCATTTTTCGCGGCCGCTCATACACCGCCAAGGGCCGCCCCGCCGTTGCCGCCTGAGGAGACACACGCACCATGACCGCCAGACACCCCGCCCCCGGCGAGCTCGAGCCCATCGAAACCGCGAGCCGCGACGAAATTGCCGCCCTGCAGCTCAGCCGCCTGCGCGCCACGCTGCAGCGCGCGTACGACAACGTGCCGCACTACCGCAAGGCCTTCGATGCCAAGGGCGTGCATCCGGATGATTTGAAGTCCCTCGCCGACCTGTCGAAATTTCCGTTCACCGTAAAGAGCGACCTGCGCGACAACTATCCCTTCGGCATGTTCGCCGTGCCGCGCACGCAGGTGGCGCGCATCCATGCGTCGTCGGGCACCACCGGCAAGCCGACCGTGGTGGGCTACACGCTCAAGGACATCGACACCTGGGCCGACCTCGTTGCGCGTTCCATCCGCGCCGCCGGCGGGCGGCCGGGCGACATGGTGCATGTGTCCTACGGCTACGGCCTCTTCACCGGCGGCCTCGGCGCCCACTACGGCGCCGAGCGTGCGGGCTGCACCGTCATCCCGATGTCGGGCGGGCAAACCGAAAAGCAGGTGCAGCTGATCCAGGACTTCAAGCCCGACATCATCATGGTCACGCCCAGCTACATGCAGGTGATCATCGAGCAGTTCGAGCGGCAGGGCCTCGATGCAAAGAACAGCTCGCTCAAGATCGGCATCTTCGGCGCCGAGCCCTGGACCGAGGCCATGCGCCGCGACATCGAAGGCAAGGCCGGCCTGGACGCGGTCGACATCTACGGCCTTTCCGAAGTGATGGGCCCCGGCGTGGCCAGCGAATGCGTCGAAAGCAAGGACGGCCCCGTGATCTGGGAAGACCACTTCTACCCCGAGATCATCGACCCCGACACCGGCGAGCTCAAGGCCGACGGCGAGGAAGGCGAACTGGTCTTCACCTCGCTCAGCAAGGAGGCCATGCCCATCGTGCGCTACCGCACGCGCGACCTCACGCGCCTGCTGCCGCCCACCTCGCGATCGTTCCGCCGCATGGGCAAGATCGTCGGGCGCAGCGACGACATGATGATCATCCGCGGCGTGAACGTGTTTCCCACGCAGGTCGAAGAAGTCGTGCTGGCGCACGAGCGCCTTTCGGGCCTCTACCAGGTGCACGTGCGCCGCGAAGGCCTGCTCGACGAGGTCGAGGTGCATTGCGAGCTCGACCATCGCAATGCCGCCGTCGACGAAGCCGAACGCAAGGCCATCGCCGGCTGGGTGCAGGACCGCGTGAAGACGCTGGTCGGCATTTCGACCACGGTGCGCGTGTTCGACCCCGATTCCATCGAACGCACGCAGACCGGCAAGGCCCGCCGCGTGATCGACACACGGCCGCGCTGAACGCGCGCACCGTTTCCATTCTCTTTGCAGACAAAGGACACGCACATGTACACCCAGGCAATGGACACCATGGGCAAGGACTCAGGCGACGACGGCAAGAAAAAGGCCGTGCGCTCTGCCGACGAAATGCGGCTCGAAGAACGCTTCGATGAGCGCATCGACGCCGGCGAGTTCATCGAGGCGAAGGACTGGATGCCCGAGCACTACCGCAAGACGCTGGTACGGCAGATCAGCCAGCACGCGCACTCCGAAATCGTGGGCATGCTGCCCGAAGGCAACTGGATCGGCCGCGCGCCCACGCTCAAGCGCAAGGCCATCCTGCTGGCCAAGGTGCAGGACGAAGGCGGCCACGGCCTCTACCTGTACGCCGCCGCCGAAACGCTGGGCACCTCGCGCGACCAGATGTTCGATGCGCTGCACAGCGGCAAGGCCAAGTACAGCTCGATCTTCAACTACCCCACGCTCACCTGGGCCGACATGGGCACCATCGGCTGGCTGGTCGACGGCGCGGCCATCATGAACCAGGTGCCGATCTGCCGCTGCTCGTATGCGCCGTATGCGCGCGCCATGGTGCGCATCTGCCGCGAGGAGAGCTTTCACCAGCGCCAGGGCTATGAAGCGTTGCTCACGATGATGACGCACGGCACCGATGCGCAGAAGGCGATGGTGCAGGACGCGGTCAACCGCTGGTGGTGGCCCTCGATCATGATGTTCGGCCCGCCGGACGACCAGTCGCCCAACTCCGCGCAGTCGATGCGCTGGGGCATCAAGCGCTTCAGCAACGACGAACTCCGCCAGAAGTTCATCGACGCCACCGTGGAGCAGGCGCGCATCCTTGGCGTGACCCTGCCCGATCCCGACCTGAAGTGGAACGAAGAGCGCCAGGCGCACGACTTCGGCACCATCGACTGGAGCGAGTTCTGGCGCGTGGTGGGCGGCGATGGCCCCTGCAACCGTGAGCGCCTGCAGGCGCGCGTCGATGCCTGGGAAGAAGGCGCTTGGGTGCGCGAGGCCGCCATGGCCCACGCCAACAAGCAACCGATGAAGGAGGCCGCATGAGCGCCGAACAGAAACAAGAGTGGCCCCTGTGGGAAGTGTTCGTGCGCAGCAAGGCCGGGCTCGACCACAAGCATTGCGGCAGCCTGCACGCGGCCGATCCGAAGATGGCGATCCAGCTGGCACGCGACGTGTACACGCGCCGGCAGGAAGGAAGCAGCATCTGGGTGGTGCGCTCGGACCAGATCGTGGCGAGCGACCCAGGGGACAAGGACATGTTCTTCGATCCGGCGGAGGACAAGGTGTATCGGCACCCGACCTTCTATGCGTTGCCCAAGTCCGTGGACCACATGTAGGCGGATCGCATGCAAGCCTCTATCGAACTGAACCGCACCCCCACGGTGCAATACCTGCTGCGCATCGGCGACACCTGCCTGGTGCTCGCGCAGCGCCTGGGCGAATGGTGCGGCCATGCGCCGGTGCTGGAAGAAGACATTGCCATGGCCAACATTGCGCTCGACTTGGTCGGCCAGGCGCGCGCACTGCTTACCCATGCCGGCAAGCTCGAAGGCCAAGGCCGAGAACACGACGAAGACCAGCTTGCCTACCTGCGCGACGAACGCGACTACTTCAACCTCACGCTGGTCGAGCTTCCGCGCGGCGACTTCGCCTTTGCCGTGGTGCGCAACACCATGGTGGCCACGCTGCTCAAGCTGCTGTGGCAACGCCTTGCCGCTTCGAGCGATGCCGAGGTGGCCGCCATCGCCGGCAAGGCCGTGAAGGAGGCGCGCTATCACCAGCAGCATTCGGGCGACTGGGTGGTTCGTCTCGGTGATGGCACCGATGAATCGCGCCGCCGTACGGAAAAGGCGCTGAAGCAACTCTGGCTCTACATGCCCGAGCTGTTCGAGAGCGACGCGGTGGATGAAGCAGCCAGTGCTACCGGCCTTGGCCCGGCGTGGAGCGAATTGCGCGAGCCGTGGCTCGCCGAGATGCAGCAGGTGCTCGACGCCGCCGGCCTCGCAATGCCGCAGGAAGCCGCCTTTCGCAGCACCGGCAAGCAGGGCGTGCACAGCGAGCACATGGGCTACATCCTCGCCGAGATGCAGCACCTGCAGCGCTCTTACCCGGGAGGCGTGTGGTGAACGCCGTCGCATCGCGCGTCGATGCGGCGTGGGCCGTGCTCCATACGGTGCTCGACCCCGAAGTGCCGGCCGTGTCCGTCTGCGACCTCGGCATCGTGCGCGAGGTGATCGAGCATGACGATGGACTGGAGATCGTGCTCACGCCCACCTACTCCGGCTGCCCCGCCACCGAAGCCATCGAGCACGACGTGCTCGCCGCCATCGAACAGGCAGGCCTCGGCCGCGCACGCGCCACGCTGCGCCGCGCCCCCGCCTGGAGCAGCGACTGGATCAGCGACGAAGGCCGCGCCAAGCTCAAGGCCTACGGCATCGCACCGCCCGCGCATCTCACGCCGGAAGCCGCGGCCAACACGGCAATGTCCATCCGCCTTTTCGGCCGCATGGCCGGCGGCGAACGCATCGCCTGTCCCCGCTGCGCGAGCGAACGCACCGAACGCCTTTCCGCCTTCGGCTCCACCGCATGCAAGGCGCTCTACCGCTGCATGGCTTGCCGCGAACCCTTCGAACATTTCAAGCCGATCTGACAAAGCGATGAGCACCCTCTTCCACCCGCTGCGCGTGAAGGCGATCGAGCCCGACACCGCCGAGGCCGTCATCGTGTCGTTCGAAGTACCGGCCGACCTGCGGGAAACCTTCGGCTTTACCCAGGGCCAGTACCTCACGCTGCGCCGCGACATCGACGGGCAGGACCTGCGCCGTTCGTATTCGATCTGCGCCGGCCTCGACGACGGTGAGTTGCGCGTCGGCGTGCGCAAGGTGCGCGGCGGCGTTTTCTCCAACTGGATCAACGCGCACCTGCAGCCCGGCGACACGGTGCAGGCGATGGCGCCGCAAGGCCGCTTCTTCGTGCCGATCGAACCCGGCGCCGCGCGGCACCATGTGGGTATTGCAGGCGGCAGCGGCATCACGCCCATTCTCTCCATCATGAAAACCGTGCTGGCGCGCGAGCCGCTCAGCCGCTTCACGCTGATCTACGGCAACCGGCAGCTGCAATCCACGATGTTCAAGGAAGAAATCGAGGACCTGAAGAACCGCTACATGACGCGGCTGGTGCTGCACCATGTGTTCTCCGACGAGCACACCGATTCTCCGCTGGGCCACGGCGTGATGAACCGCGAAAAGATCGGCGAGTTTCTGCAGACGGTTGTTCCCGCCGGGAGCATCGACCACGCCTACGTTTGCGGGCCGTTCCAGATGAACGACGAGGCCGAGGCTGCGATGCTTGCCGCGGGCGTGCCCGAGGAGCGCATCCACATCGAGCGCTTTGGCGTTGCGCTGCCCTCCGCCACCTCGGCGGGCCAGGTGGGCGCAGTGGTGCACGAGGCCTTGCCGGGCGACGCCAAGCAGGCGCGCATCACCATCGTGCGCGACGGCCTGCAGCGCGAAATCGCCTTTACCGAAGGCCAGCCGAGCATTCTCGATGCGGCTTCGGCGGCGGGCCTCGAAGTGCCGTTCTCATGCACCTCCGGCGTGTGCGGCACCTGCCGCGCCAAGCTGGTGGAGGGGGAAGTCCGCATGGAAAGAAATTTTGCGCTCGACAAGAATGAAGTGGCCGCAGGATTCGTGCTGACCTGCCAGGCGCACCCCCTGACCGAACGCGTCACCCTGTCGTTCGACGAGCGCTGACACACAACAACGATTTTTCAACCCGGAGACAAACCAAAATGAAATTCTTCAAGCCCCTGGCGATTGCCGCGCTGTGCGCCACTGCCGCCCTGGCATGGGCCGATGTGAACGTCGGCGTGACGCTCTCGGCCACCGGCCCGGCCGCCTCGCTCGGCATTCCCGAGAAGAACACCATCGCGCTGATGCCCAAGACTATCGGCGGCCAGAAGATCAACTACATCGTGCTGGACGACGCCTCCGACACCACCGCGGCCGTGGCCAATACGCGCAAGCTCATTGCCGAGAACAAGGTCGACATCGTGCTGGGCTCCACCACCACGCCCAACTCGCTCGCAATGATCGACGTGGTGAGCGAAGCCAAGACGCCGATGATTTCCATTGCCGCCTCGGCCCGTATCGTCGAGCCGATGGATGCCAAGAAGCAGTGGGTGTTCAAGACGCCGCAGAACGACATCATGATGTCGCTGGCCATTGCCGAGCACATGGCCACCAGCGGCGTGAAGACGGTGGCCTTCATCGGTTTCTCCGACGCGTACGGCGAAGGCTGGTCGCAAGAATTCGCGAAGGCGGCCGAGCTGAAGAAGCTCAAGATCGTGGCCAACGAGCGCTATGCGCGCACCGACACCTCCGTGACCGGCCAAGCCCTGAAGATCATGGCCGCCAAGGCCGACGCGGTGCTGGTGGCGGGCTCCGGCACGCCGGCCGCGCTGCCGCAGAAAACGCTCAAGGAGCGCGGCTACACCGGCAAGATGTACCAGACGCACGGCGTGGCGAATGCCGACTTCCTGCGCGTCGGCGGCAAGGACGTGGAAGGCACCTTCCTGCCAGCCGGCCCGGTGCTGGTGGCCGAGCAGCTGCCGGCCAGCCACCCGGTGAAGAAATCGGCCATGGCCTATGTGACCGCCTATGAGGGCGCTAACGGCAAGAACACCGTGTCGACCTTCGGCGCGCACGCGTGGGACGCAGGCCTGCTGATGACGTCGGCCGTTCCCGTTGCCCTGAAAAAGGCGCAGCCGGGCACGCCCGAATTCCGCGCCGCGCTGCGCGACGCGCTCGAGCAGGTGAAGGACGTGGCCGGCGCGCACGGCGTATTCAACATGACGGCGAACGACCATCTGGGTCTTGATCAACGCGCCCGCGTCATGGTCAAGATCGAAAACGGCGCCTGGAAATACCAGCCCTGACACGTCTTCGCCTTGCTCCCTCCCCTCCCGGGGGAGGGTCGGGGTGGGGGCACGACGGCATCGACATCCGCGCGGCTGTGAAGGCAAGCGCTTGCCCCCATCCCAGCCTTCCCCCGGAAGGGAAAGGAGCAATACAAGTCCCAGCTGAAGAGACAGGCGCCGGACACTGATTCGATACAAGGGCTGAGCCCAAAGGTTTTCTATGGATCTGCAGATCGCCCTTTTGCTGGGGCAGGACGGCATCGTGAACGGCGCCGTCTACGGATTGATGGCGCTTGCTCTTGTGCTGGTGTTCTCCGTCACGCGCGTCATCTTCATTCCCCAGGGCGAGTTCGTCGCCTTCGGGGCGCTCTCGATGGCAATGCTGCAAACGGGCCGGGTGCCGGCCACGCTGTGGCTGCTGATTGCGCTCGCGGCCATGGTGCTGGTGGTCGAGTTCTGGCGCTGGAAGCGCGGCGCGGTCGTCGACTGGGCTTCGGCAGTTGCGTGGTGCGTCGTGTTGCCGCTGGCCGCCGCCGCACTGGTATTGCTGCTCAAGCCCACATCGATGGCGGCCCAAGCCGTCACCACGCTGGTGTTGATCGCGCCGCTCGGGCCGCTGCTCTATCGCCTTGCCTACCGGCCTTTGGCCGATGCCAGCGTGCTGATGCTGCTGATCGTCTCGGTCGCGCTGCACGGCGTGCTGGTGGGGCTGGGCCTGCTGTTCTTCGGTGCCGAGGGCTACCGCACCGCGCCGTTTTCTGAAGAACGCTTCGACGTGGGCGGCATTCCGGTCAGCGGGCAGTCGCTGGTGGTGGTGGGCGTCACGCTGCTGCTGGTGATTGCAATGTTCCTTTTCTTCGGCCGCTCGATGATCGGCAAGGCGCTGCGCGCCACCGCCATCAACCGCGTGGGCGCTCGCCTGTCGGGCATTCCGACGGAACTTTCGGGTGACTTGAGCTTTGCGCTCGCGGCGCTCATCGGCGCGATCTCGGGCCTGCTGATTGCGCCGCTCACCACGGTGTACTACGACACCGGCTTCCTGATCGGCCTCAAGGGCTTTGTCGCCGCGATCGTGGGTGGGCTCGCAAGCTATCCGCTGGCGCTGGGGGGCGCGCTGCTGGTCGGCCAGCTCGAAGCCTTTGCTTCATTCTGGGCCAGCCCGTTCAAGGAAGTGCTGGTCTTCACGCTGATCATCCCGGTGCTGTGGTGGCGCTCGCTGCACAGCCATCATGTGGAGGACGAGGAATGAACGACACCTCCGCCAACAACACCGCTGGCGCCGCGCCGCCGTCCACCGGCCGAGCGCTGGTCACGCCGCGGCAGCTCACGCTCGGCTTTGTCGTGCTGCTTGCAGCGGCCTGGGGCTTCCTGCCGGAGTTCACGGTATCGGTGCTCAGCAACATCGGGCTCTATGCACTGGTCGCGGTCGGCCTCGTCATGCTGACCGGCGTGGGCGGCATGACGTCATTCGGCCAGGCCGCGTTCGTGGGCGTGGGCTCGTACGCGACTGCGTGGATCTGCACCTCGCCTGGCGCGGCGGCCTGGATGGGCGGCTTCGTCGGCCCTGCCCTGCTGCCATGGGCGGGGCTGCTGCTGGGCCTGCTGCTGACCTTCGCCCTGGCATGGGCGCTCGGCGCGGTCACGCTCAAGCTGCAGGGGCACTACCTGCCGCTGTGCACCATTGCCTGGGGCCTGAGCCTTTACTACCTGTTCGGCAACATGGATTTCCTTGGCGGACAAACAGGCATCACCGGCGTGCCGCCGCTGGTGATTGCCGGCTTCTCGCTGGCCACGCCGCGCGCGCTTGGCGTGGTGATCTGGGCCGTGCTGCTGCTGGCGCTCTGGGCCATGCACAACCTGCTCGATTCGCGCGAAGGCCGGGCCATCCGCGCGCTCAAGGGCGGCCGGCTCATGGCCGAGTCGATGGGGGTGGACACCGCCCGCCACCGCGTGAAGCTCTTCGTGCTTGCGGCCCTGCTGGCGGCCGTGTCGGGCTGGCTCTATGCGCACCTGCAGCGCTTCGTCAATCCCACGCCTTTCAACCTGAACATCGGCATCGAGCTGCTGTTCATGGCGGTGGTCGGCGGCGCGGGACACCTGTGGGGCGCGGTTCTGGGCGCTGCGCTCATCACGCTGCTGAAGGAAAAGCTGCAGGACGTGCTGCCCTCGCTGCTCGGCAGCAGCGGGAATTTCGAGGTGATCGTCTTCGGCCTGCTCATGCTCTTTGTGCTGCAGCGCTTTGCGGACGGGCTGTGGCCGACGCTGGCGCGCATTGCAAGGCGCTGGGTGCGCCCGCATGCCACTGCTGGAATCGATGCTTCGCAGCCCTCGGCGACTGCGATGCAATTGGTACAGCGCAACCTGCCCGCCAAGGGCGAGGTCATGCTGCAGGCCACCAACGTGAGCAAGCGATTCGGCGGCCTGGTGGCCAACAACGACATCTCGATGACGCTGAAGGCGGGCGAGATCCATGCGCTGATCGGGCCGAACGGCGCAGGCAAGAGCACCTTCTTCAACATGATCTCCGGCGTGGACGATCCGAGCTCGGGCGAAGTGCGGCTCGCGTGCCAGCCGATGGCCGCCAGGCCTTCGCGCGTATTCGCGGCGCTCGGCCTGGGCCGCACCTTCCAGCATGTGCGCCTGCTCGGGCAGCGCAGCGTGGTCGAGAACGTGGCGCTTGGCGCGCACTTGCGTGCCCGCCGCGGCTGGCTTGCCGCCATGCTTCGGCTGGACCGCGCGGAAGAAGCCGCGCTGATGACCGAAGCCCGCCGCCAGATCGAGCGCTGCGGCCTTGGCGAGCATGCCGATACGCCGGCCGCATCACTTTCGCTCGGACAGCAGCGCGTGGTCGAGATTGCGCGCGCGCTGGCCGGCCAACCCTCGGTGCTGCTGCTCGACGAACCCGCCGCGGGCCTGCGTCACCTGGAGAAGCGCGCGCTTTCCGTGCTGCTGAGCCAACTGCGCGCCGAAGGCCTCGGCATTCTCGTGGTGGAACATGACATGGAATTTGTGATGAACCTCGCCGACCGCATCACCGTGCTGGAGTTCGGCACCGTCATCGCGACTGGCACGCCGGCTGAAGTGCAGGCCAACCCGCGCGTGCTCGAGGCTTACCTGGGTGGTGCCGACGACCAGCTGCTGGAGGACGCGCGATGAGCCATCCGCTCCTTCAGCTCGACGACTTCTGCGTTGCCTACCGTACCGTGGAGGCGGTGCACAGCGTGCGCCTGCATGTGAACGAAGGCGAGATCGTCACCGTCATCGGGCCCAACGGCGCGGGCAAGACCACGCTGCTGTGCGCGGCGATGGGACTGCTTCCTTCCACCGGAAGCCTCTCGCTGCATGGCGAACGCATCGCGCGCCCTGGTGTCGAGACCATGGTGGCGCGCGGCGTGGCGCTTGTGCCCGAGCGGCGCGAGCTGTTCGGCGACATGTCGGTGGAAGACAACCTGCTGCTCGGCGGCTTCTATCAATGGCGCAAGGGCAAGCGCGACCAGCGTGCGCGCATGGAAGAAGTGTTCGAGATCTTTCCGCGCCTGCGCGAGCGCAAGCCGCAGCTGGCTTCGACGCTCTCGGGCGGCGAGCGGCAGATGCTTGCCATCGGCCGCGCATTGATGGCGCGCCCGCGACTGCTGATGCTCGATGAACCCTCGCTGGGCCTGGCGCCGCTTGTGGTGCGCGAAGTGCTGCGCGTGGTGTCGCAACTGCGCAGCCATGGGGTCTCGGTGCTGCTGGTGGAGCAGAACGCACGCGCCGCGCTGCAAGTGGCCGACCGGGCCTATGTGCTCGAGATGGGCGCAGTGGCGCTTGAAGGCAATGCAGGCGACCTGCTGCACGACCAGCGAATCATCGATACCTATCTGGGCATCGGCAACAAGAAATGACCCTGTCTTTCTCCCTCCCCTTCCGGGGGAGGGTCGGGGTGGGGGCACGCGGCTTCTGATGAAGCACTGCACCGAACGAAGGCCGCTTGCCCCCATCCCAGCCTTCCCCCGGAAGGGGAAGGAGCCAATACAAAGCCAAAGGACATCACCATGAGCACCCTTCAAAGCTACATCGCCGGCCGCTGGATCGGCAAGGAAAGCGCGCAGCAGCTGCGCAGCGCCGTCAACGGCCAGCCCGTGGCCAGCACGCATGCCGAGGCCATCGACTTCGCCGAGGCGTTGAACCACGCACGCAAAGTCGGCCTCCCCGCGCTGATGGCACTCGACTTCCAGCAACGCTCCGAGCGCCTGAAGGCACTGGCCAAGTACCTGGCCACGCACAAGGAAACGCTCTACGCCATCTCCGCCCACACAGGCGCGACCCGCGCCGACAGCTGGATCGACATCGAAGGCGGCGCCGGCACGCTCAGCGCCTACGCGGGCATCGGCACCAATGAGCTGCCCTCCGGCAACCTGGTGCATGAAGGCCCGGCCTTTCCGCTCGGCAAGAAGGGCGGGTTTGCGGGCACGCACATCCTGGTGCCGCGCGGCGGCGTGGCGGTGCACATCAATGCGTTCAACTTTCCGGTGTGGGGCCTGCTCGAAAAGTTCGCCCCCAGCTTTCTCGCGGGCATGCCGTGCATCGGCAAGCCGGCCACGGCGACCAGCTACCTGACCGAGGCGCTGGTGCGGCTCATCGTGCAGTCGGGCATCCTGCCGGAAGGCAGCCTGCAACTCGTGGTCGGCGGCACGGGCGACCTGCTCGACCGGCTCGAGGGTGCCGATGTGGTCACCTTCACCGGATCGGCCGACACCGCCGCCAAGCTGCGCGTGCACCCGAACTTGGTTCGCCATTCGATACCGTTCAACGCCGAGGCCGATTCACTCAACTGCGCAATCCTCGCGCCCGACGTGACGCCGGACGACGAGGAGTTCGACCTCTTCGTGAAAGAGGTGGCGCGCGAGATGACCATCAAGGCCGGCCAGAAGTGCACCGCCATCCGCCGCGCGATCGTGCCGCGCCAGCACCTGGATGCGGTGGCCGAACGGCTGCGCGCGCGGCTCGCAAAGACAGTCATCGGCGATCCGTCACGCGAAGAGGTGCGCATGGGCGCGCTCGCCTCGCATGCGCAAAAAACCGACGTGGCCGAACGCGTCGCCACGCTGCTGCAAGGCGCCGAACTGGTCTACGGCGAGCGCGACGGCTTCTCGCCGGTAGGCGACGGCGTGAACGACGGCGCCTTCTTCGCGCCCACGCTGCTCTTGAGCCGCAAGCCGCTCGAACATGATGCCGCGCACGATGTCGAAGCCTTCGGCCCCGTCAGCACGCTGATGCCTTATGACGGCATCGACGAAGCGCTCGCATTGGCTGCGCGAGGCCGCGGCAGCCTGGTGGGCACGCTGGTCACGCGCGACGCGGCCATTGCGGCCAAGGCCATTCCGGTGGCTGCCGCATGGCACGGCCGCCTGCTGGTGCTCGACCGCGAAGCGGCCGCCGAATCGACCGGCCACGGCTCTCCGCTGCCGCAGCTCAAGCACGGCGGCCCCGGCCGCGCGGGCGGCGGTGAAGAGCTCGGCGGCCTGCGCGCCGTGAAGCACTACCTGCAGCGCGCCGCGGTGCAGGGCTCGCCCACCATGCTGGCCGCGATCACCGGCGAGCACGTGCGCGGCGCGGCGGTGCGCGAAAGCGAGGTGCACCCCTTCCGCCGCCATTTCGAAGATCTGCGCATCGGCGACTCATTGCTCACGCACCGCCGCACGGTCGGCGAGGCCGACATCGTGGCCTTCGGCGGCATCTCGGGCGACTATTTCTACATGCACTTCGACGAAGTGGCGGCGAAGGAGTCGCCCTTTGGCAAGCGCATTGCGCACGGCTACTTCGTGCTGTCGGCGGCGGCGGGCCTTTTCGTATCGCCCGCGCCGGGCCCGGTGCTCGCCAACTATGGGCTCGACACGCTGCGCTTCGTCAAGCCGGTGGGCATCGGCGACACCATCCGCGCGCGACTGACCTGCAAGCGCAAGATCGACCGCAACAAGAAGGACGCGAGCGGCCAGGGCCAGGGCGTGGTGGCCTGGGATGTGGAGGTGACCAACCAGGACGGCGAGCTGGTCGCGAGCTACGATATCCTGACCCTCGTCTCCAAGAAACCAGAATCCACCTGATGTTCGATCTCACAGGAAAAACAGCACTCGTCACCGGCGGCAATGGCGGTATCGGCCTGGGCATGGCCCAGGGCCTTGCCCAAGCCGGCGCCCGCGTCATCGTTGCCGCGCGCAATGCCCAGAAATCGGCCGCCGCGGTCGAAGCGCTCCAGGCGCTGGGCAGCGACAGCTTTGCGCTCGAAGTCGATGTGGCCGATGAAGCCTCGGTGCAGAAGGCCTTCGACGAAGCGGCCGCGCGCTGCGGCAGGCTCGACATCCTCATCAACAACGCCGGCACCACGGTGCGCAAGCCGGTCGACCAACTGGCTCTGGACGAGTGGCACAAGGTGATGGACACCAACCTGACCAGCGCCTTCCTGTGCAGCCGGGCCGCGCATCCCCACCTGAAGAAGGCGGGCGGAGGCAAGATCATCAACATCGGCTCGATGATGTCGATCTTCGGCGCACCCTACGCCCCGGCCTATGCCGCGAGCAAGGCGGGCATCGTGCAGCTCACCAAGTCGACCGCGCTTTCATGGGCGGCGGACAACATCCAGGTCAACGCGATTCTCCCGGGCTGGTTCGAGACCGAACTGACCGACGGCGCCCGCAGCCAGATTCCGGGCCTGTACGACCGGGTGGTGGCCCGCGCCGCCGCCGGCCGCTGGGGCAAGCCGGCCGATATTGCGGGCACGGCGGTGTTTCTTGCGAGCCAAGCCTCCGATTACGTGACCGGGACGGCCATTCCTGTGGACGGAGGCTTCTCCATCTCTGGCTGAAGTCGGGCGGGCCGTGTAAATTCGGCCGCCATGCTCCTCTGGTTTCAGATCTTTCTTTTTGTCGCCGGCACGGCCGCGCTGCTCTACGTTTCGCGCGGGCCGCTGCGCCAGCCGGGCTCGCACGGCTTCTACCGCTTCTTCGCGTGGGAGTGCATGCTGGTGCTCATCATCGTGAACCTGCCGGTGTGGCATGTCGACCCGCTGTCGCTCACGCAGCTGCTCTCCTGCGTGCTGCTGGCCCTCTCGATCTGGCTGCCGATCCATGCGGTGAGGCTGCTCAAGGCCCATGGCAAGCCGACCGAGGCGCGCAACGACGATCCGGCGCTCTACGGTTTCGAGAAAACCTCGTCCATCGTCAGTACCGGCGCCTTCCGCTACATTCGCCACCCCATGTACACGGCGCTGATGCTGCTGGCCTGGGGCGCCTTCCTCAAGCAGTTCACCTGGCTCACCCTTGCGCTGGTGCTGGCGGCCACGGTGCTGCTGTTTCTGACGGCGCGCAGCGATGAAAAGGAGTGCATCGCGCATTTTGGCGATGCGTACCGCGAGTACATGCGCCGCACGCGGCGCTTCATTCCTTTCCTGCTGTGAAGAGCCAGGGCTTTCCCAGTGGGCCGCAAGCCGCCCTCCTGTTCCTGGCACTGTTCCTCTGCGAGTTCGTCATTGCCGTTGCACTGCGCGACGCCAACCGCTGGCTCGGACTGAACGACATGCAGCTTGGCGTGCTTGCCGCCGTGCTGGGCAACGGCTGCGTCTTTGCCGGCGTCATGCACTTTCAGCAGCTCACCTATCGCGAGTTGTTCCACCAGTCTCCGGCCTCCGCCAGGGCCACGCTGGTGCTGATCGTGCCGCCAGTGCTGCTGCTGGTGCCCGGCCTGATGGTGGTGATAGTGACCGCGATGAACCTGCTGGTGCTGGTTGCGCCGCTTTCGGCCTGGGAGGAATCGATGTTCAGCCGCATGGCCGACGGCAGCGTTGCCGCCACGCTGGCCGTGTGCGTGATGGCGCCCCTGCTCGAGGAAATGCTGTTCCGCGGCATCGTGCTGCGGGGTTTCCTGCAGCGCTATTCGAGGTGGCAGGCCATCCTGGGCTCGGCGTTGCTCTTCGGCGTGGCACACATGAACATCTACCAGTTTGTCGTGGGTCTGGTCATGGGAACGGTGCTCGGATGGCTCTATGAGCGCACACGCTCGCTCATTCCGTGCATCGCGCTGCATGCGGCCTACAACACCGGCACGATTTTCCTGAGCGACCTGCCCGAAACCATTTCGCTCGCGGACACCGCGCTGGCCCTGCTGGCAATCTTGCTTGCAACGGTGTGCGGCGTACTGGCTTTGCGGCACATGCTGGTGGCGCCCATCGCGCGCAGGCAGGCGCCCTGATCCGGGCCGCCGCCTTTCAAGAAACTAGGTTTGCACGGGCGCGAGCGGCCGCGCATCCACCGCGTCGCCATCGACAATGAAGTGCCCGCCCGCCACATGGTGCAGCGTGCGCAGGTCGTCATGCTCCGTGAAGTTCCAGCGCCCGTCGGCAAACACGCGCGAGTCGGCCTGCGCGGCGATCACCTCGCCCAGGAACAGGTCGTAGCTTTGCTGAATGTGCGGCTCCGGCAGTAGCCGGCATTCGAGCCACGCCACGCAGCCTTCCAGCAAGGGCGCCGTACCGGCGGTGCCGGCAAAAGTCTGCAGCCCGTAGGCCGCGAACTTGTCCCGCCCGTCGCGCTCGACGATCTCGCGGCCCGAGCTGTTGCCCAGCGCTTCCGTCAGGTCGAGCTGGGCGCGCGCGGGCACCTGCAGCGCAAAGGTGCCCGCGCCTTCGATCAGCGTTCGCGTCCACGTGCTCTTGTCGAGCACCACGGCCACCTTGGGCGGATTGAAGTCCAGCGGCATGGCCCAAGCCGCGGCCATGATGTTGCGCTGGCCGCCGTGCGCCGCGCTCACGAGAACCGTGGGGCCGTGGTTGATCAGGCGGTAGGCCTTGGCCAGGGGGACTGGTCGGCGGTGAATGGCGTTCATGAAGATTGTCGAAGAAAGGAAGGTCGAGTCGCGGCAAGCGACCCACGAAGACGGACATTCGTCATCTTCGTGCCAGAAGTGCGCGGTGCGACACCATTTCACCGCCGCGTGCTGCAAGTGGGCCAAAGCTCGCATCTTTCGACACGGAAGCAACGCAAGTCCGCAAGATCCGATGCGCCGGGTCGGCGTCGTCCCGCGGGTGCCAAGCCTGCAGCACTCGCTCGGCAGGAACCGCAACAGGCAGCTTGAAAATCTCCAAGCCGAGCCCATCCGCCACGGTTCGAGCCAACGATTCCGGCACACAGGCGACCAATGCCGAACGTGCGACCGCCATCAATGCACCGTAGCCACTGGGCACAGTCAATGCAATTTGTCTCGCAACGCCTATCTCGGCCAGAAGTCGGTCGACAGACTCCTTCGCCATGCCACGTTGGATGACAGCCACGTGTTGCTGGGCGGCGAAACGCTTTGGCGTAATGCGTGCCTTCAGCAGTTCATGTTCGGCCCGGACCACGCCGACAATCCGCTGTTCATAGAGCAGAGAACTCAGGACTTCGGGGCCCTTGTCGAACAAGGTCCCTACGTCCAGATCGATCCTGCCTTCGCGCAGCGCCATCGCATCGCTATTGCTTTCGGGAACGAAGCGCAGCCGCGCCAAAGGAATGTCTTTCCGAAGTGCAGCAAGCAATGTGGCGCCATAGACAATTCCCATCCCCTCGGGCGCCCGCACCGTGAACTCGCGCTCCACACGCGCCAGCGGTACGCCGCCATCCGGTTGCATCAACATTCTCGCTTCGGCGATCAGGCGGCGCACCGGCTCGCGCAAGGCATCCGCCCTTGGCGTCGGAATCAGCTTGCGGCCGGCTCTCACAAGAATCGGATCGCCGAGTGCGTCTCGGATGCGCGCCAGCGTATGGCTCATGGCGGGAGCACTCAGATGCATGCGCTGCGCGGCCCCTGCCACACTTCCTGCGCCCAGCAGTGCGTCGAGTGCGGCAAGTAGATTGAGATCCAATGAGTTCATTTTGTGCAGCTGAAGCATGAGAACAATGCACTGTACAGATTCGAGACCCTGGCTGACACTTCGCGCCCCAAAGCACGGAGACCCTTGTGAACCCTTCAGATGCCAGCCGCACCGCCGTTGCCACCTCGCTGATGCGAGCACTTCATACGCGGGGCGACCCAGTTCCGCTGTTGAACGATCCATGGGGCGACCGCCTGATTCCTGACGCGGTGCGAATAGCCCTGCGCGAGCGGGCATTGCAGAGCGTGGATGCATCCAGGCGCTTCGAAGTCGCAGAAGCGACCGACAAGATTCTCGACGCCGCGCTGCGCGCCAACCCTGCATATGCGGACGTAATCTTACGAAGCCGCTACACCGAGGATGCACTGAAGGCCGCCGTTGCGCAGGGCGTCGCACAGTACGTGATCATCGGTGCGGGTTTCGACAGCTTCATCTGCCGCCGTCCAGCTTGGGCCGAAGGGCTGACGATCTATGAGGTCGACCACCCCGCGACCCAGCGCATGAAGCGACAGTGCTTGCAGAGATGCGGGGTTCCCGAATCCGCCGACGTACATTTCGTCGAGGCCGACCTGGCCGTCGAAACGCTGGGATCGGCCCTGGGGCGATCCTCTTTCCAAACCATGCAGCCGACTTTCTTCTCGTGGCTCGGGGTCACCATGTATCTGACGCGGGAGGCTAACCTCGCCACTCTCCGCGCGATCGCTTCATATGCCCCCGCCGGAAGCGAACTGGTTTTCACCTATGTGGACGAGGCTATCTTGTGTGACGCCGATCACGAGGAAGTCGAAAGCTTCCGCAGATTGAGAAGCAAGGTGGCCTCCGTCGGCGAAGCGTTCCTCTCGGGTTTTGACCCGGCTACCTTGAAGGCAGTGCTGCTTGATGCTGGTTTGCTGCTGGTGGAGGACTTCGATGGCGACCATGCGCTCGCACGCTATGACGCGGCAGGGACTAGCGGCTTGCAGCCGGCCCGGGCCGCGCACATCGCGCACGCCCGCCTTGTCAGCGGTGCGATGTCCGCCCTCTGAATCCGCACGAGGCCCTATCAGGCGCACCGCGGCGCGGGGCGCTCCGGACCGATCCCGCCGACGGAGAAAACATTTGTTCAGAGTACCGATTGCCCTGCGACAAATTGAGAGCGCGCCCCAGTGCACAGGCCATCGGGTGCTCCACGCAGCGAAATAAAGGAGGAGGGCGAAGCCCGGGGGACATTCGCGGAGGGGAGTACCCGGTGGCCTTTGCACGCGCCCCGGATGAATTACGCCCTCAGCCCCCGGCTAAGCATCCGCCCCGCCCGAGCCAGCACCTTCGCCTCGGCGCCGCCGCCGCGATACGCCAGCACCCCATTCACGAACACCCGCTCCACGCCCAGGCTCACACCGTGCGGCTTGTCATAGGTTGCGGTGTCGGCAATGGTCTCCGGGTCGAACACCACCACGTCGGCCATGGCACCCACGCGCAGCAACCCGCGGTCGGCGATGCGCAGGTTGCGTGCGGTCATGCCGGTCATCTTGTGCACGGCCTGCTCCAGCGTGAGCAGGCGGCGCTGGCGCCAGTAGCGCGCGAACACACGTGGGAATGCGCCCCACAGCCGCGGATGCGGGTGGCGGTCGTGCGGGAGGCCGTCGCTGCCGATCATGGTGAGCGGATGCGCGATGACGCGCTCCACGTCTTCTTCCTGCATCTGGAAATAGCAGGCGCCGCCGGGCTTCAGGCGCAGGCACGCCTCCTGTTCGGTGGTGCCCCATTCGCGCGCAATGTCGGAGATGAGGCGGCCGGTCATCTCGGGGTGCGGGTCGGACCAGGTCAGCAGCACGTCGATGACGCCGTCGACCAGGTCTTCGCGCAGCACGGTGGAGCCGGCCACGTAGGGGTACACGTCCATCGAAATTTTCTGCCGCTCCGCCAGCGCCTCGATCAGCGGCAGCGTTTCCTTCGTGCGGCCCCAGTTGGCGGGGCCGGCGCATTTGTGGTGCGAAATGACGAGCGGCACGCCGGCGCTGAAGGCCGTATCGCCCGCTTCATGCAGCGCCTCGATGATCTGCTGCATTTCGCTGCGCAGATGCGTCGCGTAGACGCCGCCGTGCCTTGCGACGACGCGTGCGAGCGCAGTCACTTCCTCGGCGGGAGCGGCAAACGCTTCTTCGTAGAACAGGCCCGACGACATGCCATGCGCACCCTCGGCCATGCTGCTGTCGAGCAGCGCCGCCATCCGCGCCAGTTCGTCGCCGGTCGCGGGGCGGTCGAGCGCTTCCATCGCCGCGAAGCGCAACGTGGTGTGGCCCACCAACGCCGCGACGTTGAGCGCGGGCTGCGTCGCATCGACAGCCGCGCGGTACTCGGCCATGGTGGCGTGCTTGAACGACTCGGCGCCCAGCAGCGTGAGCGGCGGCTTGGATTGCGGCGTGCGGTAGGGCGCAAGCGAAATGCCGCAGTTGCCTGTCACCACGGTGGTGATGCCCTGCGATACCTTGGGCAGGCAGAGCGGGTCGCGCAGCACGATGGCGTCGTCGTGCGTGTGCGCGTCGATGAAGCCGGGGGCTATCACCTTCTTGCGGCAGTCGACGATCTCGATGTCGGCCAGAGCAAGGCCTTCGGGCAGCCGCTCACGCAGGCCTTCGCCAAGCGCAACGATTCGATCGCCCTGCAGCAGCACGTCGCCGGTCCATGACGGCCCGCCCGAGCCGTCGACCACGAGGCCGGCCTCGAGCAATATGGCTTTGGCTTCTCCGCTCACGATGCACGGCCCCCTGTATTGATGCCGCCGCCATCCCAGCTTTGCAGCGGATGTGTGGCGGCGTCGATGCCGTGGCGCTGGAAGGCCTCGCGCGCACGCTGCAGCCGTTGCACCGCGGGCTCGCCGCGCCGCTGCGCCACCAGCACCGTGAGAATCTCGATGGCGGTGAGGTGTGTCAGGTAGGCATCGATGCCCACGTGCATCACGGCGTCATCGGGCACGGACAGGCCCAGCAGAAAGTCGGCCTTCGCCGCCAGCGCGGTGTCCGGCCGCGTGAGCGCGACCACCTTGGCGCCCTGCCCGCGCGCGATGTCCACTGCGTCGAGCAGCGAAGGCATGCCGCCCACGTGCGAAATGGCGATGACCACGCCACCCGGACGCTGCGCCGCACCCGCCACCTGCTGCAGGTGGTAGTCGGCCCAGGCATTGGCTGAAAGACCGAGCCTGAAGAGCCGCGCCTGCAGGTCGTTGGCCATGAACCACGAGGTGGCGCCCGCACCGTACAAGTCGACGTGCGGCGCGGCCGCAATGGCGGCTACCGCTCCTTCGAGCACCTGCATGTCGAGCTGCCCGCGCACACGCGAGACCGAAGCCGCCGCGCTGCGCGCGATCTTGCTGACGACTTCGTCGGCCGCGTCCTCGATGTTCACGCGCCGGTGCAGCGGAGAGCCGCCCAGCGCGAGCTCTTGCGCGAGAGCGAGCTTGAACTCGCGCAATCCGGCGAAGCCCAGGTCGCGGCAGGTGCGCATGATGGTGGGCACCGAGCTGCCCGAGCGCTCGGCCAGCTGCTCGAAGCTTTCCTCGAGCGCGCGGTCGGGGTCTTCGAGGATCAGGTCGAGAATCGCGCGGCGCGTGGCAGGTGCGCTGCTGCGGATCTCGCCGATCTTCTGAAGCAATGAAGGAGTCATCGGTTGGCGTGGCTCAGAAGTGCATGGCGACGGCGTCGCTCACGCGGTAGTTCTCTTCGACCACCGGCATCCAGTGCCATTTGTCGAAGGTGGTGCAGGGGTGCGAAATGCCCAGGCCGACGCGGTCGCCCACCACGGGTGCCTGCGCTTCTTCGGAGGCGTCCCAGCGCAGGTAGGCGTGCTGGTCGTTCAGCGCGGTGATCTTCCAGCCGGCGGGAACGGGCTCCGCCTCGAGCATGCCGCGGGGCGCGCGTGCGATCGGCACCGGCATCGAGAGATCGAAGGAAATGTCGCGCTTGCCTACCGCAAGAATCGCCAGGCCAGGTTCGGGCCGCGATTGCACGGTGGCCCACACCTCCATGGCGGGGCGCAGGCTCTCGCCGCAATCGCAGCCCAGCCGCTCGTCGACCGCGCTCACCATGCGCTTGTAGAAGCCGTGGTCGTGCGTGACATAGCAGCCCGAACGCAGCAGGCCACGCACGGGCGAACCCAGCACGGGCTTCAAACGGCCGGCCACCAGGTCGAAGATGGCCGAGCCGCCGGCGGAGACCAGCACCTCGGGGGTTTCGAACAGCTGCTTGGTGTCGCAATGGCGTGCGATGGCTTCCACGCGGTCCATCAGCGTGGTGGCGTAGGCCGTGTCGGCGTCGCTGGCGCCGGTGGCACCCTGCCCTTCGTAGGTTTCGATGCCCACGAGCTTGACCGCGTCGCTCGATCGAAGGCGCGTGGCAAGCGCCACGGCTTCCTCATGCGTGCGGCAGCCGGTGCGCGCGCCTTCCACGCCAATCTCCAGCATCACGTCGAAAGGCACGCTCTCGGGATGGCGCTTCGACCAGTCTTCGATCAGCGCGAGCTGCGCCAGCGAATCGACCAGGAACACCACGCGCAGGTCGGCATGCGCCTGCAGCAGCAGCTGGATGCCGGCCAGGTCTTCGTCGCTGACCACCTGGTTAGCGATGAGCGTGCGGCGTGCGCCGGCCGCCACGCCCACGGCAAGCTGCGTGACCGTGGCAAAGGTCAGGCCCCAGGCGCCGGCGTCGAGCTGGCGCTGGAAGAGCTGCGGCGACATGGTGGTCTTGCCGTGCGGCGCCAGGTCGATGCCCCACTCGCGCACGCGCGACTGCATCCAGGCCAGGTTGTGCTCGAGCGCCTCGCGCTTGAGCACGGCCAGCGGCAGCGGCAGGTCGCCCGCGAGCACGTTCCAGCCCGCGGCGCCTACTTCGCTGCGGCGGCGCGGCGGCTGGGTGCGCGGGTAGCCCTTGAAGCTGCTGCCCAGCAGCGGGTCGTTGAAATCGTCGATGTTGTCGGTGGCGGCGGTGATGTCGGTCATGGTCATGCGGCATTGTTGGAGAGCAGCTCTTTGCGGATGCAGGCGCTGTAGTGTCCGACGGAAATCTCATCGAGCGGCGGCACGGTCTGAGCGCAGGCGTCGATGGCGTGGGGGCAGCGGGTGCGGAACACGCAGCCCGATGGCGGCGAGATGGGGCTGGGAATGTCGCCCTTGAGGGCGATGCGCTCGGTGGCAAGCGTCGGGTCGGGCTTCGGGCTCGCGGCCAGCAGCGCCTGCGTGTAGGGATGCGAGGGACGCGCGAACAGCTCGTCGGTCTCGGCCACTTCCATCACCTTGCCGAGGTACAGCACCACCACGCGGTCGCACAGGTACTCGACCACGTCGAGATCGTGCGAGATGAAAAGCATGGTGAGGCCTAGCCGCTCGCGCAGGTCGGCCAGCAGGTTGATGACCTGCGACTGGATCGACACGTCGAGTGCCGACAACGGCTCGTCGGCCACGATGAACTCGGGCTCGACCGCAAGCGCGCGCGCCACGCCGATGCGCTGTCGCTGGCCGCCCGAGAACTCGTGCGGAAAGCGGCTCGCATGCTCGGCGCGCAGGCCCACGGTTTCAAGCAGCTCGGCAATGCGCTTGTCGCGCGCGGCGGCGCCCTTGTGCAAACCGTGCGTGGACAGCGCCTCGCCGAGGATGGCGCTGATGCGCATCTTCGGGTTCAGGCTTGCATACGGGTCCTGGAAAATGATTTGCAGCTTGCTGCGCAGTTTGCGCATGCGCTCGCCCGAGAGTGCGCCGATGTCGTCGCCGCGGTAGAGCACCTGGCCATCGGTGCGCTCTACGAGCCGCAGCACGGTGCGGCCGATGGTGCTCTTGCCCGAGCCCGATTCGCCTACGAGGCCCAGTGTTTCGCCGGGGCGAATGGCGAACGACACATCGTCGACCGCGCGCACCGGGCGGTCGCTGCTGCCGAAGTATTTCTTGAGACTGCGGACTTCGATGAGAGGGGCGGCGGTGGTCATCGTGGACTTTCTCCCTCCCCTTCCGGGGGAGGGCTGGGGTGGGGGCACGCGGCCGTTTTATTGTTGCGACGGTCTCCACCGCCCAGAGCCCCCACCCCAACCCTCCCCCGGAAGGGGAGGGAGCAAGACGGGGTCAGCGGCGGGCGGCTCATGCAACCCTCGCAAGTTGCGCATCCGGCTGCACCCGAGTGCAGCGCACCTGGCGGTCTTGCCGGATATCGATGAGCGGAGGCATCGCCTCCTTGCACCCTGCCACCGCATGGTCGCAGCGCGGCTCGAACGCACAGCCCGGCGGCGGCGCAAGCGGGCTCGACACCTGCCCGCGAATGGCGAACAGCCGCTTGGGCTTGGGCTGCCCCGGCAGGCGAGCCTTGCCCGGAAGACAGGCCAGGAGCCCTTGGGTGTATGGATGCTCAGGCTGCGCGAACAGCGGCCGCACGGGTGCGCTCTCGACCACGCGACCTGCGTACAGCACCACCACATCATCCGCATGGTGCGCGACCACGCCGAGGTTGTGGGTGATGAAGAGGATGCTCATGCCCGTCTCGGCCTGCAGCCGGCGCATGAGTTCGAGGATCTGCGCCTGGATGGTCACGTCGAGCGCGGTGGTGGGCTCGTCGGCAATCAGCAGCGTCGGGTCGCAGGCCATGGCCAGCGCAATCATCACGCGCTGGCGCATGCCGCCTGACAGCTGATGCGGGTACTCGTGAATGCGCTGCGCCGCGGCCGGAATCTCGACCAGCTCCAGCATGCGCAGCGCATGGGCCATGGCTGCCTTGCGGTCGAGGCCCTTGTGCAGCCGCACGCTCTCGGCAATCTGCTCGCCGATGGTGAAGACCGGGTTCAGGCTGGTCATCGGCTCCTGGAAGATCATCGACAACTGGTTGCCACGCAGGCTGCGCATTTCGCGCTCGCCGATCTGCAGCAGGTCGAGCGACTTGCCTTCGCGGGTGACGAAAGAAGCCGAACCGCTGACCTGCGCATTCGCAGTCTTTGGCAAGAGGCGCATCAGCGTGAGGCTGGTGACCGACTTGCCCGAGCCCGATTCGCCCACCAGCGCCGTCGTCTTGCCGGGCTGGATCGAAAAGCTCACGTCGGCCACCGAGCGGATGAGGCCATCTTCGGTGGGAAAGCTGGTGCTCAGGTTGCTGACCTGGAGACGCGGTGTGTTCGTGGGGGTCGTCATCACAGCGTCTTCTTGAGCTTGGGGTCGAGCAGGTCGCGCACGCCGTCGCCCAGCAGCTGCAGCGAGAGCGCGGTAAAGATGATGGCGAGCCCCGGAAACAGCACCACCCAGAAGGCCTGGTGCGCGTACTGCTGGCTGCCCGCGACCATGGTGCCCCAGGTCGGAATTTCGGGCGGCACGCCGACGCCGAGAAACGAGAGCCCCGCCTCGGCCAGGATGGCGTAGGCAAAGATGAACGACACCTGCACGAGGATCGGCGACATCAGGTTGGGCAGGATGTGCCGCCACAGGATGCGCGAGGTGCGTACGCCCAATGCACGCACCGCTTCGACGAACAGCAGCTCGCGCACCACCAATGTCGAGGCCCGCACCACCCGCGCCACGCGTGGGGTGTAGACCAGCACCAGCGCCAGCACCGTGTTGATGAGCGAAGGGCCGAGTATCGCGACGAGCGCGATGGCCAGGAGGATGTCTGGGAACGACATCATCGCGTCGACCACGCGCATCAGCGGCGCGTCGAGGCGGCGAAAGAAACCGGCCATGAGACCCAGCACGGTGCCGGCGACGACCGCGCCGAGCGCGGTGAGCGCCGCAATCGCCAGCGAATAGCGCGCACCGTGCACGATGCGCGAGTACATGTCACGGCCCAACTCGTCGGTGCCAAGCAGGTGCTCGGCGCTCGGCCCCTTCAGGCGTTGCAGTACGGCGGTGTCGTTGGGATCGATGGAGGCGAACAGCGGCGCGCCGATGGCCATGACCGCGATGACCAGCAGCACCAGCGCGGAGACCATCACGATGCGTCGGTGCATCAGCTGGCGGAGCATTCGGGGCATTTGCATGTTGTTGTTCTCTCAAACCTTCACGCGCGGATCGACCACCGCATACAGCAGGTCGATGGAGAAATTGATCAGCACGTAGATCGCCGCGATCACGAGCAACGCGCCCTGGATCACCGGGTAGTCGCGTCGCAGCACCGCGCTCACCACCAGGTTGCCGACACCCGGCAGGCCGAATACGGTTTCGGTAATGACGGCGCCGCCGATCATCAGCGCGACCGTGAGGCCGATCACCGTGACGATGGGCACCAGTGCATTGCGCAGCGCATGCTTGAGCACGACCACGCTCTCGCTCAGGCCCTTGGAGCGCGCGGTGCGCACGTAGTCTTCACCGAGCACGTCGAGCATCGAGGCGCGCGTGAAGCGGATGATGAGCGCCGAGTTCAAGAGGCCGAGCACCGTGGCCGGCAATACCAGCGCATGCAGCCGCTCGGCGAACGGCGCATCGGGCGCGCCGTAGCCGGACACCGGAAACCAGCCGAACGACACTGCGAAGATCTGGATCAGCACGATGCCGAGCCAGAAGCTCGGAATGCTGGCGCCGAGCATCGCAATGCCTGTGAACAGCTGGTCGACGACGCGGCCACGGAACACGGCCGAGACAATGCCGCAAGGCACGCCGATCAGCGCCGCAATGGCCACGGCCATGAGCGCGAGCAGCGTGGTCGGTTCGGCCCGCTCCCACAGCGCCTGCGTGACCGGCCGCTGCAGGAAGATGGAGGTGCCGAGGTTGCCCTGCAGCACCTCGCGCAGCCAATAGCCGAACTGCACGGGCAACGGCTTGTCCAGGCCGTATTCCTTCTGCACGCGGGCAATGTCGGCGGCGGTGGCCTGGTCGCCCAGCAGCACCGACACCGGGTCGCCCGAGGCCGCGCGCGTGAGCACGAAGACGAGCACCGCCACGATGGCGAGCACCACCAGCATGCCGGCGGCGCGCGAAGCGATGTAGCGGATCATGGGGTGCAGTCTTGTCGAGCCGATGCGAAAGCGTACGGCGCCATTACTTGATCCGGGCGTTCCAGAAGAACGGCCAGGTGGCCGGCTGGTAGTTGTCGAGTGCCGGGCTCTTGGCCGAGAGGCCGTTGAACTTGCCGACGTTGATGTACGGCACTTCTTCGTAGACCACCTGCTGCACCTTGCCCCACAGCGCGCCGCGCTTGGCCGGGTCGCTTTCGACATTGAAGGCCTGCAGCGCCGCCTTCTTGGCGGGCGTGTCCCACCAGCCGGGCGCACCGTCGCCGAGTTGCGGAGGCGAGAGCATCGGCTCGGGGAACTGGCCCGAGTGGGTGACGTAGATGTCCCAGAGCTTGGGATCGTTGCGGCGCTGCACCAGCGTGGCCCAGTCGACCACGTTGAGGTCGACCTTGAACCCGGCGCGCTTGAGCTGCTCGGCCATCAGGAGCGACATGTTGTAGTGAAAGTCGTACTGGCGGCTGGTGAGCACGCGGATCGGCTCGCCCTTGTAGCCGGCCTTGGCCGCGGCCTCCTTGGCCTTGGGCGCGTTGCGTTCGTTGTACAGCGTGGCGCCGGCCGCCGAATAGAACGGCGAGCCCTTCGGAAAGTGGTTGCCCTCGGCCACGAAGAAGCGCGTGTCTCCAAAGCCGGCCGCGAGCATCTCGCCCTCGCCGAGCGCCGTTTGAATGGCCTGGCGGATGGCCTGGTTGGAGGCAACGCCTTCCTTGGTGTTGAGCACCAGGTACGGAAAGCCGAACGACGGCGTCATGATCGGCACGGTCTTGCCGCCAGCCTTCTCCAGCCGGGGCAGCGCCTCCACCGGCAGCAGGTCGGCAAAGTCGTACTGGCCGGCCAGGGCGCCTTCAACGCGCGTGCTCGCATTGGGCACGGGCACGAAGCGCAGTTCTTCAATCGCTGCTTCGCGCTTGCCGCCGTAGCCGCTTGCGGGCTCCTTGCGCGCGGCGTATTTGTCGAAGCGCGTGAGCAGCACGAACTGGTCGGGCCGGCGCTCCTTGAACTTGTAGGGGCCGGTGCCGACGAAATCCTTCAGCGGCGAGGCGATGGAGTCCTTGGCCATGATGGCGGCCATGCCGCTCGGCAACGCAAGCTGCGACAGCAGGGGCGCATACGGCGCCTTCAGCACGATCTCCACACCGAGCGGGCCCTTGGCCTTGAGGCTCTCGATTTCCTTGCCCACGGCCTTGCCGCGCGGCGACTGGTCCATCCAGCGCTGCAGGCTGGCGACCACATCGTCGGCCGTGAGCTCGCGGCCGTTGTGCAGCATCACGCCCTTGCGCAGGGTAATGGCGTAGGTCTTGCCGTCGGCGGAGATCTTCGGCATGGTCTCGGCCAGCATCGGCACCACGTTCCACTTGGCGTCGAAGGTGTAGAGCGTTTCGTACACGTGCTGCATGATGGTTCCGACCAGGTCGGCCGTGGAGGCCATCGGGTCGAGCGTCTGCGGCTCGGCGACCATCGCCAAGGTGGCGAAGTTGCGCGGCCCCTGGGCTTGGGCCTGCTGATGAGGCAGCGCGGCGCACAGCAGCGCGAGCAGGGAAGCGCCCAGCAGGCTGCGCTTGGACAGGTGCGGCAGGCGCTGGACAAGACCGGCGTGAGGCATGGGGAACTCCTTCATGGGGCGGGCAGGTTTGAAAGAAATTTTCTTTTCGGCCCGGACTTTGAAGCAGTATTCATGCCAAATCATCCGTGTTAACCCTTGTTTGAAAGGTTTTCTGAAACTAATTTTCAGATTGGATCGATACTGGCAATCCTCTTTTCTTCTTCTTTTTCACTTCAGGAGTTTTCCCATGCCGCTCGAATACCTCGGCGCCCCGCCCGTCGCCTCGGACCGCCAGGCCCGCCCCTTCTCCCCGGCCGTGCGCGCGGGCGATTTCATCTACGTGTCGGGCCAGGTGCCCGCCAATGCAGAGGGCGAAATCGTGGTGGGCGGCATCGAGGCGCAGACGCGCCAGGTGATGGAAAACCTGAAGAAGGTGCTCGCACTGGCCGGCGCCACGCTCGACGACGTGTGCAAGAGCACCGTGTGGCTGCAGGACGCGCGCGACTTTGGTGCCTTCAACCGCATCTACATGAGCTATTTCGGTGAAAACAAGCCGGCGCGCTCGACCACCGAGGCGCGCCTGATGGTCGACGCCAAGGTCGAGATCGACGTGGTGGCCTACAAGCCGAAGTAATCGGCCCGGGCTGCAGTTGCTACAGCAGCTCGGTCTTGCGCTGGATGATGCGCGAGACCAGCCCGTAGGCAACCGCTTCTTCGGCCGAGAGCCAGCGGTCGCGCTCGATGTCGGCCAGCACCACGTCGATCGGCTTGCCGGTTTCGCGCGCAATCTCATGCGCGATGCGGTGGCGGGCCTTGATGATCTCTTGCGCCTGAATGGCGATGTCGGTCGCCTGACCGCCCGCGCCGCCGCTAGGCTGGTGGATCAGGAAGCGGGTGTTGGGCAGGCACACGCGCCGTTCCTTCGGCGCGGCCAGGTACAAGTGCGTGGCGGCGCTGCCGACCCAACCGGTGCCGATCATGTTCACCGGGGCCGAAATGAAACGCACGATGTCGTGGATCGCATCGCCCGATTCCAGGTGGCCGCCGGGCGAGCTCACGAGAATGTCGATGGGTTTTTCGCTGCTGTCGGCGTCCAGCGCGATGAGCCTGCGCGTCACGTCGGCGGCCACCGAATCGGTGATGCTGCCGAAGATCAGCAGCGTGCGCGACTTGAAGGCTTTTTCTTCCAGATAGGAGTTGCGCGGCTCGGCAGTGGCAGCGGGCGTGGTGTCGTCGTCGGTTTCCATGATCAAGATGCACTCCTGTAGTTGAACGGCATCTTGCCGAACAGACAGACAGTTTCGCCGACATTGCGTGCACGCGTGGCAAGCGGCGTCAACTCAACCCGCCAGACGTCCCGCCACAAGTTGCAGCACGCGGTCGCAGCGCTTTGCAAGCTCCTGGTCGTGCGTGACCATCACGAAGGCGGTGCGGTGCTTGTGCGCGAGTTCGATCATCAGCGCGAACACGGTGTCGGCCGTGTTGCGGTCGAGGTTGCCCGTGGGCTCGTCGGCCAGCACGCAGGCTGGCTGCGTGACGAGTGCGCGCGCAATGGCCACGCGCTGGCGCTCGCCGCCGGAAAGCTCGGCTGGCCGGTGATGCAGGCGGCTGCCAAGGCCCACGCTTTCGAGAATCTTGGTGGCCGCAGCCGCCGCTTGCGCGGGCTCGGTGCGGCGGATTTTTAGCGGCATCGCCACGTTGTCGAGCGCGCTGAATTCGGGCAGCAAGTGGTGAAACTGGTAGACGAAGCCCAGGTGCTGGTTGCGCAGGCGCCCTTGCTCGGCCGCGTCGGCATGGGCGATGTCCTTGCCGAGCAGCTCGACTTTGCCGGAGGTGGGTGCATCGAGCCCGCCCATCAGGTGCAGCAGCGTGCTCTTGCCGGAGCCCGAGGCGCCGACGATGGCCAGCGTTTCGCCGGCGCGCACGTCCAGGTCGACGCCATGCAGGACGGTGAGGTCGATGCGCCCCTCATGAAAGCGCTTGGTGAGCCCGCGGGCCTTCAGGACGACGCCATTGGCGCCGGGCCGCCCCAAGCCAATGGGGGCCCCCTCGGGGGGCAGCGAGGACACGTCAGTGCCGAGCGTGGGGGTCCGTTCACTCATAGCGCAGGGCCTCGGCGGGGTTGACGCGGCTCGCGCGCCAGCTCGGATACAGCGTGGCCAGGAAGGCCAGGACAAGGGAAATGATCGCAATCGGCATGATGTCGCTGCGCTGCGGGTCGCTCGGCATCTTGCTGATCAGGTAGATGTCCTTCGGCAGGAAGCTCGCATGAAAGAGCTGCTCGAGCGCGGGCACGATCACGTCGATGTTGTAGGCAATGCCCAGCCCCAGCAGCAGCCCGGCCACGGTGCCGATCACCCCGACCATGGCGCCCTGCACCACGAAGATGCCCATGATGCTGCGCGGCGAGCTGCCCAGCGTGCGCAGGATGGCAATGTCCGCCCGCTTGTCGGTCACGGTCATCACCAGGGTGGACACCAGGTTGAACGCGGCCACCGCCACGATGAGCGTGAGGATGATGAACATCATGCGTTTCTCGACCTGCACGGCCGCAAACCATGTCTTGTTCTGGCGCGTCCAGTCTCGAATGAGAAACTGGCCCGGCAGCGTGACGGCCATCTGGTCGGCCACGTCGCGTGCCTCGTTCAGGTCCTTGAGCTTGATGCGGATGCCGGTGGGCCCGTCGAGCCTGAACACGCGCTGGGCGTCTTCCGCGTGAATCATGGCCAGGGCCGAGTCGTATTCGTAGTGGCCCGAATCGAAGGTGCCCACCACGGTGAACTGCTTGAGTCGCGGCACCACGCCCGCGGGCGTGACCTGACCGCCGGGAGCCACCAGCGTGACCTGGTCGCCGGGTTGCACGAAGAGCGACCGCGCGAGCTCGCCGCCGAGCACGATGCCGAATTCACCCGGCACCAGCTTGTCGAGCGTGCCCTTTTGGGCGGTGGTGGCAATGTCGGTGACCTCGGGTTCGAGCTTGGGCACGATGCCGCGCACCAGCGTGCCCTTCATGTCCTCGCCGCGTGCAATGAGCGCCTGCGTGGCAATGAAGGGAGCCGCGCCGACCACCTCGGGATTCTTGCGCGCCGCGGCCATGATGGCGTCGATGTCGGGCAGGGCCTGGCCGTCGCGCGAAAGTATTTCGATGTGCGACACGACGCCGAGCATGCGGTCGCGCACTTCCTTCTGGAAGCCGTTCATCACGCTGAGCACGATGATCAGCGCCGCCACCCCCAGCGCAATGCCGAGCATCGATACGCCCGAGATGAAGGAGATGAAGCCGTTGCGCCGTGTCGCCCGGCCTGCGCGCGTGTAGCGCCAGCCGAGTTGCAGTTCATAAGGAAGTCGCATATTTCCAGTTCTTTGACGCGCTTCCGGCGCCAAGGGCGCTTCGGGGCGTTGCATCCCCGGGATTGTGGCATTCCCGGACAATAGGGGAATGGCCGAACCTCTCCCACGTCATCTGTTGATTCCCTTTGCCGGCCGCGGTTCCCCTGCATGCCGCGCCGCGCTGCCATCGCTTCGGCTGCCCAACCTCGAGTCCCTGCTCTCCCGGCTCTCGCTGGTGGAGACCGCTACGCAGGACGAAAGCACGCGCTCACCGCCCCATGAAAGGGCGCTGGCCGCGGCGCTGGGTATTTCCGCAGCCGACGGCTGCATTCCCTGGGCCGCGCTCGAGGCCAGGCAAATCGGCATTGCCGAGCCCGGCGACCGCGAAGGCTGGGGCCTGGTGTCGCTGTGCAACTGGCAGGTGGGCATCGACGACGTGGTGCTGGGCGACCCCGCCGCCATCGAGATCGACGCCGCCGAATCGGCCGCGCTGCTGGCTGCCGCCCATCCTTTCTTCGAGGAAGACGGCATTGCGCTGCACCCCTCTTCCACCCCCGGCCGCTGGCTGGCGCGCGCACGCATCTTCAACGGCCTGGCAACGGCATCTATCGACCGTGCGGTGGGCCATCCGATTTCGCAGTGGTCGCCGCTCGCCGAAGCCGCGCGGCCGCTGCGCCGCCTCCAGAATGAAATGCAGATGCTGCTCTACACCCAGCGCGTGAACGATGAGCGCGCCGCCCGCGGCGTGCCGCCGATCAACTCCTTCTGGCTCAGCGGCACCGGCGCGCTGCAGGCGGACCCTGCTCCCGCCAATCCCGCGCCCACCGTGAGCGACGCGCTGCGCGTGGCCGCATTGCGCGACGACGGGCCAGGATGGGCACAGGCGTGGCAAGCGCTGGATGCGGGCCCCGTCGCCGACCTGCTGGCCGACTACACCGCGGGCGCCGACATCACGCTCACGCTGTGCGGCGACCGTGCGGCGCAGCGCTATGCGGTGCAGCAGCGCGGCCTGGTGGGTTGGGCCAAGAGCCTGTTCGACCGGCCACGCGCCGCCAACGTGCTCGAGGGCCTATGAAAATCATCGCCAGAGACATACCGCCCCGCTCGGTCTGGGCGCTGGAGCAGGCCGGTGTACACCCCTTGCTGGCCCGCCTTTTTGCCGCGCGCGGCGTGCTGGCCAAGGACGAGCTCGACGACGGCCTGGCGCGCCTGCTGCCGCCCGATACGCTGCACGGTACGCGCGAGGCTGCGGTGCTGCTGGCCGATGCCATGGCGCAGGGCAAGCGCCTGTGCATCGTGGCCGACTACGACTGCGACGGCGCCACTGCCTGCGCGGTTGCCGTGCGCGGCCTGCGCCTGCTCGGCGCAAAGAACGTGAGCTACCTGGTGCCCGACCGCGTGGTCGACGGCTACGGCCTCACGCCGCCCATTGCCGAGCGCGTCGCAAATAGCGGCGCCGACATGCTGATTACCGTGGACAACGGCATTGCCAGCGTCGAAGGCGTGGCCGCCGCCAAGGCGCGCGGCCTGCAGGTGCTGGTGACCGACCACCACCTGCCCGGCCCCGAACTGCCGGCCGCCGATGTGCTGGTGAACCCCAACCAGCCCTGCTGCGGCTTCGAGAGCAAGAGCATTGCCGGCGTGGGCGTGATGTTCTATGTGCTCCTGGCGCTGCGCTCCGAGTTGCGCACGCGCGGCGTGTTCACGGCGGCCACGCAGCCCAAGCTCGACGTGCTGCTTCCGCTGGTGGCGCTTGGCACCGTGGCCGACGTGGTGAAGCTCGACGCCAACAACCGTCGCCTGGTGGCGCAGGGCCTCAGGCGCATTCGCGCTGGCGCGCTGCCGGCGGGCATTGCGGCCCTGTTCAAGGCGGCGGGGCGCAATGCTGCCGTGGCCACCACTTTCGACTTCGGCTTTGCGCTCGGTCCACGCATCAATGCGGCCGGGCGCCTCGCCGACATGACGCTGGGCATCGAATGTCTGCTGACCGACGACGCCGGCCGAGCCGACGAGCTCGCGCGCATGCTCGACGGCATCAACCGCGAGCGGCGCGACATCGAGGGCGGCATGCGCGACCAGGCGCTGATGTTGGCCGAATCGCTGTTCGGCCCCGATGCGAAGGGCGGCGAAGCGCCGCCCGCCGCCATCAGCGTGTTCGACGCGGAATTCCATGAGGGCGTGGTCGGCATCGTGGCCTCGCGCCTGAAAGACCGTTTCCATCGCCCGACCTTCGTGTTTGCCGCGAGCGGCGCACCGGGCAAGGAGCACGAGCTCAAGGGCTCGGGCCGGTCGATTCCGGGCTTTCACCTGCGGGATGCGCTCGACCTGGTGGCCAAGCGGCATCCGGGCGTGCTGCTGCGCTTCGGTGGCCATGCAATGGCGGCGGGCTGCACCGTGGCGCGCGAGAAGTTCGAGGTGTTCGAGCGCGCGCTGGCCGAGGTGGCCCACGAGTGGCTCGACGCAGCCACGCTGACCCGGCGCCTGGACACCGACGGACCGCTGGAGCGCGAGTACATGCGCATCGACCTCGTCGACACGCTGCACCGCGAGGTGTGGGGCCAGGGCTTTGCGCCGCCCACC
Organism: Variovorax sp. CCNWLW186; assembly: GCF_037203865.1. Lineage (NCBI taxonomy): Bacteria > Pseudomonadati > Pseudomonadota > Betaproteobacteria > Burkholderiales > Comamonadaceae > Variovorax > Variovorax sp. CCNWLW186. The sequence continues at coordinate 71,339 of NZ_JBBCBO010000017.1, read as the reverse complement.
TTCAGCGAGGAAGTGGAGGTGGTGTCGCAACGCCTCGTCGGCGAAAAGCACCTGGCGCTCAAGCTGCGGCACCAGGGCCACCCGGTCGACGGCATCTGGTTCGGCCATACCGATCCGCTGCCCGCACGCGTGAAGCTCGCCTTCAGGCTCGATGCCGATGAGTGGCAAGGCGTGCGCCGCGTGCGCTTCCTGGTCGAGGGCGCTGAAATTTAGCTCGCCCCTGCTTCGCGCGACACGGCGGGCATGCGGTCGGGACGGATTCCTACGCGAGCGAGGCCGGGGAGTTTTACGGTGGTCATTTGCATGAGGAGCCAAGGCACCATGAAATCGACCACCGCATCACCTCCCAAATCCGCCAAGTCATCCAAGTCCGCGGGACCCGCCCAGACGGCGGCCAAGCATCGGGAAGTCCAGCGCGCGCAAGATGAAAAGGACAGCGCGAAACCCGCTGCCAAGAAGTCCAGCCAGCCTGCGCAGGCAGGCTCTCGCCCGCAGCCGGCCAACCCGATGCCGGCACAGCACCTGAGCAAGCCCGGCCAAGAGGCGGACATGACGCTGCGCCCGCGGTTCGAGGCGCCGGACTACCAGGGCAGCGGCAAGCTCGAGGGCATGACGGCACTGATCACCGGAGGCGACTCGGGCATTGGGCGCGCCGTGGCGCTGCTGTATGCACGCGAAGGCGCCGACGTGGCCATCGTGCACCTCGATGAGGACGAGGACGCGGAGGAAACCCGGCGGCACGTGGAGGACGAAGGCGCACGCTGCATCGTGATCAAGGGCGACGTCTGCGATCCGGCGTTCTGCCGGGAAGCGGTCGACAAGACGGTCGAAGCCTTCGGCAAGCTCGACATCCTGGTGAACAACGCGGCCTTCCAGCTGCATGCGGCATCGATCGAGGACATTACCGATGAGCGCTTCGACCTGACGCTCAGGACCAACGTGTTCGGCTATTTCCAGATGGCGCGTGCCGCAGTGCCGCACCTGGGTCAGGGCTCGTCGATCATCAACACCGGTTCGGTCACCGGCCTCGAGGGGAGCGCGCACCTGCTCGACTACTCGACGACCAAGGGCGCGATACACGCGTTCACCAAATCACTTGCCAGCAACCTGCTGCCCAAGGGCATCCGCGTGAATGCGGTGGCGCCGGGCCCGGTGTGGACGCCCTTGAACCCGGCGGACAGCCCGCCCGAAAAGGTCAAGGACTTCGGCAAGAACACCGACATGCAAAGGCCGGCACAGCCCGAGGAGCTCTCCCCCGCCTATGTGTTCCTGGCCGCGCCGAGTTGCGCCAGCTACATCACCGGCATCGTGCTGCCGATCACGGGCAGCGTGGGCGCGGTTTGAGTGCCGCCAATAGTTTCTGCAGTGTTCTGGACCGCGGCACGTCCTGCACCAGAGGCGGCACCGAGACGGCCAACAGCAATGCCGCGAGCGGCACCACGCATACGAAGCCGAGATAGCTGAAGCCGAGTGCGCCGACGATCCCGCCCAGCACGAACATGCCGATCAGCCCGCCCGCCGCCTGCATTTTGCGGCGGTTGTGGCGCACCATCGCCCGCTCGGGCGTTACATGGCGGTTCCAGTAGAGCAGCTTGCCCAGTTCCATGCCCACATCGGTGATGTTGCCCGTCATGTGGGTCGTTCGAATGCTGCCGCCGGAGGTCTTGGAGCCGACCGCGTTCTGCAAGCCCATGATGAATGAGAGCAACAGCACCGTGAGCGGCACCGCAAACGGCGTGGGCCATGTCAGGGTGATGGCCCCGATCAGGCCGAACGGAAACATGAGCGCCGCCTCGAGCAGCAGCGGTACCGCATAGACGCTGCGCAAGCGATGCTGGCGGCCCCAGTTCACGAGAATCGCGCAGACGGCTGCCCCCGAAAGAAACGCCAGGATGGCTCCCAGCGCATTCAGCAGCAGCTTCGTGTTGCCCAGCACCAGGCTGTCGGCGAACTGCGACGCGAAACCCGTCATGTGCGACGTATACATGTGCAGCACAAGAAAGCCTCCCGCATTGACCGCGCCGGCATTGAAGGCCAGCAGAAGCCCGAGCACCCGGTTCGTCGAAGGGGCGCGGTGGCGGTGGGTAAGAAAGCGGAGTCTGCGCATCGGCGTGCAACTTGCGCTTTCGACTCTAGCACCCGGCAGGAGCAACGGCCCCGGGCTATCACGCTTTCGATATGGCGCCACCTGGGAATGCGCTGACTACACTTTGCACCGGTCTGCGTTGTGCATACGTGTTCACATATTCAAAGGTTCCGATGAAAGTCTCTGCTCTTCTGATCGCCGCCGCGCTCGCCGCGTCTGCCGTGCCGGCCGTGGCACAGGTTTCGGTCAACATCAACCTGCCCCTGGTCCAGGTTGCGCCTCCCGCGCCTCGCTATGAGCCGATGCCGGGCCCCAGGTCCGGCCAGGTGTGGGTGCCGGGACACTGGCAATGGAACCAGCGCGCCTATGTCTGGCGCGCCGGCTTCTGGCAGGCTGCACGGCCGGACTACGCCTATGCGCCCGGCCGCTGGGTTCAGGCGGACGGCGGATGGCGGTGGATGGAAGGCAACTGGCGCCGGGCGGAGAGGCCTCGCCACGCCGACCATGGCGGCGACCACGGCGGCGGCGGGCACGCGCATTGCCCACCGGGACAAGCCAAGAAAGGCCGTTGCTGATTTCTGTCGGCCGCCGAAAAATGAAAAGGGGCGAGAAATCGCCCCTTTTTGCTTACCGGCCAAGGCAGATGCCTTTTCCGGGATCTTCGATATATGGTGCCGCTTGTCGGAATCGAACTGACGACCTTCCGCTTACAAGGCGGGTGCTCTACCAACTGAGCTAAAGCGGCACGAATCCTGGGATTTTAGCGGTGCGAAATACGCCTACTTCACGCGCTTGAGCGAGGGGCGGTTGCCGCCACCGGCTGGAGGGCGCGGCGGCTCGTCGTGCGGCTCGGAGGATGAGCCGGAATCGTCGCCGACATCGACCATTTCATCCGCGTCTTCACCTGTTACCAGGTGCACGATCTTGCCGGCATCGCCTTCGGTACCGCGAGACGCATCGCGCAGCGGCATGCGCGCGGGCCCCTGGGGCGAAGGCGCCGCGGCGCCCGTGGAAGCACCGCCCTCTGCGCCGCTGCCTGCCGGCACGGGAGCCGGAAAGGCCATGCCCTGCCCGTTTTCGCGCGCATAGATCGCGATCACCCGGCCCACGGGCACGATGATCTCGCGCGCGCTGCCGGCAAAACGGGCCTTGAACTCGATGAAGTCGTTGCCGAGCTTGAGCGAACTGGTCGCGTCGAAGCTGATGTTCAGCACGATCTCGCCGTTCTTCACGTACTCGCGCGGCACCTGGACGGTGTCGTCGACCTGCACCGCGACATAAGGCGTAAACCCGTTGTCGGTGCACCATTCATACAGCGCCCGAATGAGGTACGGGCGGGTGGAGGACGACTCGAGCGCGTTGATCATGAAAGACAGCGGAGAACGATTGACGCAGTTTTACTTGCGCATGACCTTTTCGGAAGGCGTCAGTGCTTCGATGTAGGCCGGGCGCGAGAAGATGCGCTCAGCGTACTTCAGAAGCGGCGCCGCGTTCTTGCTGAGGTCAATGCCGTAGTAGTCAAGGCGCCAGAGCAGCGGCGCAATGGCCACGTCGAGCATCGAGAAGTTGTCGCCCAGCATGTACTTGTTCTTGAGGAACACGGGTGCGAGCTGCGTAAGGCGGTCGCGAATGTGCGAGCGGGCCTTTTCGAGCGCCTTCTCGTTGCCCTTGGCGGTGCGGTTCTCGAGCGTGGCCACGTGCACGAAGAGTTCCTTCTCGAAGTTGAGCAGGAACAGGCGCACGCGGGCGCGGTCGACCGGATCGCCGGGCATCAGCTGGGGATGCGGAAAGCGCTCGTCGATGTACTCGTTGATGATGTTCGACTCGTACAGGATCAGGTCGCGCTCGACCAGGATCGGCACCTGGCCGTACGGGTTCATCACACTGATGTCTTCGGGCTTGTTGTAGAGGTCGACGTCGCGGATTTCGAAATCCATGCCCTTTTCGAACAACACGAACCGGCAGCGGTGGGAAAAGGGGCAGGTCGTTCCTGAATACAAGACCATCATGGCGAGAGACTCCTAAAAATCAAAAAGAGTGGGTCGCGTTGGCAACCCACTCTGTGGGACCGGACGCACGGGGCGCCCGGTCGGCGTGGACGGAACTACTTGACGTCTTTCCAGTACGAGGCGTTCAGTCGCCACACGAAAACCAACGACATGGCCAGGAACAGCAGCACCCACACGCCGATGCGGATGCGCGTGTTCTGTGCCGGCTCGGCCATCCATTGCAGGTAGCCCACCAGGTCACCCACGGCATTGTCGAACTGCAGCGGCGTCATGGTGCCGGGGGTGACTTGCTCCCAGCCCTTGAACACTTCAGTTGCGTGGCCATGCTGCTCGACCTTGGTGTAGACCGGGCGGCGCTCGCCTTGCAGCTCCCACAGCGGGTTGGGCATGGCAACGCTCGGGAACACGAGGTTGTTCCAGCCGGTGGCCTTGGTGTCGTCGCGGTAGTAGGTGCGCAGGTAGGTGTACAGGTAGTCGGCACCGGTGCCGCCGTGGCCGGCGCGCGAGCGCGCGACCAGGGTCAGGTCGGGCGGCGTGGTGCCGAACCAGTCCTTGGCCTGGCGTGCGTCGATGTTGGCCTTCATGGTCTCGCCGACCTTGTCGGTCGAGAACAGCAGGTTGTCCTTGATCTGCTGCTCGGAAATGCCGATGTCCTGCAGGCGGTTGTAGCGCATGAAGGCCGCGGAGTGGCAGTTCAGGCAGTAGTTGACGAACAGCTTGGCGCCGTTCTGGAGGGAGGCCACGTCGGTGGTCTTGTTGGGCGCCTTGTCCCATGCAATACCGCCGGATTCGGCCGAGGCGGCTGCGGAAAAGGTCAGGCCCAGTGCCAGGCCCACAACCGCGAGCCAGCCAGAAATGCTTTTCTTCATCGTGTTTCTCTCGAGCTCTCTTGGGCTTCTCAATGGGCGGCGAAGGTCACGCGGTCGGGCACGGGCTTGAACTCGCCCTTGCTGCTCCACCAGGGCATGAGCAGGAAGAAACCGAAGTAGAAAAGCGTGCCGATCTGCGAGATGGTCTGCGCGATGTCGAGCGCGAACGAACCGATGACCAGGTTGCCCCAGACGCCGGGCGCCTGGATGCCCAGGTAGCCCAGGATCAGGAAGAGGAACACGAAGACGCCGTAGACATACTTGTGCCAGCCCGGACGATAGCGGATCGACTTGACTTCGCTCTTGTCCAGCCAGGGCAGGAAGAACAGGATGATGACCGAGCCGCCCATCACGACCACGCCCCAGAACTTGGCGTCGAACGCCTTGAGCAGGAAGATCGCCACGGCCGCCACGACGACGACCGCGATTTTCAGCGCGGTGCCCGACTTGCCCTTGACGAAGTTCAGGATGGCGGCCAGGCCGATGATCAGCGCGAACACGTTGACCATGTCGTCGGTGGTTGCACGCAGCATCGAATAGAACGGCGTGAAGTACCAGACCGGAGCGATGTGGTTGGGCGTCTTCAGCGAATCGGCCGGAATGAAGTTGTTGTACTCCAGGAAGTACCCACCTGCTTCGGGCGCGAAGAACACCACGGCCGAGAAGATCGTGAGGAACACCACTACGCCGAAGATGTCGTGCACCGTGTAGTACGGGTGCGACGGAATGCCGTCGAGCGGATGGCCATCAGGGCCGCGCTTGGCCTTGATCTCGATGCCGTCGGGGTTGTTGGAACCCACTTCGTGCAGCGCGATCAGGTGAGCCACCACAAGGCCGAGCAGCACCAGCGGCACGGCGATCACGTGGAAGCTGAAGAAGCGGTTGAGCGTGGCATCGCTCACCACGTAGTCGCCGCGGATCAGCAGGGCCAGGTCAGGACCGATGAACGGGATGGCGGCGAACAGGTTCACGATCACCTGGGCGCCCCAGTAGCTCATCTGGCCCCACGGCAGCAGGTAGCCCATGAAGGCTTCGGCCATCAGGCACAGGAAGATCGCGCAGCCGAACACCCAGATCAGCTCGCGCGGCTTGCGGTAGCTGCCGTACATGAGGCCGCGGAACATGTGCAGGTACACCACGATGAAGAACGCCGAGGCGCCCGTCGAGTGGATGTAGCGGATGAGCCAGCCCCAGGGCACGTCGCGCATGATGTACTCGACCGATGCGAACGCCTGGTTCGCGTCGGGCTTGTAGTGCATCACCAGGAAGATGCCGGTCACGATCTGGATCACGAGGACCAGCATCGCGAGCGAGCCGAAGATGTACCAGAAGTTGAAGTTCTTCGGCGCGTAGTACTTGCCCCACTGGTCGTTCCAGAGCTTGGTCAGCGGGAAGCGGTTGTCGACCCAGTTGAGCAGCTTCTCGCCGGCGGGCGCGTTGGGGGAAATTTCGTGGAATTCAGCCATGTTCTTCTTCTGCCTCAGGCCTTCTTGTCTTCGCCGATGAGCAACTTGGTGTCCGACACGTACATGTGCGGGGGCACCGGCAGGTTGTCAGGCGCGGGCTTGTTCTTGAAGACGCGGCCGGCCAGGTCGAAGGTCGAGCCGTGGCAAGGGCACAGGAACCCGCCTTCCCAGTCGTTCGGCAGCGAAGGCTGCGGACCGGCCTGGAGCCGGTCGACCGGCGAACAGCCGAGGTGGGTGCAGATGCCCACGACCACCAGCACGTCGGGCTTGATGGAGCGGTGCTGGTTTTGCGCGTATTCGGGGGTGAACTCGTCGGGGTGCCGCTTGGAGAGCGGATCGGCCAGCTGGCCGTCGAGCTTGGCGAGCTCGGCAACCTGCTCGGGCGAGCGCTTGAGAATCCAGACGGGCTTGCCGCGCCATTCGACGGTGATCTTCTCGCCGACCTTGAGGCCCGCAATGTCCACCTCGACCGCAGCGCCCGCGGCCTTGGCCTTTTCGGAGGGCTGGAAAGTACTCACGAAGGGAATCGCGGTGGCCACGCCTCCCGCTACGCCGGCACAGCTGGATGCGATTAACCACGTCCGCTTGCTTGTGTCGATCCGGGGGGAGCCGGAGGTCATGTCACTCATGGGGATCCTCTAAGTCTTCTTCGCTGGAGCAGGGTCAACCGGCGATTGTAGCGGGCTGTTGCGGGCATATTCAACGCCGCCAGGTCCGAGCACGTGCGAATGCGTCCCGCCGGGCGCCCTGGAAGATCGACTAAGAACAATTAATTAGTATTTATTTGCAACTTATTTAGACGACATTTCGTCACAACGATTTGCACCGGCAAATGGTTGCAAAAGGCTAAATTAGTTGCGGCACACTTCGCTAGCTGCTAATCTTCTCTCAACTGTTAATCGTCAATTGAGAGGATGTTTGCCATGAGAATTAAGCCATTGGTGTTCGCAACCGCCATTGCAGCCTTGAGCATTTCTTCGGCTCTGGCGCAAGCCCCGACCCCGACGCCTCCCGTTCAAACGCCCGGCCCGCAGCCGGCCAGCGCTACCGGCGCAACCAATTCCGCATTCGGCCGCATTACCGCCGGACAGGCTGGCGGCATCGCAGCCAGCGTCGGCCTGGCAGCTGCCGTGGCCAGCGGCAACGGCGGCAACAGCGGTGGCGGCAGCGGCACCGGCGGTACGGGCGGCACCGGCACAGGTACCACCGGCACGAATTGATCGTGCGGGCCCTCCTGACGGGAGGGCATTCGCTGAAAAGTCCGCGCGTTGGCCACGCCACGCGACTTGTTGAATGCTGTCTTTTGGCGGCATTTCTTTTGGGCGTTGGCGGCTGTTCTTCCGGATCTTCTGCCATGCTGGCAACGGCACGGCATATATATAGCGGCGCGCCTTCGGCGCCCCCGCCCGCCTTTAATCCCAATTACCGCTATTTGCGCGTAGCCACCGGCGACCAGACGGTGTTCATGGTGCTCGGCTATATAGACAAGCGCCCTGAAGGCGCGGTCGAAGTCTGGTACAGCGGCAGCGGCGAGGTCGTCAGGCTGCTCGATGGACGCCTGGTGGGAACCACCGGTCTTTCCACCGATTGGCGGGAGGTGCGGTTTTCGGGCCTGCCCGCCTGGACTGCCGATGCGAACAGCCCGCCTTCCGCGAAAGCCTACCAACGCCAGCGCGACATGATGCCGGGCTACCGTTTCGGTATTCGGGACGAGATCGTGCTGGCGCCGATTGCCGCACCGCAGCAAGTCGCCTTGGCTGGCACGCCCGCTGCTTCCCTGCGCTGGTACGAGGAGCGCAGCGTTTCCCGGCCGGCAAGCGCCTCGCTGCCCCCCGCGCGCTTCGGCGTCTCGCAAGCGGGCGGCACCCCTCGGGTCGTTTATTCCGAGCAATGTATTTCCAATGACCTGTGTATGAGCTTCGAGCAGTGGACGCCTTCTTCCCCAGCACCCGTCGCAGCGGCGAGCGCTGGTACATGAGCCGTTTGCTTCTTCGTGGCTCCGGCAGAAAACCCTGGCCTCTTCGCGCGGTGGTGGCCTGCGCGCTCGCGGCCAGTTGCGCCGCGGCGGCCCAGCCCCTGGGCAGCGGCCCCGTCGACAACAAGACGCCGGCCAACGACGCCGACATTCGCCCGGGCGAGCGCCTGAGTGCATGGCTGCTGCGGCAGCCGACGGAATCGGCCGCCCCTGGCTTGTCATGGCGCGTTCCACAGGAGCGGCTGGCGCAGCAGTTCCTTAAGAACCAGGTGCTGCTGCGGCTCGAGGCCGCCAGGCGGCGCGCCCCCCGGGCCGAACACGCCCAGCGCCAGCAGCTGATCGCATGGCTGCAGAACCTTCCCGTCACGGGCCGGGTTGCGCTCGGCATCGTGGACCCGCGCTGGCTCGAGGCGCACCCCGAAGAAGACCCGGTGCTCACGGCCGGCCAGCAGCTCATTGCGCCTCCGCCGGTCCTGAGCACCATTTCGGTGGTGCAGCCCGACGGGCGGCTCTGCCAGGTGGCGCACGAACCCGGCCGCACGGCATGGGACTACGTGGCGGCCTGCGATCCCGAAGGCAAGCACGACTGGGCCTGGGTGGCGCAGCCCGACGGCCGCACCGCGCGGGTCGGCATGGCAAAGTGGAATGCGCATCCGTCGGACGAGCCGGCGCCCGGCGCCTGGGTATGGGCGGCGCCCCGCGGCAAGGACGACCTGGAGGCAGTTTCCGAGGGGATGATCAAGTTCTTGGCCACGCAGGGGCCATCGCCACAAGGATCTGCCGTGGCGAGAGCTCCGGCAACGGCTACGCCACCGGCGGTTGCCGCATCTGATGTGGCGGCACCTGCGGCCATTCCCATTCCATTGGCGGCAGAGCCCTCTCCCCCGGCCACCCCCTTCCAGCCCACCACGGTTTCGGTGCGCCCCGAGGCGGCACCGCAGTACCGCCCGCTGCAGCCCAGCGGCAATGACTGGGGCGAAACCGGCTTGCTGCAGACGCCCTCGGCCCGCATGGGCCAGACGGGCGACATGCGCACCTCCATCACGCATGTCTCGCCCTATACGCGATTGAACGTGATGTTCCAGCCGCTCGACTGGCTGGAAGCCGGCTTCCGCTACACGTCCATCGGCAACCGCATCTACGGCATCGGCCTGAGCAACCAGGACTACAAGGACAAGAGCATCGACTTCAAGGCGCGGCTGTGGAAAGAGTCGGCCTACCTCCCCGAGGTGGCGCTGGGCTTTCGCGACATCGGCGGTACCGGTCTCTTTTCGTCCGAGTACCTGGTGGCGAGCAAGCGCCACGGCGACCTGGATTTCAGCCTCGGCATCGGCTGGGGCTACATGGGGAGCAGCGGCAACATCAGCAATCCCTTCGGCTTGCTGAGCAGCCGCTTCAAGACCCGCGTGAGCGAGACCACATGGGGCGGCGCCAACTTCGGCCGGCTCTTTCGCGGCCCTACCGCGCTCTTCGGTGGCGTGCAGTGGCGCACGCCCTGGGACCCGCTGACGCTCAAGCTCGAGTTCGAAGGCAACAACTACAAGAACGAGCCGCTCAACAACGACCAGCCGCGGCGCTCGCCGATCAATATCGGCCTGGAATACCGCTACGCCCCCGGCGTGACCTTCTCGGCCGGCCTGGAGCGCGGCAACAAGGTGATGGTGGGCCTCACGCTGCAAACCAACCTGGCGAACATGCAGATGCCCAAGACGGCGGACCCGCCGGCGCCGCGCTTTTCGCCGACGCCACCCGCCACGTCGCCAGGCTGGGCGGCCACCGCTGCCGATATCGAAAGCCGCACCGAGTGGACCGTCCAGCGCATTGCGCCACAGGGCCAGATGCTGCACGTGTGGATCACAGAAAGCGCCACCGTGTACCGCAACGCGCGCGTCGAGCAGATCATTGCCGTGCTGCACCGCGATGCGCCGGGCACCATCAAGAACTTCGTCCTGCACTACTCGGAACGCGGCTTGCCCATGCATGCGCAAGTGGTCGACCGGAACGAATGGGTGACGGCGCACTACCAGGCGCAGACGCCGAGCGAAGCGCGTGCGGCCAGCCAGCGCGACTATGCGCCCCCGCCCATCGGCGCCGACTTCCAGCCTCCCAACATTTCGAATGCCAATGCGGCCATCGCATCGCGGGACGCGCCCGGCATTGCGGACGACAACAAGGCGCTCGCGCCGTGGGAGCGCCGCACCCCCAAGTTCAGCATCGGCCTGACACCCAGCCTCGGCCAGATCCTGGGCGGCCCCAATGCGTTCGTGCTTTACCAGATCGGCGTGCAGGCGGTTGCCGAATACCGCTTCACGCCAAGCACGTGGGTGAACGGTGCGCTGAATCTGCGCCTGCTCGACAACTTCGACAAGTTCACCTACACGGCGCCCAGCAACCTGCCCCGCGTGCGAACCCTGCAGCGCGAGTTCGTCACGGCCAAGCGCCTGACGATGCCGGTGCTGCAGCTGACGCACGTCGGCAGGCTTACGGACAACCAGTACTACAGCGTGTACGGCGGTGCGCTGGAAAGCATGTACGCGGGCGTCGGCGCGGAATGGCTCTATCGGCCATGGCGCAGCCGCATGGCCATCGGCATCGACTTCAACCATGTGCGGCAACGCGACTTCGACCAGGACTTCGGCCTGCGCGACTACAAGGTCAACACCGGCCACGCCACCCTCTACTGGGACACCGGCTGGAACGGCGTCCTGGCCAAGATCAGCGCGGGCCAGTACCTGGCGGGCGACCGCGGGGTCACCATCGACATCAGCCGCCGCTTCGACAACGGCGTGGTGCTCGGCGCCTACGCTACCAAGACCAACATCTCGGCAAGGCAGTTCGGCGAAGGCAGCTTCGACAAGGGCATCTACATCTCGGTGCCCTTCGATGCGCTGCTGCCGCGCTCGAACAAGTTCACCGCCAACTTCGCATGGGCACCGCTGGTGCGCGACGGCGGTGCGCGCCTGGGCCGCATCCACCCGCTGTACGAAATGACGTCCGCGCGCGACCCGAGCGCCTTCAAGTTCGGCCCGCCGGACAGCGGTGCCCCGGGCACTGGCGACAACATCCTGAAGTTCGAACGGCGCTAGGGCTCTCGCCCTTCCGCCCTTTCCGCACCGTTCGTCGCCAGGTTCAGCGAGCCTGCGGCGCAGCGGAGGCGCGCATGATGAAGAACAGCCAGGCCATCATTGCGACGGCCATGCAGGCAAAGCCCAGCGTCATGGCGTTGATGGTCTGGATGTAGGAGATCGGGCCCCTGGCCATGAGCATGCAGGCCGCGAACACGAGCGCACCGAAGATCGAACACCACAAGAGAGCCCCCGGCCGGCCAGCGGCCCTGAAGCCGGTCCGCAGGCACATCGTGAGGCCGAAGATTGCGGGCGCGTAGAAAAACGGCGAAAAATCCATTCCACCGTAGTTCTTGCCGAAGGCCAGCACCACCAGATGAGGCCCCAGCAGGCCCAGCAAGACCCCGCCGATTTCCGCCACCACGAATCCGAAGACGACGAACTTGATGAACAGGCGAAAGGCGTCTTTCCGGCGCTCGGATTTCCAGCTGGCCGCCAGCTTGGGCAGGATGTAGTAGCCCAGCGCAAGCAGCACGTACTGCATGGGCAGCAAGAAGGTGATGTAGATCTTCAGCAAGCCGCCCTGCGCCGAATCGGCCGAAGAGCCCAGCAGCAATATGGCGCCGCCCGTCATGATCCAGCTCATGAGCTGCGACAGGCTCGCCTTCCAGCCATAGGCCGACGCCTCCTTCAGGGTCAGCGTCTGCGCATTGGCCGGCGCCGGCAGGGGCGCAATCACGTTTTTCAGGCTGCCTGCGATCAGGAGCGAGAACGGCAGCTGGATGACGGCAATCCATAGAAGGGCCTGCGTCCAGGAAGCGGGCTTCAGGCCGATCAGCACCGCCACATAGCCGATGCTGATCAGGACGCCCGATATGCAGAGCACCGCGAACCGGCGCCCGACGAGCAGAATGCTGCGAGAAATCCAGAAGATCTCGTAGCCGATGATCAATGCCACGCCGGCCCAGTTCAGCGGCCCCGGAAACCCGGTGAACTGCCACACCAGAAAGCCCGCAATGGCTACCGCGGCAACCAGCGCCCAGCTCCACCAGGCGGCCGAGCGACTCGCGTAGTAGCGCTTGATCAGCAGCGGTTCATGCACCACCGCCGTATGCAGGATGTACTGGAAGCTGACGATTGCGAGAAAAGCCGAAGCAATGCCGAAGTCCGAAGGCGACAACGCCCGCGCCAACGCAAAGCTCAGCAGCAGTTGGCTCGCGCTATAGATGCACTGGTCTGCAACTGCATAGATCGGACCTCCCAGGCGTTTTCGGATTTCCGCGAACGACGCCATTCACTAGTCCGACAGCGAGAACAGAACCGGATAAGTGGTTGCCTTCACGGCAAAGCCTCCTTCGACCGGACTGCCGCAGCTCCCGTGGCGCACCTGCGGAAAGAAGTCGACGCGCGTGCACTTCTTTCCCTTGTCGGCCGCCACCAGAACGTTCTGCTCCGAGCTTTGCGTCCACACCACATGCAGCAATGAATTTCCGCGGCTCAGCACCAGCTTGTTCAGGCCGGCGGCGTTGTCGTAAGAAACCTTCCTGGAGTTTCTGGCGATCTTGAGGAATTCAGAAAGACTGGAGAAGGCTTCCTTTTTCTCGCCCCCTTTGGACTTGAGCCCGAAGTTGTCTTCTCTCGAAACCACGGAGGTTCCGCGGTCCTTCCATGCATAGAGATTCAAGAGCTTGATGCCGGCGGCCACATTGGTGAGGTACTCGCGCAAGATCAGCGAGGCCTGTGCATTGCGGTCACGCACCGGCAGGTAGGACGCATAACCCCACTCCGAAGCAACGATGCCGACCTTGCCGAGTTGCATCTGGTCGAGCTTTGCGCGCAGCTTTCCGTAGTCGGCAACCGCCGTTTCCGGAACCGAGCGGTACGGATGAATCGATACGTCCGTCAGGCAGTTGGCCTTGGCCCCGGACACAAAAGCATTTTCGAGTTGCGGCGGAACCTGCCCCTGGTTGAACGGAAGCTTCGCAAAACCGAAGCCCATGACGATCTTCGGCGGATTCTTCAGCTGCGCGATGCTGCGGCAGAACTCGGCCGTGGCAGTTTCGAAGTTCGAAAAGAGCGCCGGGTTCAGAAAGGTCTTGTGGTCGGGCTCGTTCCACAGCTCCCACACCGCCACGTCGGCGGCGTGTGCGTTCATGAATTCGGCCGCAAAGTTCGCGAACAGCTTTTCCTTCTGCCCACCGGCCTGCTGGTCCGACGAATCGTGCCCCCAGATCTCCCTGCCGCCGAACAGCGTCACGATGGCTTCGAGCCTGGCATTGCGTACGCGCCGGATCAGCTTCGAGTAATCGATCATTGCGGGGTTGACGCTTTTCAGCGGCGGCCGCACGCCGAACCGGACGAACTCGAATCCCGCCGCCCTGATTTCGTTCAGGTCTTCGTCCGATATGTCGCTCGGATCGATCTGCACGCTCAGCGCGGTCGGATATTCGGTGCTCAGCTCGCTGACGCCCCGCGCCTGTGCCGGGAGCGAGATTGCGGCAAGCATCATCACCGCACAGAAGAGCCTGACGATTCCAACCATGGATGAAGATCTCATCAAAGTACCGACTCCTTGTAGAGATCGACGATGGCCGAGTTCATTCGGTCGGCGGTGTATTTTTCTTCGAAGATCTTTCGCCCGTTCTGCCCCATTCGCACCAGGTCCTCGTTCGGGATCTGGTCGATCTCACGCAGCATTTCGTCCAGGCGATCGAGCGGAAACAGCCGTCCGTTCTTCGTGTCTTCGACAATGTCGACCAGCCCGCCCACGGCGGAGGCAAAAACCGGCTTGCTTCGTGCCATTGCCTCCACAGCGACAAAGCCGAAGCCTTCCCATCTCGACGGCACGATGACCGCGTCGCAAGACCGGTATGCGGCGTCGAGTTCGTCCTTTTCGAGCCAACCCTTGAACTCGATCTCATCGGAATGGGCCAGGGAAAGATCGTTTCGAACAGCGCCGCCGACGATGGTCAGCTTGAATCTCGGCCGCACGCGGGCATAGGAATCGAGCAGCAGGTCGATGCCCTTCTGCCGGTCGAGCCGACCCACGAACAAGATTTGTCTTTGCCGCGAGGAAACGTCTATTGGGGCGGCAGCCTGTTCATGGCCCAGTGCCGCGGGGGTGATTCCGTTCGGAATGCACCTGCATCGCTTGATGCCGAATTTCTCTGCAATGCGCAGTTCATGGTCGCTGATGCAGATGATCGCGTCGGTCCAATACGAAAGCAGCCATTCGGCCCAGCGATAGATCGACTTCTTGTACGAAGGGCCGATCTGGTCGAATGCCCAACCGTGCGAGCAATAGACGATCTTTGTCTCTTGCGGCACCTGGCCGAGCAGCGCCATTGCGCGCACCACCCCGCCGGCAATCGAACTGTGGAGATGAAGAACCGAGGGCCGCTCGGTCCGGATGATCTTCCTGACTTCCGCGGCGTAGCTCGCAAGCGCCAAGGGGCTGCGCGCCGTGGGCACCACGTGGGTGTCTTGTGAACTGAGCCACTCCACCGGTCCGGGCAAAACGAACTTCGCCTGGGTGATCACGGGGGAGTTCTGCTGAAAGCCGGAAACCATCCGCAAATAGGTTTCCAGCCCGCCCTTGAGGGTTTCGGCAATGTGCAATATTTTCATGGCCTGCGCAGTCAGATCAAGGCATGAATTCCGGCCACCACTTCGCCCCTGAGCAGATCGAGTGTTTGCCGGTCCGGAGTCTTTTCGTTCAGCACGCCCAACACCGAGGCTTCGAGTTTTTCCACGCGAGGCGACAGGTCGAAGAGATAGCGTTTTCGCTTCGTCAACTCGAAGAAGGATTCGACCTTCTTGTCCCAATTCATTCCAATCGACGGAATGTTCAGGCTGTAGGCCACGATGTTTGCGTGCAGCCGGTGCGCCACGATGCACGAGCAAGCGCTGATCAATGAAACGAGTTCATCTGGATGCCGCGGAACCAGGAAGCTGGATTTCGGCGCGTTCGATTCCGCAGAAATCTCGTTCAGGATCTTGTTGTCTTCAGACGCGCCATTGGTGAAATACAGCACCCGCTTTCCCTCCGCCCGCAGCGATTCGGCAAGCGTTGAAAAGAACCTGGCCGACTCCGTCGAGTTGGCGTTCGCGTATTCGGAGTTCATGACCAGCGCGTCGAGGCTGCTCACGCAAATGCCGATGTCCCAGTTCTTCTCCGGCGAAAGTTCTTCGGAGAACGCATCGGCGCAAACCAGCGCGGGATCGGGAACCACCCTGATGCTTCCCCTCGGAATTCCGAAATGGGTATGCAGGTTGTTTGCCGATTCCTTGTCGCGCGTAGCGTAGAAAACCGGTCTCGCATTGCTGATGAAGCGCTTGACGAGGAAGCGGCCCAGAAACGACCACCGGGCCGTGACCCCGACCGACACCACCACCACCCGTTTTCCGCGCAAAAGCCGGCTCAGGAGAAAAAGCTTCGCCGGAAAATTGAGCGCCACGTCGCAAAACAGCTGGCCGCCTCCAATGACGATCAGGTCCGCATCGCTGATGGCGGCTTTCCAGTTCTTTCGCCAGACCAGAAAGTAGCCCTTGAGGCAGTAAAGAAAAACGATCAGCGACCGAAGCAGGGAAGGCAGCTTTGCGAAAAGCCGGAAAGCGCCCCCACCCCGCAGGTTTTCTTCCTCGAAGCCCACCCGACCAGCAATGTCCAGAAACTCGACGCTCGCCCGCGGGTACTTCATTCCCGCGATGTGGGCCAACGATGCCGCGATCACCCCGTCTCCCAGGTTGTCGCTGAACGGCACCGCACAAATCAGGATCTTTTTCATCTTTGAATGAGCGTCACCGAGAACCGTGGCCTACAGCCACCACCCAGATGGTCCTGATGAAAATGCCGATATCCCTTCCCACGGAGAGCGTCTCGACATAGGTGACGTCCAGCGCCACGCGTTTTTTGTAGCTCAGCTGATTGCGGCCGCTCACTTGCCACAGGCCCGTGATTCCGGGCCGCACGGCGCAATAGAACGACCAGTCGGCGCCATAGAGGCCCTTCTGATCGAGCATGCAGGGCCGGGGGCCGACCAGGCTCATGTCTCCAACCAGCACATTCCAGAACTGCGGCAATTCGTCCAGGCTGGTCTTGCGGATGAACTTGCCGAAGCGGGTAATGCGGGGATCGTTCTCGAGCTTTTGATAGTCGTCCCATTGCTGGCGTGCCACGGGATCGTTCTTGAGGTGCTCCTCGAGGATCTGGGCGGAGTTGGGCAGCATGGAGCGGAACTTGTAGAACTTGAACACGCGCCCTCCCCGTCCATAACGCGGCTGCGAATAAAGAACGGGAGCTCCGGAACTCAGAAAAACGCCAATGGCGAGCAAGACGTAAAGCCAGCCGAAAGCGGTAAAAAAGAAAAGAGAAGCGGAAATATCCACCGCTCTTTTGGCAATGCGCAGCATGGCCGGGTGATTGACCCTTTCCCACGCCGCGTCCGAGAATTCGGAATGCATTTCTTCGCTGCTGGGCGCGGTCAATTCCTCTGAACGGAAATTGGTCATAGGAATGCCCCGTTCTCACATTTGCAGCGGAGGCAAGTTTTTAGCTTAAGAACTCTCATTTCTGGAGCACCTTTCGTCTTACAAGCAAATGCTTGCCCCTAGCGGGTCGGTGATAAGTTGCGGCTCGGGCTTCAGACCCGATACGGTCCGGCCCGGGAGCCTTGAAGGACGCTGCGCAACAAATACCATTGCGCAATCCAAGCGACTCAACCACGTAATACAAAAGAACGAAGTACTTAGCCCTAGGCCTTTGTTATTAGGTTTTGGGCAAAGGCACCAATTTAGTGCTTCGAGTGATAAATTCCACACTCTGGCCTAATTTTCACAGATATAGCGTGGCCAACTAGGTGGTATCCCTGTTGTTTTTATATTTATAGTGTATGTAACGGTAACCGCCATATTTGTAGCTGCTGCTACCGGCGTGACGCCGCGATAAGTCCATAGCATTCAAAATAACGCCATTGGCTGTACACCCCGCGTGCGCCAATCTCCGGACACTCTCGTTCAATTCGCCCAACTGGGTTTTCTCGGCGCGGGCCACCAACAGCAGCGAGCCTGCGAGCGGTGCCACCGAAGCCGTGTCGGCAGCCACCAACACCGGCGCCGTATCGATGATCACCAGGTCATAGCTTGGCGACAGTTTTTCCAAAAGTTGCGAAAAAGAGTCGCTCAGGAGCAATTCGGCGGGGTTGGGCGGAAGCACCCCGGTCGTTATCACGTCCAGATTCGGCAGAACCGACGGACGAACCGCTTTTTCGAGGCTCAATGTACCCGCGATCAATTCGGATAAACCGGAAGATCGAGACATTGAGAAGAATTGATTAACCCGGCCCTTGCGCAAATCGGCATCGATCAGGAGAACCTTTTTGCCCGACGCGGCGGTAATTGCCGCGAAATTGACGGAAACAAAAGTCTTCCCGACCCCGGGGGTCGCACCCGAGATGAGCAGGCGGTTGTTGGGCGCCTCCAGCATGGCGAACTGCAGGGCGGTTCGCAGGCTGCGCAGGCTCTCCACCGCGGGGTCTTCCGAATGCTGCAGCGCCAGGATGTGCAAGCCGGGCGCCTTGTTCTCGATGCTCCGGTCGATCATCCGCTGGGCGCCGCTCAGGGGAATGCTGCTGTAGACGCTGAGCCCGGTGTGCATTTCGATCTCGCTCGGATTGCGGATGCCGCCGAAGAACGAGTTCCTTGCGATGGCGGCCGCCACGCCGGCCATCAGCCCCAAGAGCAATGCCAGGGCGAGGATCAACGGCCTCTTGGGCCAGACGGGCTCTTCCGGAATGATGGCGTCGTCCAGCAGGCGCACGTTGCCGACCTTGCCTTCCTTGGCCAGCCGCATCTGCAGCGAGCTGTTGAGCAGCGACACATAGAGATCGGTGTTGACCTTGATGTCGCGCTGCATCTGCACGGTGTTCTGCTGCAGCAGCGGCATCTTGCGGATGCGCGAATCGACGGAAGCGATTTCGCCCTTCCACGCCGAGATTTGCGTGTCCAGTGTCTGGATGCTCGGATGCTTGTCCGTGAAGCGCGCGGAGAGCTCGCGCCGCTTCTGCTGCGCTTCGAGCAACTTGGATTGCAGATCGACCGTCTGCGTCAGGGCGTTCTTTGCCTCGTCGTCCAGGCTGACGGTGCCGTTCTCGTTCCTGTAGCGGTTGTAGAGGTCTTCGGATTGCTCGAGCTGCTTCTTGAACTGGGGCAGCGCGGTATCGAGAAAACCCAATGTCTTTTCAGCTTCGGCAGCCTTGCGCTCGATGTTCTGGCGCACATAGAGGCGGCCGATCTCGTTGAGCAGCTGCGTCAGCTTCTCAGGGCTCGGGTGCTTCCAGCTGACGTCGATCACGCCCGACTGCTTGCCCTTTTCAACGACCTTGAGGCCGTCCTGCAGCGACAGCAGCGTCAGCTGCTTCGAGAACCGGACCAGCCGGAACTGGGCCCCGGGCTTCGCGCTGACGGAGCTGACCAGGAGCCGCAAGCTGCCGCCCGGAAGATTCGCAACCAGCGGGGTTCCGATGGCGCCCTGGAGCGGGGTTTCGATGCCGGGGTGGGCCAGCTCGTAGCGGTTGTCGGCTCGTACAGTCAGAGAGAACTGTTGCTCTTCGAGATCGGCCGGCACGTCGAACTGGGGAACGACGATCTTCTCGGTGCCGGTCACGTAGCCCGACAGGCCCATGAAGCCGGGGTTCGAAAGATCGGTGGCGCGCCGCGAAAGCCAGCTGCCCACCACGGGCGCATAGCGGGGCTGCGCGCTGATGTAGAGCTTGGTGTTTTCCACCGCCTGCGCCAGGATGGCGCGCGACTTGATGATCTCGATTTCGCCCGCGGCGGGGGTCTTCACGCTCAGCAACGAAGACGCTGCGTCGCCCAGGAAGCTGCCCGCCGAGTTGCCGGAGTCTTCCACCTGCACCGCCACATTGGCTTCGTACATGGGCTTGCCGAAGAAGGCATAGGCAACGCCGAGGAACAAGGCCGCCGCGGTCACGATGGCGATGAGCCAGCGGTTGTCCACGAGGATGTCGAGGTACTCGACGAGGTTGATTCCTTCGCCCTCTTCTTCCAGCGCTGGCATCGGCAGGGCGGCTTGCTGGGGTGCGTTCATGTCGGTTGCTGCTCGGGTTTTGTAATTTTCAGAATGCGATCGATCCAGGTCCTGGCGCCCACGTCGATGAGGGCCAGGGCATGCTCGAAGGCCGCCTCGTCTTTCCGGTAGGGGTCGGGCACGTCCTGCTTGGCGGCCTCTGCAATGCGAAAGACCTTGCCCCGCACGAACGGGTAGGTCGCCTCGAGGTAGCGGCGCTGCTCCATGTCCATCACCAGGATCAGGTCGGCCTGGCGGCACAGCAACTGACTCACCTGCTGCGCGACGTGGGCCGAGATGTCGATGCCGCGCGCCTGCATGAGCCTTTGCGCCATGGCATCGGCCGGCTTGCCGACCAGCGCGCCCGTACCGGCCGACACCACCCGGAGGTGCGGCAGCCCGGCGGCCAGGAGGCCTTCCGCCATGGGGCTTCGGCAGATGTTGCCGATGCAGACGGTCAGGATGGATTTCATCTGTGGCGGCTCCAGACCTCGTCGCCGGCGTTGATGACTTGCGCCGCGGGCAGGATCAGGCTGGCCAGGCGGTTCCAGGTCACGAGCGGCACGGAATCGATGTAGACCACGTCGCGCGGCTGCAGCGGGAAGCGCTCGGCCAGTGCCAGCGCGGCCGGGTTCTTCGCATTCAGGTGGAAGATGGCCGGCAAGCCCCTGGCGTTGTTGCGAATGACGTAGACCTGCCCGGTGTTGGCGGAAGCCAGGTTGGGGCCGCCGGCCTCGCCCAGCGCTTCGTTCAGGCTGAGCCGCCCGTTGTGCATGAGCAGCGCCGAGGGACGCGAGATTTCGCCCATCACGAACACCTTGCTCTCGTCGCGGTGCCGCACCTGGATCACGTCGCCGTTGCGCAGCGGAATCTGACTTGCGTCGGCGCCCAGGTCCTGCAGGTTCGTGAGGTTGATGAGCGTGGACTTGCCGCCGCGCTGCAGCGTAACGAGTGAACGGTCGCCGTTCGCGGTGATGCCGCCGGCACGGCTGATGGCCTCGGCCAGCGTCATCGGCACGTCGGTGAAGATTTGCAGCCCCGGGTTCCGCACCTCGCCTTCGACGAAGGCGCGGCGGCTTCTGAAGGACTGGATGCGCACCGTCACCTGCGGATCGCGGATGTAGGCCGCAATGCGCTTGGCAATGAGATCGGAAGCCTCGATTTCGGTCAGCCCCTGGAGCTTGACACGCCCGATGTAGGGAAAGGTGATCTGCCCGTCCGCGCCGACGATGAAGCCCGGCGCCACGCTGATGCCCGTGGGGTCGGCCTGCTGCGTGATCACCGCGCCCGCGTTGGGCAACAGCTCCGGATGGTCGTACACGATCACGCCCACGACGTCGCCGGGCCCGATGGTGTAGACCGGCGCCTCGCCGAAAAGCGCCTTCACCTCGGACGGTACGGCCGTAGGCTGCGCCTCGGCCATCGCGCGGATGAGCGCGGGTGAAATCGAGGTGATGACCCCATCCGGTGCGCCGTCGGCCGGCAGGTACTGGAATTCCGGGGGCAGGCTCTGGTCGGCCTCGTAGGCGGACACAGAACTGAAGCCCGGTGCGCAACCCTGCAGCAATAACGCGCCCACTAGGGCTAAACCCCACCCTGACGGGTGCACGTAGCGTGTCAAATTGATCCCCATTGCACAAATTGGTTTTTTCGACATTCCGTGATTCATATGCAAGGCCCGAGCCCAATCCGCATTTGGCCTCGACCTTTTTGTCACGGTTCGTGAAAGCGAGCCTTCGCGTTGTCGTCAGGCGCGCCGGCCGAATTGTCGCTGCCCGCGCATCCCCTGTTTTCCGTTGAATAGACGAAAAAACTGTGTCTATCTGTGGAATATCCCGAGGCTGCGCAGGGGAATGTTCGACCGCAATGCCGAAGGGCCGTGTTTCATTGGGGAATGAAGACCTTCGTGGGACATGCAAAGCCGCTGCGCGCGGTTTGCAAATGTGAACTATCAATTAACCCATTGACGGCATCAATTGTGGCATTCAAGCGACAATTGATGCGTATTGGCCGATCGTCTAAAAGGTTTGCTCTTTTGTAAGCACCTGTGAATTCCCTACGGGCGCGCGGGCGGGTTGGCGGCCATGCAGAAGATCGCTGCGCCTGTAGGGGCGCTCGATGCCCGCCATCCAGGCGGCAACGGATTCCAGCGCGTACTGAGTGGGCGCGGGCCGCCCCACGATGACGAAAAGCAACAACGGCACCACGACACCCGCTGCGAGCCAGCCAGGCGTTCGCAACGAGACGATGGTCAGCCTGTCGCGCTGCAACCAGAGAAAGCTTGCGCTCACAACCGTGCCGAGCACAACGCCTGTCACTACTTCTGCGGTGGAGTGCACTTCAAGGGCCAGCCGCGACACTCCGACAGCGACGCCCCACGCCCACCCCGCAATGGCCGCCGCAATGCGCAAGAACGGTGCAAACCGCAGCGCCGCGAGCCAAAAGACAACTGTCCACACGCTCGTTGCCAATGCGGTATGGCCGCTAAAGCCTGTGAAATCGAAACGTGCGCTGCCAATGCCCCAGCCCAGAAAAGCCAGCTTGGACAGCATCACGGCCAAGCCGCATCCCCCAAATAGGAGCGCCCAATGCACCGCCGCGGGACGCGTGCTGCGGTCGACCGCCAACCAAATTGCAATCCACAATGCGGCGGGCAATAGAAAGCCGCTGTCACCCAGTCCGGTGACCATTAACCAAAAACTATTCATCGATTTGAAATGGAATTGCGCCCTGTCGGTGCGGTGGCTCGGTGATTTGATTCGTTATCATTAAAGCCAGCCATCCGCCGGGGAACTCTTTCGAACTACAGCCATGTGTCGATCGAGTTCCAGGCGGGCCGATTGTTCCACAGGCATACTCGCGGCATCTTCAACACCGGTGCGCCCCCGCACATCGAAATCATGAGCATCCTCAGTGAATTCAAGGAATTTGCCGTCAAGGGCAATGTCGTCGATCTCGCGGTGGGCGTGATCATCGGCGCGGCGTTCGGCAAGATCGTCGACTCGCTGGTCAGCGACATCATCATGCCGGTGGTCGGGTTGGTGTTCGGCAAGCTCGATTTCTCCAATTTGTACCTGGTGCTGGGTTCCGTCCCTGCGGGCGTGGCCAACAACCTGGCCGACCTGAAGAAGGCCGGCGTGCCGGTGCTGGCCTATGGCAACTTCATCACCATTGCGGTCAACTTCGTCATCCTTGCCTTCATCATCTTCATGATGGTCAAGCAGATCAACAAGCTGCGCAAGCACCATGCCGAGGCGCCCACGGCCCCGGTGGCGCCGCCGGAAGACATTGCCCTGCTGCGCGAGATTCGCGACAGCCTGAAGAATCGCCCCTAGGCGCCCGTCAGCGTCCTGGCCATGCGCAGCGCCTCGACGAGGCTCGAGGCGTCGGCAAGGCCCTTGCCCGCAATGTCGAACGCGGTGCCGTGGTCCGGACTGGTGCGCACCAGCGGCAGGCCCAGCGTCACGTTCACGCCCTTTTCCACGCCCAGGTACTTGACCGGAATCAGCCCCTGGTCGTGGTACATCGCCACCACCACATCGAACTCGCCGCTCCCGGACACGCCCGCCTTGGCTCGCGCACGCATGAAGACGGTGTCGGGCGCATGCGGACCGCCGGCGTCGATGCCCTCGGCACGCGCGGCCGCAATGGCGGGCGCAATGATGTCGCGCTCTTCGCTGCCGAAGAGGCCGCCCTCACCCGCATGCGGATTGAGGCCGGCCACGCCGATGCGCGGCGCCCGCCCGAGCATGCGGTGCAAGGCACGGTGGGTGATGCGCAGCGTTTCCAGCACATTGCCGAAGCTCACCGCGGTGATGGCGTCGCGCAGCGACATGTGAATGCTGACGAGCACAGTGCGCAGGTCGTCGTTGGCCAGCATCATGCGCACCGGCATGCCGTCCACGGCAACGCCCGCATGCGCGGCGGCCTCGGCCTGCAGCAGCTCGGTATGGCCCGGGTAAGGAAAGCCGGCCGCGGCCAGTGCTTCCTTGTGCAGCGGCGCTGTCACTATGGCCGCGATGTCGCCCCGCAATGCCGCCCGCGCGGCCCAGACCACGCACTCGCCCGCGACGCGCCCGGCTTCGGCGCTGATTTGCCCGGGCACGATGTGCGCGGGCTGCGCCACCACCTGCAGCACGGGAATGCAGCCCGCTGGCACGGCGCCCGCCTCGGCCGGGTGCTCGATTTCCGCCACCGGCCATGCCGGCTGCCCCGGCAGCGCCAGGGCCTGGGACGCACGGCGCATGGTGCCCACGTCGCCGGCCACGAAGGCGCCGCGCGCGGCGTCAGGCGCCTGGCGGAAGGCCTTGGCGATGATTTCCGGGCCAATGCCCGCGGGGTCGCCGAGCGTGACCGCCAAGGATGCGCCGGCAGCAGCAGGAACCTTGCCGTTCATGCGGCGTTGTCGATGTCGATGAACTCGTGCTTCAGCCCGAGTTGGGCCGCCACATGGGCCGCCACGGCCTGCGCGCCGTAGCGCTCGGTGGCATGGTGCCCGCAAGCCAGGAAGGCGACGCCCATCTCGCGTGCATAGTGGGCCTGGGGTTCGGAGATCTCGCCGGTGATGAAAGCATCGGCCCCCGCGGCAATGGCTGCCTCGAAGTAGCCTTGCGCACCGCCCGTGCACCACGCGATGTTCTTGATGGCTTTGTGGGCGGTGTCCACCAGCGTGACCGGCCGCTTCAGAACCTTTTCTGCGTGCGCCGCGAGTTCCTTGGCGCTGGCAAAGCTCTCGCCGTTTTCGCGCGCGCCCAGAAAACCGAGTTCCTGCTCGCCAAAGCGCCCGGTGGAGCCGGCATGCGCAAGCAGGCCGAGCTGCAGGCCGAGCTGGGCGTTGTTGCCGAGCTCGGGGTGCGCGTCGAGCGGGAGGTGGTACGCAAAGAGGTTGACGTCATCGCCGAGCAAGAGGCCGAGGCGCTGCTTCATCCAGCCGGTCACGCAGCTGTCCTGGCCGCGCCAGAACAGGCCGTGGTGAACGAAGATGGCGTCGGCCTCGGCGTGAATGGCGGCTTCGATCAGCGCGCGGCTCGCCGTGACGCCGGAGACGATTTTCCGCACCACGGTGCGGCCTTCGACCTGCAGGCCGTTCGGCCCGTAGTCCTTGAAGCGCGAAGGCGCAAGAAGCAGGTCGAAGGCGTGCAGCAGTTCGTGGCGGGTGGTGCTCATCGCGACATTGTCGCGCTCCCGCCTCCATCGCGCATGGCATGGCCGCGTGCCGCCAGGGGCCACAGCGCCAGCAGGAAACCCAACCCGGCGAGCACTGCAACGTAGTGCGCCGGGGCCATGGTGTCGTGCTGAAGCCAGACGGTCAGGATCACCGGCGTCAGACCGCCGAACACGGCATACGACATGTTGTAGGCAAACGAAAGGCCGGTGAAGCGCACCGGCGCCGGAAACGCCCGCACGCCGGCAATCGGCACCGTGGCAATGGTGCCCACGAACAGGCCCACCAGGCCGTAGTGCCAGAAGAGCGTGGCCGGCGTACCCGGCAGCCCTGTGTAGAACAGGTACGCGGTCGCGAACAATCCGCCCCAGCCGACGAGCATGACCGCGCGCGTGCCGATGCGGTCGCAGGCCCAGCCGACCAGCACGCAGCCGATGGTCAGGGTCAGCGTGGCCAGCGCGTTGGCTTCGAGTGCCAGCGCGGCCGGAATGTGATGCACCTTCTGCAGGTAGGTGGGCGTGTACAGCACCACCACGACGATGGCGGCCGACAGCACCCAGGTCAGCAGCCCCACGTAGATGCTGGCCGCGCGGTGCTCCCGCAGCACCGTGCGCAGCGGCAGTTCGCGCGCAACGGTCTTGCGGTCCGCCAGTTCCTTGAAGACCGGTGTCTCGTGCAGGAACCGGCGCAGGTACACCGAGACGAGCCCGAACACGCCGCCCAGCACAAAGGGAATACGCCACGCAAAATCGCTCACCTCCGCGGGCAGGTAGTAGCGGTTGATGCCCACCGCAACCAGCGAGCCGAGCAGGATGCCGCCGGTGATGCCCGAGGTCAGCGTGCCGATGCCGAAGCCATAGCGCTGCGCCGGCACGTGCTCGCCGACGAACACCCATGCGCCGGGCATTTCGCCGCCGATGGCCGCGCCCTGCAGGACACGCATGGCCAGCAGCAGCAAGGGTGCGGCAATGCCGATGCTGGCATAGGTGGGCAACAGGCCGATGACCAGCGTGGGCGCCGCCATCAGGAAGATCGACAGCGTGAACATGCGCTTGCGGCCGAGCAGGTCGCCGAAGTGCGCAATGACGATGCCGCCCACTGGCCGGGCCAGGTAGCCGGCGGCAAAGATGCCGAAGGTTTGCAGCTGCCGCAGCCAGTCGGGCATGTCGGCCGGAAAGAAAAGCGCCCCCAGCACGGTGGCAAAGAAAACGTAGATGACGAAGTCGTAGAACTCCAGCGTTCCGCCAAGAGCGGACAGGGCAAGGGTCTTGTAGTCGCGGGAGTCGAGCGTGCGGGCCGGAACCGGCCGGGTGCCGTCCGGAGAAAGGGCTTGAGAAGTCATGGCTGGCAGGGAAGTCGTTGCCGCACGCAGGACCGCCAGGGGATTGAAAGCGGAAAGGCAGCGCGCCGGCGAAACACCTGGCCGCGTGCGCCGGGTGGGCGTTGCGGAAGGCCGGAATCCGGAGCCGTGTGGGCTCGCTTCGCGATGCTAAGGGTTATCCCGTATTGGCGCCTGAGGCCTGCGCCAATCTCGACCGGCCGGCGCGGTTTTCCGGCGGCCGGGGGTTGAGGGACAATCGAGCTGTAGCGCCGCACCGGACGGCGTGCTTACCCGCTAACAAATTTCATGAAACGCACCTGGCTGCTCTTTGCCCAAGCCGTGACCGTCCTCCTGGCGGCCTATTTTGTTGTTGCGACCCTCAAGCCCGAGTGGATCAACCGGCGCTCCACCTCGCTCGGCGGCGTGGTCTCTATCGTCGAGGCACCGGCCGGTGCCCCGGCGGTGGCGCCCGCGGGCAGCCTGAGCGCGGCGGCCAAGAAGGCTTCTCCGGCGGTGGTGAGCATCAACACCAGCAAGGCGGCGCAACGCCATCCGCGCAGCAACGACCCGTGGTTCCGGTTTTTCTTCGGTGACCAGGGCGACCAGCCCCAGGTGGGGCTGGGCAGCGGCGTCATCGTGAGCTCCGAGGGCTACATCCTCACCAACAACCACGTGGTCGAGGGCGCGGACGAGATCGAGATCACGCTCAACGACAGCCGCCACACGCGCGCCAAGGTGATCGGCACCGACCCCGACACCGACCTTGCCGTGCTCAAGATCGAAATGGACAAGCTGCCCGCCATCGTGCTGGGCAACTCGGACGACCTGCAGGTGGGCGACCAGGTGCTGGCCATCGGCAATCCCTTCGGCGTGGGCCAGACGGTGACCAGCGGCATCGTCTCGGCGCTGGGGCGCAACCAGCTCGGCATCAACAACTTCGAGAACTTCATCCAGACCGACGCGGCCATCAACCCCGGCAATTCGGGCGGTGCGCTGATCGACGTCAACGGCAACCTGCAGGGCGTCAACACGGCCATCTATTCGCGCTCGGGCGGCAGCATGGGCATCGGCTTCGCCATTCCGGTGTCCATGGCGAAGATCGTGCTCGAAGGCATCGTGAAGGAAGGCCAGGTGCGCCGCGGCTGGATCGGCGTCGAGCCGAACGAGCTTTCGCCCGAACTGGCCGAGACCTTCGGCGTGAAGGCCGATACCGGCGTCATCATCACCGGCGTGCTCCAGAACGGGCCCGCGGCCAAGGCCGGCATCCGCCCGGGCGACGTGATCACTTCGGTCGGGGAAAAGAAGACCGACAACGTGCAGGCCCTGCTGACCGCCGTGGCCGGCCTGAAGCCGGGCAGCACCGCACGCTTTGCGCTGCAGCGCGGCACCGACAAGATGGAACTGGACGTGACCCCGGGCCTGCGGCCCAAGAGCCCCGTTCGGCAGGTGCCCAACCAGCCCGAGTAGCCGCCGAGGCGCCGGAACCGAATAGCGATCGATCAGGAAGACGCCGAGGAATCGGCGCTTTCTTCCTCTTCGGACGGTTTCTTGCTGCCCATGGCAAAGTAGCGCGCGCCGATGATGCCGACCTCGTACAGCAGGCACATCGGCACGGCCAGCGCGAGCTGCGACACCACGTCGGGCGGCGTGAGCACTGCGGCGATCACGAAGGCCACCACGATGAAGTAGCCGCGGAACGAGCGCAGCTTTTCGATGGTGACCATCTCGAACTTCACCAGCAGCATCACGACGATCGGCACCTGGAATGCGACGCCGAACGCGATGTAGAGCGAGAGAATGGCCTCGACGTAAGACGAGATGTCGGGCGTGGCCGCCACTGCTGCGGGCGTGAACTTCTGGATGAAGCTGAACATCTTGTCCAGCACGAAGAACTGCACGAAGCCGATGCCCGTATAGGCGAGCAGGCTGCCGAAGAAGATCAGCGGCAGCGCAAAACGCTTTTCGTGGCTGTAGAGGCCGGGTGCAATGAACATCCAGGCCTGGTACATGAGCCAGGGCAATGCCAGCAGCACGGCCGTCATCATCAGCACCTTGAGCGGCACGAAGAACGGCGAGAACACGCCAATGGCAATGAGCTTGGCGTCCGGCGGCATGTGCGCGCGGATGGGCATGGCGATGAGATCGATCAGCCCGCCCGGCCCGGGCCAGATGGCCAGCAGCACGCCCGCGACCACCAGGCCGTAGACGCAATAGAGCAGGCGGTCGCGGAGTTCGACCAGGTGCTGCACGAACGGCTGTTCGGTGCCCGCCAATTCGTCTTCTGCGTCTTTGTTCTTGTTGTCGGAATCGGCCATTGGAAGGAGAAAAGAGCAGGAGAAAGCGTGGCTTCGGCCGGCGTGCGGCGCACGAGGAACGCGGTTGTAAAAGCCGCTAGTTGATCTTGTGGGGACGGAAACGGGCAACGCGGGCGGCACCCGAGAGCGCCTTGGTGCGCACGCCGTTGCGGGCCTTGTACCACTGCGGCGTGGCGCCCTGCTTCAGGCGCCAGTTCTTGCGCGGATGCCTGTACTCGGGCACTGAAGGCTCCGGTTCGGCCAGCGCCGAAAGGGTTTCGCCCGAGCCGGAGAACTGCTTTTCAAGATCGGTCGCGCCCGTCTGGATGCTGTGCTCGACGTCGCGCGCAGCATCCTCCACGGTGGTTTTCATCTTGCGCAGCTCTTCAAGTTCCATCGAGCGATTGACCTCGGCCTTGACGTCGTTCACATAGCGCTGCGCCTTGCCCAGCAGGGTGCCGACCGTGCGCGCCACCCTGGGCAGCTTTTCGGGCCCGATGACGATCAGCGCCACGACGCCGATCAGCGCCAGCTTCTCAATACCGAGGTCGAGCACTTAAAAACCCGCGCTCAGGACTTCTGACGCGCTTCGACGTCGATCGCCGACTTGTCGCTGTTGGCCGGCTGGCCGGTCACTTGGGCGGCAGGGGCCGACGAAGCGGGTGCGTCGGCAGTGGTGCCGCCGTCTTTCATGCCGTCCTTGAAACCCTTGACGGCGCCGCCCAGGTCGGAACCCATGTTCCGCAGCTTCTTGGTGCCGAAGATCATGACCACGACGAGCAGCACGATCAGCCAGTGCCAGATTGAAAATGAACCCATGGAAGACTCCTAAGAATGTGTCCGATTTTAGTCGGGCGAAATGTGACAGTTTGGCCTAATGTTCAGCCGCGAAGCCATGGGCGGGGACCGCCCATGACATGGACATGGAGATGGTGCACCTCCTGCCCGCCCTCGGCGCCCGTATTGATGACGACGCGCCAGCCGCCCTCCGGATAGGGCCTGCAGCCCTGCTCCACCGCCAGCTTGGGGGCCAGCGTCATGATCTTGCCCATCAGCGCGGCGTCGTCGGGCGTGAGCTGCGCCATAGAGGCGATGTGCTTCTTGGGCACCAGCATGAAATGCACCGGCGCCCAGGGCGCGATGTCGTGAAAACCGAACAGTTCGTCGTCTTCGTAGACCTTGCGCGAGGGGATCTTGCCTTCGATGATTTTGCAGAAGACGCAGTTCGGATCAGATGACATCTTTGGGTTCCATGGGACGGTTGTCGTTCATGCGGATCATGCCTTTCACGATCCGGTAGAGGAACCACAGCGAGATCAGGCTCCAGGCAATCCAGCCCGGCACCAGAAACAGCAGCCAGAGCCACGACGTGACGATGTACAGCAGGCCGGCCCAAACCACCGAGCGGATGCGCCAGCTGAAATGCGAAGCCTGCCAGGTGCCCGCCGCGTTGTCGCGCTTGACGAAGTCGATCACCAGGGCCACCAGCAGGAGCACCACCGAAGCCTGGGCGCCGGGCAATACAGCGCAGATGGCCACGATCAGGTGCAGGATGTAGCTGACCCAGCCCCAGGTCTTGAGGGAGTCGTCGGGTTCCACGTTCACGATGTCGTTGGCCATTGGAGATGTCCTTTCAATCGTTGGATGCCTCGCGGGCCTGCGCCTTGCGCAGGGCTTTTTCCTCGATGCCGCTGGTGCCCTCGCGGCGCTCGAGCTCCGCAATGACCTCGCCGGGAGAGAAACCGTAGTGCGCCAGCGCCACCATGGTGTGGAACCACAAATCGGCCACTTCGTTCACTATTTTCGTGCGGTCGCCGCCATGGTCGGCGTCCTTGGCCGCCATGACGACCTCGGTGGCTTCCTCGCCGATCTTCTTGAGAAACGCGTCGGGGCCCTTGTGCAGCAGGCGCGCCACGTAGCTCTTCTCCGGGTCGCCGCCGTGCGCGGGCAGGCGGCTTTCGATGACGGCGGCAAGGCGCGCAAGGGCGTCGGAAGTGTTCACTGTGGCTGTCATTTGTAGATCGACTCCGGGTCTTTCAAGACCGGTTCGACCACGGTCCATTGGCCGTTCTCGTATTTGCTGAAGAAGCAGCTGTGGCGCCCGGTATGGCAGGCAATGCCGGGCTCGTGGCCGAGCTGGGTGACCTTGAGCAGCACCACGTCGTTGTCGCAGTCGAGGCGGATTTCATGCACCGTCTGCAGATGGCCCGATTCCTCGCCCTTGAACCACAGCTTGTTGCGCGAGCGGCTGAAATACACGGCGCGGCCCAGCTCGGCGGTCTTTTCGAGCGCCTCGCGGTTCATCCAGGCGAACATCAGCACGTCGTTGCTGCCCTGTTCCTGCGCGATCACGGGCACCAGGCCGTCCGCGTCCCACTTCACTTCGTCAAGCCAATTCATGAAGGGTATTGTCCCATCGCCGCGCGGCTGCGAAGCGGATCACGTGCGCACGGGAATGCCCCGCGCGGCCATGCGGGCTTTCGCCTCGCCCACAGTGTGCTCGCCGTAGTGAAAGATGCTGGCGGCCAGCACCGCGTCGGCGCCGCCGGTCTGGATGCCGTCGGCCAGGTCGTCGAGATTGCCCACGCCGCCCGATGCAATGACCGGCACGTTCACGGCGTCACTCACCGCGCGGGTGAGCTCAAGATCGAAGCCGCTCTTGGTGCCGTCGCGGTCCATGCTCGTGAGCAGGATTTCGCCGGCGCCCCGGCGCACCATCTCGGTCGCCCATTCCACAGCGTCGAGGCCGGTGTTCTTGCGGCCGCCATGGCTGTACACGTCCCAGCCTGCGCCGCGGGTGGCGGCTTCCTCGGGGCTGCGGCGCTTGGCGTCGATGGCCACCACGATGCACTGCGAACCGTATTTCTGCGAGGCGTCGTTGATCACCTGCGGATCGGCAATGGCCGCCGAGTTGAAGCTGGTCTTGTCGGCACCGGCGTTGAGCAGCCGGCGCACGTCGGCCACGGTGCGCACCCCGCCGCCCACTGTCAGCGGAATGAAGACCTGCGAGGCGACCGCCTCAATGATCGGCAGGATCAGGTCGCGGCCATCGCTGGTGGCCGTGATGTCGAGAAAAGTGAGTTCGTCGGCGCCCTGCGCGTTGTAGCGCGCGGCAATCTCGACCGGATCGCCCGCATCGCGCAGTTCGAGAAAGTTGACGCCCTTGACCACGCGGCCGCCGGTAACGTCGAGACAGGGAATGATGCGTTTTGCGAGCATGGTGGGTCGAGAGGAAAAATCAGAGAACGCGAAGCTGCTGCCAGCCCTGCCACTGGGCACCGGGCAAGAGCAGCACCTGCTCGTCGATGCGCGCGGCTTCCACGCACAGCATGTGCCGGTAGCCGTCTTCAGGCATGTCGGCGAGTTTCGCACCAAGCACCGCGCCCGGGTTCCACACCACGGTTTCGCTGCAACTCGCGCTTTGCGTGATTTCGAGCGTGCCGCTGGGCTGCACCAGGTGCAGCGGCTTGGCGGGCGCGGCATAGACGCTGTCGAACTCCGCATCGAAACGCAGCGCGGGCGCGGTTTCCACATGGCGGTCGTCGCGCAGCGAATCCCAGCGGTTGGCGCCTTCCAGCCCTTCCAGCCGCACATCGGCAGTATCGTCGACGCGCAGGTAAGTGTGCAGCGCCGCGGCAAAGCTGAACGGCGCATGGTCTACATTGAGCAGCGTGAGCGCGGCGCGCAGCCGGCCCGAGCCCATGCCGATCTGCAGGCGTGCCTCGAAAGCGTGCGGCCAGAGCTTGCGCGTGGCCTCGCTGTCGCGCAGCCGCAAGGTCAGCTCGCCGGATGCGGCGTCGATGCCACGGTTTTCCCAAGGCAGATTGCGCATGAAACCATGCTTGGGCAACATGCCGCGCTGGTTGAACTGGGGGCAGCAAATGGGTACCCCGCCGCGGATTGCGGCCGCTCCGTCGAACACGGCGCGCGGGCTCAGGTAGAGCCGTTCGACGCCATCCGCCGTGGTCCAGGAAAGCAGCTGCGCCCCGTGTAGAGACACGGTGAAAGCGCTGCCGTCGGCACCGGTGGCGCGAAGCGCCGGCTGGCCGCGAAACTCGATCGGATTGATGTCCATGCGGGAATTGTAGGCAGCGGAAATTCCCGCAGCCGAAACCGGCAATGGACACTTAAGACCTCATCGAAGCCGTGGTGCTGCTGGTTGCACCCAGGGGGCCTTCTTGGATACCCTTTTGCCGCCGCACAAAGAAGAGCCGCCGGCAGGTCCGCGCGCAACCTAAAACCATACCTACACATCGAAGAGAAACGCATGAAGAAAAAGCTGCCGGCCGCCATCTGGATCCTCATTGCCATGGTGCTCGGCATTTTTGTCGGCTACATGATCTTCACGAGCTTTCCGGACAAGAAGGCGGCTGCGCAGATTGCAGGGTACGTGTCGATCGTGTCGGACGTATTTCTGCGCCTCATCAAGATGCTGATCGGCCCGCTCGTGTTCTCCACGCTCGTGGTGGGCATTGCGCACATGGGCGACGCCAAGTCGGTGGGCCGCGTGTTCGGCAAGTCGCTCGGCTGGTTCTTTACCGCCTCGCTCATCTCGCTGCTCATCGGCCTGGTGATGGCCAACCTTCTGAAGCCGGGCGAGAACCTGGGGCTGCCGCTGCCGGACATCGGCGCCTCGGCCAACCTGGCCACCGCGAAGTTCACCCTCAAGGATTTCGTGAGCCACCTGGTGCCCAAGTCTTTTGCAGAGGCCATGGCCAACAACGAGATCCTGCAGATCGTGGTGTTCTCGATGTTCTTCGGCGTGGCGCTCGCTTCGCTCGGCGACAAGGCCAAGACGCTGGTGGCCGCCATCGACGAGCTCTCCCACGCGATGCTCAAGATCACCGGCTACGTGATGAAGCTGGCGCCCCTTGCGGTGCTCGCCGCCATGGCCGCCACCGTGGCCACGAACGGGCTGGGCATCCTGCTGAAGTTCGCCGTTTTCATGGGCGACTTCTACCTGGGCCTCTTCGTGCTGTGGGGCGTGCTGATCCTCGCGGGCGTGTCGTTCCTGGGGCGCCGGGTGTTCAAGCTGATGGCGCTCATCAAGGAAGCCTTTCTGCTGTCGTTCGCCACGGCCAGCTCGGAAGCCGCCTACCCGAAGATCCTGCAGGCGCTCGACCGTTTTGGCGTGAAGCGCAAGATCTCGAGCTTCGTGATGCCGATGGGCTACTCGTTCAACCTCGACGGCTCAATGATGTACTGCACCTTTGCCGTGCTCTTCATCGCGCAGGCCTACAACATCCACATGCCGCTGAGCACGCAGATCACCATGCTGCTCATCCTGATGCTCACCTCCAAGGGCATGGCCGGCGTGCCGCGCGCCTCGCTGGTGGTGATTGCCGCCACGCTCAACCACTTCGACATTCCGGAAGCCGGCCTGCTGCTGATCCTGGGCGTCGACACCTTCCTGGACATGGGGCGCTCCGCCACCAATGCGGTGGGCAATTCCATTGCCACCGCGGTGGTTGCCAAGTGGGAGGGCCAGCTGCTCTCCGAGAGCGACGCAGAGGTGAACGCCAAGGCGCTGGACGAAGAGGCTGCCGCCACCCTCGCCCATCCGGCCCACGCGTGAGGCTCGCCATGAAGCCCAGGCCCACGCTGCCGGTTTTCATTGCCGGCCTGCTTGCGGCGGCCACCCTTGCCATGGGAGCCTCCGCACAGGCGCAGGAAGCGCCCCCTACGCTCACCGGCACGCTGGCCAAGGTGCGCGAGAGCGGCGCCGTCGCTATCGGCTACCGCGAATCGTCGGTGCCGTTTTCCTTTCTCAATGCACGCAACGAACCCATCGGCTATTCGATCGAGCTCTGCCGCGAATTGGTCACGGCCATCGAGGAGGCAGTGAACAGGAGCCTCGCAATCAAGTGGGTGCCGGTGACCTCCGATTCGCGCATGGATGCGGTCGAACGCGGCACGGTCGATCTCGAATGCGGTTCGACCACCAGCAACCTCGAGCGGCAGAAGCGCGTGAGCTTCTCGCCCACGATCTTCGTCTCGGGCACCAAGGTGCTGGTAAAGAAAGGATCGCCGATCAAGTCGTTCCGCGACCTGGCCGGCAAGCGGGTCGCCGTTACCGCGGGCACCACCAACGAGAAGACGCTGCGCGAGCTCTCGCAGAAGTTCAGGCTCGGCATCGACCTGCTGGTGGCACGCGACCACGCCGATTCATTCGGGCTGGTGAAAAGCGGCCAGGCCGACGCCTTTGCTACCGACGACGTGCTGCTCTACGGCCTGATCGCGCGCGAAGCCGCCAAGGCCCAGTACGAGGTGGTCGGCGACTATCTCTCCTACGACCCCTACGGCATCATGTACCGCAAGGGCGATGCGCAATTGGCCAAGGTGATCAACGACGCCTTCCAGGTGCTGGCGCAGGACGGCGAGATCGAGCGCCAGTACAAGCGCTGGTTCCTGCGCAAGCTGCCCACCGGAGAAAGCATCGACCTGCCGATGAGCGCGCAGCTGCAGGCGATCATCCAGACGATGGCGGTCAAGGCCGAATAAGCCGCGCCGGCGGTCAGCGCGCCGGCCAGGCCCAGTGCGGTATCTCGCTCATGTCGAGGTTGGCGATGCGGGTTTCGCCGAAGCGCTTCTCGAGCACCACCGATTGCAGGTCGTCGCTGTCCTCGAGCGCGGCAATCAGCCGCGGGGCATGCGACACGACGATGATCTGCGACCCGCGCGCGGCCTGCGCGATCAACCGCCCGAGCGCGGGCAACAGGTCGGGGTGCAGGCTGGTCTCGGGCTCGTTGAGCACCAGCAGCGCCGGCGGCCGGGGCGTGAGGAGCGCAGCGATCCAGAGCAGGTAGCGCAGGGTGCCATCGGAAAGCTCCGCCGCCGTCAACGGCCGGAGCAGGCCGTGCTGGTGCATCAGCGTTTCGAAGCGGTCTTCGTTCACCCGCACCTGGATGCGCGCACCGGGAAACGCATCGTCCACGGCGCGGTCGAGCGCACTGCTGTCGCCAATCTCGCGAATGGTCTGCAGCGCGGCGGCCAGGTCGGCGCCATCGTTGGCGAGCACCGGCGTGTAGGTGCCGAGCTGCGGCTGGCGTGCGGGCGCATCGGCGTCGGAGCGGAAGTGGTCGTAGAAGCGCCAGGAGCGCATTTGCTCGCGCAGCGTGAGCATCTCGGGCGCGGCATGCGGATCGGCGTACTCGGTCATCATGCTGGCGAACTGGGCGATGGGCCGGCCCACGGGCTCCCAGCTTCCGCTGCGCTCGCCGCGCAGCCGCAGCGATGCGCCCTTGCGGTCAACCAGCTGAGTGGCGGGCCGCAGCACCGGGCCGCTCCAGATGGCCTCGCGCTTGATTTCGGGATCGCCGCCAAAGGCTGTTGCGCGCGGTACCGGCAGCCCAATGTCGATGGCGTAGCCGAAGTCGCTCGCTTCAACGCCCGAGAACCCGAGCCGCAGGTTCACCGGCTCGCTGCGCACGGTGCCCTGCACCGGGACATCGCCGCGCAGCATGGCGGCTGAAAAGCGTTCAGGCCCTGCCCAAAGTGTGGAAGATAGCCCGCCTTCGCGCACCAGCGAGCGGATCACGCCGCCGTTGGCAATGTCGGCCAAAAGCCGCATCGCGCGGTACACGCTGGATTTGCCGCTGCCGTTGGGCCCGGTCACGACGGTGAGCCGGCCGAGCGGCACCGTCAGCTGGCGCAGCGAGCGGTAGTTGGCAATGGCAAGCGCGGAGAGCACGCCGCGCTGAAAAAAGGCCTCAGACGCCGGCGAGTTCGTCCGCGCGGGCTTGCGCGGCAGCGAAATCGAGGTCGCCGGAATAGATGGCGCGGCCGCAGATCACGCCTTCGACGCCTTCGGACTCGACCGCGCAAAGCTGGTCGATGTCGGCCATGTTCGACAGGCCGCCCGAGGCGATCACCGGAATGGTCAGCGCCTGCGCGAGCTTCACGGTCGCATCGATGTTGATGCCCGACAGCATGCCGTCGCGGCCGATGTCGGTGTAGATGATCGATTCGACGCCGTAGTCCTCGAACTTCTTGCCCAGGTCGGCCACCTCGTGGCCCGTGAGCTTGCTCCAGCCGTCGGTGGCCACCTTGCCGTCCTTGGCGTCGAGCCCCACGATGATGTGGCCGCCGAAGGCCACGCAGGCGTCCTTCAGGAAGCCGGGGTTCTTGACCGCGGCGGTGCCGATGATCACGTAGCGCAGGCCGTCGTCGATGTAGCGCTCGATGGTGTCCAGGTCGCGGATGCCGCCGCCCAGTTGCACCGGAATGTCGTCGCCCACTTCGCGCAGGATCGCCTTGATGGCCGCGTGGTTCTGCGGCTTTCCGGCGAAGGCGCCATTCAGATCGACCAGGTGCAGCCGCCGCGCGCCGGCCTCGACCCACTTGCGGGCCATGGCGGCCGGGTCTTCGCTGAAGATGGTGGACTGGTCCATGTCGCCCTGTTTGAGGCGAACGCAGTGGCCGTCTTTGAGATCAATGGCGGGAATGAGGAGCATGGAAGTGACGCGAGTGTGCGGAATCCGGGCTGAGGAAGGTTCGGCCCGGTCGGAAATATAAGGTCAGGGATTCCAGTGGAGGAAGTTTCGGTAGAGCTGCAACCCGTGGTCCGCACTCTTCTCCGGGTGGAACTGGGTGGCAAAAATGTTATCGCGTGCGATGGCCGCGGTAAAGCATGCCCCGTAATCCGCCTCGCCAACGCTGTGCCGCGCGTCCGCCGGCCGTGCGTAGAAGCTGTGCACGAAGTAGAAGTAGCTCTGGTCGGGAATGCCCGCCCACACGGCATGCGGCTGGGCTTGGCGCACCTGGTTCCAGCCCATCTGGGGCACCTTGAAACGGCTGCCGTCGGGCTGTAGCCGGCCGGCCAGGTCGAACTTGACGACCTCGCCGGGAATCAGGCCCAAGCCCTCGGTCGGCCCCTCGTCGCTGCGCGACAGCAGCATCTGCATGCCCACGCACACGCCGAAGAGCGGCTTGTTTGCCGCGGCTTCGAGCACCGACTCCTGCAGGCCGGAATCGCGCAGCTCGCGCATGCAGTCGGGCATGGCGCCCTGGCCCGGCAGCACCACGCGGGTGGCCTTGCGCACCACCTCGGGATCGGAGGTAACGAAAACCTCTACACCCACCTGGTCGGCCGCATGCCGCACGGCCTGCGACACCGAATGCAGGTTGCCCATGCCGTAGTCGACGACCGCGACGGTATTTGCTACAGATTTCATAGCTGTTCGCTGGGGATTTTCAGAGCGAACCCTTGGTCGAGGGAATGACGCCCACGGAGCGCGGATCGAGCTCCAGCGCGCCGCGCATTGCGCGTGCAAAGGCCTTGAACACCGTTTCGCACTGGTGGTGCGCGTTCACGCCCTTCAGGTTGTCGATGTGCAGCGTGACGAACGCATGATTGACGAAGCCCTGGAAGAACTCGTACGTCAACTGGCTGTCGAAAGTGCCGATCATGCCGCTCGTGAAGGGCACGTGCATCACCAAGCCCGGTCGGCCCGAGAAGTCGATGACGACGCGGCTCAGCGCCTCGTCGAGCGGCACATAGGCATGCCCGTAGCGGCGGATGCCCTTCTTGTCGCCCACGGCCTTGGCAACCGCCTGGCCGAGGGTAATGCCCACGTCTTCCACGGTGTGGTGGCCGTCGATGTGCAGGTCGCCCTGGCAGTCGATGTCGAGGTCGATCAAGCCGTGGCGGGCGATCTGGTCGAGCATGTGGTCGAAAAAGCCGATGCCGGTGGAGAGCTTGGCCTTGCCCGTGCCGTCGAGGTTGACGCTGACGGTGATCTTGGTTTCGGCGGTGTTGCGGGTGACCGATGCGGTGCGCGCGGCGGTGCCCGTGTCGGCTGTTTGGGGGGTGGTCATAGTGAGGCTTCGAGTGCCGCGAGCATCCGCGCATTCTCGTCGGACGTTCCGACGGTGAGGCGCAGGCAATTTGCGAGCAGTTCGTGCATTTTAGAAACGTTCTTCACCAGAACCCCGTGTGCCTTCATGCCCTCGAAGGTCTTGACGGCGTCGGGCACCCGCACGAGGATCATGTTGGCGTCGCTCGGCCACGTCTTCACGCCCGCAAGCCGGCCCAGCCCCATCATGAGGCGGTGGCGCTCCTCGCGGATTTGCCGGGCCTGGGCCTCGAACACTTCGGCATGCTCGAGCGCGAAGAGCGCGCATTCGCAGTTCAGCACGCTGATGTTGTAGGGCGGGCGCACCTTGTCGATCTGCGCGATCAGTTCGGCCGGCCCCATGAGATAGCCGAGGCGGATGCCCGCCAGGCCGAACTTGCTGAGCGTGCGCATCAGCAGCACATGGCCGTGCCGCGCGATGCGGTCGATGTAGCTCCTGGCGGCAAAGGGCTGGTAAGCCTCGTCGATCACCACCAGGCCGCCCTGCGCGCCCTGAGCCTCGACGATCTTCTCGATGACGGCATCGTCCCAGAGGTTGGCGGTGGGGTTGTTCGGATAGGCCAGGTACACGATGGCCGGCTTCTCGCGCGCAATGGCAGCGAGCATCGCCGCCTCGTCGAGTTCGAAATCGGCCGTGAGCGGCACGCCGGCGAAGCGCAGGCCCTGCAACTGGGCGCTCATGGCGTACATCACGAAGCCGGGCACGGGCGCGAGCAGCGTGGCGCCCGGCACATCGCAGGCGATGGCCAGGAGCGAAATCAGTTCGTCGGAGCCGTTGCCCAGCATCAGCGCGAAACCTTCGGGCATGTGCGCATGCGCGGCCAGCGCGCGCTGCAGGTCGCCTCCCCGCTCGCCCGGGTAGCGGTTGAGCGCCAGCGCGCCCAGCCGTGCGCCGAGCTCGGCCTGCAATGCCGGCGGCAGGCCGAACGGGTTCTCCATGGCGTCGAGCTTGACGAAGCCGCGCGCGTCCTGCACCGCATAGGCGTGCATGGACTGCACGTCGGAGCGGATGCGGTCGATCGGGCGGGCGGTAGGCGAAGTGGTCATCGGGTGCAGCGGTAGCTGTTCTTGAGGGCGCCGGACATGACCAATTGCACGGGCATGTCGGCTTCATAGCTGTCGGCGTTGCGGGTCAGCTCGGTTTGATAGAGGGAGCGCGCCATCGACGGCTCGAGGCGGCGGCCTTCAACGCAGAAGACGGGCTTTTGCCCGTTGCGCTGCGATGCCTCCACGCCTTCGCGCAGGCCTTCGAGCACGCCGACGAGGTAGTAGCTCGCGTAGGCCTTGCCGTCTTTCTCGTTGGCTTCGAGCGTGCGCAATTCGCGGATGCTCATGGCCTGCGCGCCGGCACCGGCCGCCAGTGCGAGCAACAGCACCGAAAGGCGCGGCAGCAGCAGGACGGCGGCACGGCTCATGTCGTTACTTGCGGTAGCGCGGCGGCGGCGCAAACGCCTCGTCGGCCGGGAAGGCGCTAGGCTGAACTGGCGTGGCATTGCGACGCGGACGGCGTTGTGCCTCGGGCAGTTCGAGCTCGAACAGCGCAGCACCGATCACGCCGATGTTGCGCACGTCGCCTGCTTCGGTGTTCGCCGCATAGGCGCGGCCCGGAGCGGCAAAACGGAAGGCGGCGACCTCGCTCTGGCTCTTGCGGAAGCCCTCGATGTCGAGCACCTGCTGCGGGCCCAGCACATAGCCGCCGTTGCGCAGGCTGCCGGGCTTGCCGTTCAGCACGTCCAGGCCGTCGACGGTGGCGATCACTTCGTAGGCTCGGTCGCTCAGATTGCGAAAACGCAGCGTGTAGCGCGCGCCTTCGATGCCGGCGATGCGGAACATGTCGCCGCTGCTGCGGCGTGCGCGCTGCATCGGCAGCGGGCGGCCATTCTCATCAAGCACCGACCATTCGACATCGCCTTGGGCCAGTTGCAGATTGAGCCGGCGCTCGGGGTTGTTGCCGGCTTCGCGGCGCACGGTGGATGCCTCGTTGTAGCCCAGCAAGGCCACTTCGTCAGGCTGGGCGGACAGCCGCTTCGCCTCGACCGTACGGGTCTTCGACTCTCTGCCCTCGCCCCACTGCGTGCCGAGCTGTGCGGGTGCGGCAGCGGCGGCGCTGGGAGTTGCGGACAAGGCGGCCGACTCGTTGCGCGGCGCCTGCGGGATCTGGCTGCAGGCAACGAGCAAGCCCGCGCCTGCTACGAGGCCGGCTGCGAATCTGAAAAAACGCGACCTGTAAAGACGATGAATCATCTGGCTTGCTCCTCCCGAGCGGTTTTCTATTTATGAAACTTCAAATCTTGCGCAGGCGCATCCGCGCAGCTTCGGCGTGCGCCTGCAGACCCTCGCCCTCGGCCAGCGTCACCGCAATAGGGCCGAGCACCTGGGCCCCGGCTTCGCTCACTTCGATGAGGCTCGAACGCTTTTGAAAATCGTAGACGCCGAGCGGGCTCGAAAAGCGCGCCGTGCCGCTGGTCGGCAGCACGTGGTTCGGGCCGGCGCAGTAGTCGCCGAGGCTTTCGCTGGTGAAGGCGCCAAGGAAGATCGCGCCGGCATGGCGCAGCAGCGGCTCCCAGCGGTTCGGCTCGCTGCTGCTGACTTCCAGGTGTTCGGGGGCGATGCGGTTGCTGATCTCGCAGGCCTCTTCCATGCTCTTCGTGTGGATGAGCGCGCCGCGGCCATTGAGCGAAGCCGCGATGATTTCCGCGCGCGGCATGGCGGGCAGCAGGCGGTCGATCTCGGCCTGCACGCGATCGATATACGCTGCGTCGGGGCACAGCAGGATGCTCTGCGCGAGTTCGTCATGCTCGGCCTGGCTGAACAGGTCCATGGCCACCCAGTCGGGCGGCGTGGTGCCGTCGGCCAGGACGAGAATTTCACTCGGCCCCGCGATCATGTCGATGCCCACGGTGCCGAACACGCGGCGCTTGGCGGCCGCCACATAGGCGTTGCCCGGGCCGGTGATCTTGTCGACTGCGGGAATGGTGGCAGTGCCGTAGGCCAGCGCGGCCACGGCTTGCGCACCGCCGATGGTGAAGCCGCGCGTTACGCCGGCCACGTAGGCGGCGGCAAGCACGAGCGGGTTCTTCTCGCCACGCGGCGTCGGAACCACCATGATGATTTCGGCCACGCCTGCCACGTGCGCCGGAATCGCGTTCATCAGCACGCTCGACGGATAGGCTGCCTTGCCGCCCGGCACATAGATGCCGACGCGATCGAGCGGCGTGACCTTCTGGCCGAGCAGCGTGCCGTCGGCATCGCGATAGCTCCAGCTTTCGCCGCTCGCCTTCTTCTGGGCCTCGTGGTAGCTGCGCACACGGCGCGCGGCGGCTTCAAGCGCGTTCCGCTGCGCGGCGGGCAGCGATTCGAAGGCGGCCTTCAGCTCAGCTTGCGTCAACTCCAGTTCGGGCAGTGTCTTGGCACCGAGCTTGTCGAAGCGGTTGGTGTACTCCAGCACCGCATCGTCGCCCCGCTTCTGCACGTCGGCCAGAATGTCGGCCACCACCTTCTCGATGGCCGCGTCCGCGTCGGCGGACCAATGCAGCCGCGCCTTGAATTCAGCGTCGAAGCTGGCTGAAGTCGTGGAGAGACGGGCGGGGGCTGCTTTCAGTGTCATGAGGCTGGGTATGAAACTTGTCAGGGCGTGGCTGCCGCCGGAATGGCGGAAGCAAAGGCGTCGATGATGCGGCGGATCGGCTCGCGCTTGAGCTTGAGCGCGGCCTGGTTGACCACGAGGCGCGCGCTGATGTCCATGATGCGCTCGACCTCGACCAGGTGATTGGCCCGCAGCGTGTTGCCGGTCGAGACCAGGTCGACGATGGCGTCGGCCAGGCCCGTGAGCGGCGCGAGTTCCATGCTGCCGTAGAGCTTGATCAGATCGACGTGCACGCCCTTGCTGGCGAAGAAGTCGCGCGCCAGGCCCACGTACTTGGTGGCCACGCGCAGGCGCGAGCCCTGCTTCACGGCGGAGGCGTAGTCGTAGTCGGCGCGCACGGCCACGCTGAGGCGGCAGGCCGCAATGCGCAGGTCGAGCGGCTGGTACAGGCCCTGGTTGCCGTGCTCGAGCAGCACGTCGGAGCCCGTCACGCCCAGGTCGGCACCACCGTACTGCACGTAGGTCGGCACGTCGGAGGCACGCACCAGCACCACGCGCACATCGGACCGCGTGGTGGCAAGAATCAGCTTGCGCGATTTTTCCGGGTCTTCCGTGACCTCGATGCCGGCGGCGGCCAGCAGGGGCATCGTCTCTTCGAAGATGCGGCCTTTGGACAGAGCAAGCGTGATCACGATTGCGACTCCTGTGGTTCGAGCGTGATCATGCGGCGGCTCCCGCCACGCGCTCGATGTCGGCCCCGATGCCGCGCAGCTTGGCTTCCATGCGGTCGTAGCCGCGGTCCAGGTGATAGATGCGGTCGACCAATGTCTCGCCGTCGGCCACCAGGCCGGCAATGACCAGGCTGGCCGAGGCGCGCAGGTCGGTGGCCATCACGGTGGCGCCCGAAAGCTGGGGCACGCCCTCGACCATGGCGACCTTGCCCTCCACGTGGATCGTCGCACCCAGGCGCACCATCTCGTTCACATGCATGAAGCGGTTCTCGAAAATGGTTTCGGTGACCATCGAGGCGCCGCGCGCAATCACGTTCAGGGCCATGAACTGGGCCTGCATGTCCGTCGGGAAGCCCGGGTATTCGGTGGTGCTGAAGCTCTGCGCCTTGAGGTGTTCGCTGGCCGGGGCCTTGGAGCTGATGCGCACGCCACCCTCTTCCGCGGCAACCGTGCAGCCGGCGTCGCGCAGCTTGTCGATCACCGCGTCCATATGGTCGGCGCGGGCGTGGCGCAAAAACACGTCGCCGCCGGTGGCCGCAACGGCGCACAGGAAAGTGCCGGCTTCGATACGGTCGGCCACCACGGCGTGTTCGCAGCCGTGCAGCTTTTCGACGCCCTGGATGCGGATGTGGCTGGTGCCGTGGCCCTGGATCTTCGCGCCCATGCGGATCAGCATTTCGGCCAGGTCGACGATTTCGGGCTCCTGCGCGGCGTTTTCGAGCAGCGTCTCGCCCTCGGCCAAAGCGGCGGCCATGAGGAAGTTCTCGGTGCCGGTCACGGTAAC
The DNA here is from genome assembly GCF_037203865.1 of Variovorax sp. CCNWLW186. Classification (NCBI taxonomy): domain Bacteria; kingdom Pseudomonadati; phylum Pseudomonadota; class Betaproteobacteria; order Burkholderiales; family Comamonadaceae; genus Variovorax; species Variovorax sp. CCNWLW186. The sequence continues at coordinate 28,049 of NZ_JBBCBO010000017.1, read as the reverse complement.
CATGTCGGTCAGGATACGCGCGCCCTTCAGGCGGGTGCGCCCGGGCGGCAGGCTGGCGATCATGTAGCCGTGCTCGACCACGATCTCGGCACCCATGGCCTGCAGGCCCTTGATGTGCTGGTCGACGGGCCGCGAACCGATGGCGCAGCCGCCCGGCAGCGACACCTTGGCACGGCCGAAGCGCGCGAGCAGCGGGCCCAGCGCCAGCACCGAGGCCCGCATCGTCTTCACCAGTTCGTAGGGCGCCTCGGGGTTGGCGAGGTCGCCCGCATTGAGCTGCACCGTGCCGTTGTCGTCACGCTCGGCGACCACGCCCATGTTGCGCACCAGCTTGAGCATGGTCGACACGTCCTGCAGGCGCGGCACGTTGTGCAGCGTCACGGGCTGGTCGGTCAGCAGCGCGGCGCAAAGCTCCGGCAAGGCTGCGTTCTTGGCGCCGGAAATGAGTACCTCGCCGCGAAGCTGGCGCCCGCCGCGAATCAGAAGTTTGTCCATCGAATTTCCAGCGAAATCAGGCCCCGCGGGGCCGGAGAGTTATTTTTCCAACGCCGCCCATTCGGCCGGCGTGTAGGTCTTCATGGAGAGCGCATGCACCTCGTCGGTATGCATTTTCGCACCGAGGGTGGCGTAGACCCGCTGATGCCGCTGAATGGCGCGCTTGCCCTCGAATTCGGCCGAGACGATGGTGGCGTACCAGTGGCGGCCGTCCCCTTCGAGCGTGATGTGCTCGCAAGGGAGGTGGGACTGGATCAGAGCCTGGAGTTGTTCGGCGGTCATGGGGGTTCTGGAAAAAGGCGGTCAGCCTCGGATTTTGTAGCCGATTCGCAGCAAATGGACGGCAATGGCGCTCACCACCAGCCAGGCGCCGCCGACGATGCCCAGGCTGAGCCAAGGCGAGGCGTCGCTGACCCCGAAGAAGCCGTAGCGGAAGCCGTCGATCATGTAGAAAAACGGGTTGAGGTGGCTCACCGACTGCCAGAACGGCGGCAGCGAGCCGATCGAATAGAACACGCCCGAAAGAAAGGTCATGGGCATGATCAGGAAGTTCTGGAACACGGCCATCTGGTCGAACTTCTCGGCCCAGAGCCCGGCAATGAGCCCCAGCGTGCCCAGCATCGCGGAGCCCAGCAGCGCGAACACCAGAATCCAGAGCGGCGCAACGAAGCTCGGCATGGCGAAGAACATGGTCACCACGAACACGCCGAGGCCCACGGCCAGCCCGCGGATCACCGAAGAGCCGACATAGGCGAAGAACCAGCCCCAGTGCGACAGCGGCGTGAGCAGCACGAAGACCAGGTTGCCCATGATCTTGCTCTGGATGATGGACGACGAGCTGTTGGCGAAGGCGTTCTGCAGCACGCTCATCATCACCAGGCCCGGCACCAGGAAGGCGGTGTAGCCGACCGAGCCGTAGACCTTCACGTGGTCTTCGAGCACATGGCCGAACACCATGAGATAGAGCAGCGCGGTGAGCACCGGCGCGCCGACGGTCTGGAAGCCGACCTTCCAGAAGCGCAGCGTTTCTTTATAAAGCAGCGCGCGCCAACCTGTCACTGCCATCATCGCGAGACCTCCAGCGGCGTTTGCTCACCCGCCATCAGGTCGATGAACACGTCTTCAAGATCGGCCTTGCGCATTTCCACGTCTTCCACCACGACGCCGGCTTCGCGGATTGCGGCCAGCAGTTGTTCGACTTCATGCGCGTTCTGCGCCGGCAGCTGCACGATGCGCCCGGTAATGCGCGCGTGCTGGGCAATGGCCCAGGGCAGCATGGCATCGGTCTTGAAGCGCAGCACGTTGCTGGCGGCGGACTTCAGGAGTTCGCTGGTGCGGTCGAGCGCAATCACGCGGCCCAGCTTGAGCATGGCAATGCGGCTGCACAGGGCCTCGGCTTCCTCGAGGTAGTGCGTGGTGAGCAGCACGGTGCTGCCCTCCTTGTTGAGCCTGGCGACAAACTGCCAGAGGGTCTGGCGCAGTTCCACGTCGACCCCGGCGGTGGGCTCGTCGAGCACGATCACGGGCGGCTTGTGCACCAGCGCCTGCGCCACCAGCACCCGGCGCTTCATGCCGCCCGAGAGCTGGCGCATGTTGGCCGTCGCCTTGTCGGCCAGGCCGAGGCTTTGCAGCAGCTCGTCGATCCAGGCCTCGTTGTTCTTGATGCCGAAGTAGCCCGACTGGATGCGCAGCGACTCCCGCACATTGAAGAAGGGGTCGAACACCAGCTCCTGCGGCACGATGCCCAGCTGCCGCCGGGCCTCGGCGTAGTCGCGCTGCACGTCGAAGCCATGCACGCTGATGGCCCCGGCGGTGGGACGAGACAAGCCGGCCAGCATGCTGATGAGGGTGGTCTTGCCTGCGCCGTTGGGGCCGAGCAAGCCGAAGAACTCGCCCGGTTCGATCTGGAAGCTGACCTCGTCGACGGCGCGCAGCCCTTGTTTGCCTTGGGCCCGTTGCTGTCTGGAGGGGGGATAGGTCTTGGAGACCGATTGGAATGAGATCGCGGGCATGGGAGCCGGCGATTTTACGGGCCCGCCCCGCAAGCTGCTGCGCCGCGGCCAGATGCCCTGACGCGGCTACAGTCCGGCTGCCCCGCGCTCAGGGCGCTGCGGGCAAAAGACCCGCAATGCCGTACAAGGCGGCCAACTCGCGCAGCCGAGGCGAAAGGCCCTTCACGGCAAAGCCGCGGCCGAGCGCACTCGATTCACGCCGGCATTCCAGCAGCACGGCCAGCGCCGACGAATCGAACTGCGTCAGCGCGCTGGCGTCGACCACTGTGGAGGTGTCGGTCTGCCCCGCCAGCCCCTGCTGCAGCATGCGCATGCAGGCGGGGGCCTCGTCGTGGGTGAGTTTGGTCGGCAGCACCAGCATGGCGTCAGCTCTTGCCGCTGTTGCCCTTGTTGCGCGCGGCCAGCGCTGCAATCAGGCCATCGATGCCGCGGGCGTTGATTTCCTGCGAGAACTGGGTGCGGTAGGTATCAACGAGCCAGACGCCCAGCACATTGAGGTTGTAGACCTTCCAGCCGCCGCCCTGGCCGGGCGTTTTCTCGAGCCGGTAGTCGAGTTGCACCGGGTCGCCGCGGCCCTTGACCTCGGTGCGCACCAGCACTTCGGTGTCGTCGGGCGAACCACGGAACGGACGGACCGTGACGGTCTGGTCGCTCACCTGGTCGAGCGCGCCGGCGTAAGTGCGCACCAGCAAAGTCTTGAATTCTTCCTGCAGGCGCTTTTGCTGCTCGGGCGTGGCCTGGCGCCATGCCGGGCCCACGGCGGAGGCCGTCATGCGCTGGAAATTGACGTTGGGCATGATCTTGCTGTCGACCAGCAGCATGATCTTGCTGATGTCGCCTGCCTTGATGGAGGTGTCGGCCTTGATGGTTTCGAGCACATCGGTCGACAGCCGCTTGACCAGCGCATCTGGCGCTTCGTCGGCGGCCTGCGCGGGGCGCACGAAAGCAGCGGCAGCGCCGAAAAGCAGCGCGCTCGCGAGTACCAGGCGGCCAAGGCTGCGTCGTTGCAAGATATTGTTGTTCATGGCAATTCCCTCAAGTTTTGAAAATCCGCAAGGCGAGCACTAAGGCGCGCCTCCTGGAAAGAACGTGTTCGACGGGTCTGGAGCCGACCGGGTTCCCTGAAGCGCAGGTGAAGCCTTGAAACCGGATGCAAGCAGAAAAGGCTTCATCCGGCGGCAAACAGCTTCTTTTCTGCCCGTTTACGGCTTACTTTCCGCCTTCGTCGTCCGGCGGATTGCCGTCGTAGACGTCGTTGCGGCGGTGCTGCAGGAAGGCGTCGCGCGTGAACGTGTACTTGTCGAGCGCCGCATCATCGAGGAGGCGGCCGGCACGCAGGTACTTGGCCCGCGTGTCGACGACTTCCAGCACGGAGAGCGAATTGCGCCACGCGACGTCGTTCATGTTCCCGAGCACGCTCCCGGCCCGGTCGACAGGCAAGGCTGCGGTATCGCGCAGGGTCGAAGGGCCGAGCAGAGGCAGCACGACGTACGGGCCCGCGCCCACGCCCCAGCGGCCGAGCGTCTGGCCGAAGTCTTCTTCGTGGCGGTCGATGCCCGCTTCGGTGGCAATGTCCAGCAGGCCGCCGAGGCCGAAGAAGGTGTTGACGTTGACCCGCATGAAGGTTTCGGCGCTGTTCTGCAGCTTGAGCTGGGCCACGCTGTTGGCAAAGCTCCAGACGTCACCCAAGTTGCCGAAGAAATTGCTCACGCCGGTGCGCACCATCGAGGGCAGCACGCGCTGGTAAGCCGTGGCCACGGGTACCAGCACCGCTTCGTCGACCTTGTCATTGAAACTGGTGACGCCGCGATTGAAGGGCTCGAAAGGGTCGGCCGGATTGGCGCGGGGGCCGCTCGCGCAGCCTGCAAGTACCGCAAAGACCGTTGCCACGCTCATCCAGCGGGCGTAATTCGCTATGTTATTCATAGCATTTGAGGAAAAAGGGCTTGTTTTCATTTCTTGTTGGCTGTTCCCGGCGTCGAAGTATTTCCTTCGGCCGCCTTGCTGTAGAGGAACTGGCTGATCAGGTTTTCCAGCACCACGGCCGATTGGGTCGCGGTAATGGTGTCGCCGGCTTGCAGGTTCTTCTCCTCGGCACCCGCTTCGATTCCGATGTACTGCTCGCCGAGCAGGCCACTGGTCAGGATCTTGAGCGAGCTGTCCTTGGGAAAACTGTAACGGTTTTGCAATGCCAGCGTCACGCTGGCCTGAAAGGACTTGTCGTCGAATGAGATGGATTCCACACGGCCGACCACCACCCCCGCGCTCTTGACCGCGGTTTGCGGCTTGAGACCGCCGATATTGTCGAAGCGCGCGGTGACGTTGTACGTCTTCTGGAAATTCAGGCTCAGCAGGTTGGCCGATTGCAGCGCGAGGAACAGAAGCGCCGCGCCGCCGATCAGGACGAACAGGCCGACCCAGATGTCGTTAGTGGAACGTTGCATGGTTTGCACTCTCTAGAACGATTGGAGCCAAGGCCCCTTCAAATACTGAACATCATGGCGGTCAGCAGGAAGTCGAGGCCGAGCACCGACAGCGACGCCATCACCACCGTGCGCGTGGTCGCGCGCGAGACGCCTTCAGGCGTGGGCTGGGCCTCGTAGCCCTGCAGCAGCGCAATGAAGGTCACGGTAAAACCGAAGACGATGCTCTTGATCACGCCGTTGCCCACGTCGCGCCAGACATCAACGCCGCCCTGCATCTGGCCCCAGAACGCGCCGGGGTCGACACCCAGCATCAGCACGCCCACCACGTAGCCGCCCATGATGCCGACCGCGCTGAACACGGCCGCGAGCAGCGGCATGGTGATGACGCCGGCCCAGAAACGCGGGGCCAGAATGCGCCGCACTGGGTCGACCGCCATCATTTCCATGGCGCTGAGCTGTTCGCCAGCCTTCATGAGGCCGATTTCCGCGGTGAGCGAGGTACCGGCACGCCCGGTGAAAAGCAAGGCAGCCACCACGGGGCCGAGCTCACGCACCAGGCTCAGGGCAACCAGCAGGCCGAGCGCCTCGGAAGAACCGTAGCGCTGCAGCGCGTAATACATCTGCAGGCCCAGCACAAAGCCCACGAAAAGGCCGGACACCGCAATGATGGCGAGCGAGTAGTTGCCGAGAAAGTGAATCTGGTCGCGCACCAGGCTGAAGCGCCGCAGGCTCTGCGCGCCTTGGAACGCCAGGCGCACGAACAGCTTGGCGCCATAGCCCATATCGGCGAGCTTGCTGCGCACGGCAAAGCCGACATCGGCGGGCTTCCACCAGGTCATGCGCGCTCCCCTTCGTTGCCGAAATCTGCTTCGATTCCAACGCCAGGGTAATGAAAATGCACCGGCCCGTCGGGCAGCGCATTGACGAACTGGTGAACCAGCGGATCGGCGCTTTGCCGCACTTCGTCGGGCGTGCCCTGCGCCGCGATGGCGCCGTTGGCCAGGATGATCACGTGGTCGGCGATGCGGAATGTTTCTTCGAGATCGTGCGAGACGACGATGCTGGTCAGCCCCAGCGTGTCGTTGAGCTGGCGGATCAGCCGCGCCGCCGTGCCGAGCGAAATCGGGTCGAGGCCGGCAAAAGGCTCGTCGTACATCACCAGGTCGGGGTCGAGCGCAATGGCACGCGCCAGCGCCACGCGCCGGGCCATGCCGCCGGACACTTCGCTGGGCATGAGGTCCCGCGCGCCGCGCAAGCCCACGGCGTCGAGCTTCATGAGGACGATGTCGCGCACCAGCGCTTCCGACAGCTGCGTGTGCTCGCGCAAGGGAAAAGCCACGTTGTCGAACACGCTCATGTCGGTGAACAAGGCACCGAACTGAAAGAGCATGCCCATGCGCCGCCGCGCTTTATAGAGAGCCGCGGCATCGAACTTGCCGACGTCCTGACCGTCGAACAGCACCTCGCCGCGCTGGGCCCGCTGCTGTCCGCCGACGAGCCGCAGCACGGTGGTCTTGCCGCCGCCCGAGGCCCCCATGAGCGCGGTGACCTTGCCGCGCGGGACGGAAAAGGACACCCCGTCGAGAATCGCACGTGCGCCATAGCCGAACGTAACGTCGCGGAACTCTACAAAGGGGTGTGGCAGTGCGGCTGGGTCCATCTCAATAAAAAAGCCGGGCGCCTTGACAGGCATCCCGGCATGCGGTTTCCGCAAATGATAGCGGGGCCGTGACGGGCCCCGCAAAACTGAAACAAAAATCAGCGAGGTAAGTCGCTAAATCCCATCAAAAACTCGTCCACCGAGCGGGCAGCCTGCCGCCCCTCGCGAATCGCCCACACCACGAGCGACTGGCCGCGGCGGATATCGCCTGCCGCGAACACCTTGGGCACGTTGGTGGCGTAGCCACCGATGAAATCGACGGTGGCCTTGGCATTGCCGCGTGCATCCTTCTCGACGCCGAAGGCATCCAGCACGGTGGCCACGGGGCTGATGAAACCCATCGCCAGCAGCACGAGGTCGGCCTTGAGGATCTGCTCGCTGCCGGCCACTTCCTGCATCTTGCCGTCCTTCCACTCGACGCGGACGGTCTTGAGGCCGGTGACCTTGCCCTTTTCGCCGATGAACTCCTTGGTGGAGATGGCGAACTCGCGCTCGCAGCCTTCTTCGTGGCTGGAGCTGGTGCGCAGCTTGATCGGCCAGTAGGGCCAGGTCAGCGGGCGGTTTTCTTCTTCGGGCGGCTGGGGCATCAGCTCGAACTGCGTGACGCTGGCTGCGCCATGGCGGTTGCTGGTGCCCACGCAGTCGGAGCCGGTGTCGCCACCGCCGATGACGATGACGTGCTTGCCCTCGGCGCGCAGTTGGCCCTTGACCTTGTCGCCTGCGTTGACGCGATTCTGCTGTGGCAGGAACTCCATCGCGAAGTGAATGCCGTCCAGGTCGCGGCCCGGCACCGGCAGGTCGCGCGATTGCTCGGCCCCGCCGCTGAGCAGCACGGCGTCGAATTCCTTGTTCAGCTGCTCGGGCGTGACGGTTTCCTTGGCGAGGTTGGTCACCTTGGAGCCCTTGCCCAGCGGGTCTTTCGCGGCGCCGACGATCACGCCGGTGCGGAAGGTCACGCCCTCGGCCTTCATCTGCTCGACGCGGCGATCGATGTGCGTCTTCTCCATCTTGAAGTCGGGGATGCCGTAGCGCAGCAGGCCGCCGATGCGGTCGTTCTTCTCGAAGAGAGTCACGTCGTGGCCGGCGCGCGCAAGCTGCTGCGCCGCGGCCATGCCGGCCGGGCCCGAACCCACCACGGCCACCTTCTTGCCCGTCTTGTGCTTGGCGACGCGCGGCGCCACCCAGCCTTCGTCCCAGGCGCGGTCGATGATGGCGTGTTCCAGCGACTTGATGCCGACCGGGTCGTCGTTCACGTTGAGCACGCAGGCGGCCTCGCAAGGGGCGGGGCAGATGCGGCCGGTGAACTCCGGAAAGTTGTTGGTCGAGTCGAGCACCGCGAAGGCGTTCTGCCAATCGTTGCGGTACACGAGGTCGTTGAAGTCCGGAATGATGTTGTTGACAGGGCAGCCGCTGTTGCAGAACGGCGTGCCGCAGTCCATGCAGCGTGCGCCCTGTACCTTGGCCTGCTCGTTCGTCAGGCCGACAACGAATTCCTTGTAATGCTTGACGCGCTCTTCGACAGGCTTGTAGCCCTCTTCGATGCGCTCATGCTCCATGAAGCCGGTGATCTTTCCCATCGCGATTCCTTTTACACCCCCGTTGCTTGCTCACTGCGTGTAGCCGCCTCCCCCCTCAAGGGGGCAACACCTGCGGCCCGGCAAAGCCGGTTCCGCGGTGTTCCCCGAAGGGGCTGTGACAGTTTCACGTGCTGCATGCCGTGTGGGAGCTAGTTCTGTTTTTGGTTGATCTTCAAACTGCGGCCGGGGTGGCCTGCGGTGCGGCGGCGATCGCGTGCGGCTCGAGGCCGATGTGCGCGTTGTTGCCGCTGCTCGTGAGCTCGACCTTGCGGTCGTGCAGCTCGGCGAGCGCACGCTTGTATTCGTTCGGGAACACCTTGACGAACTTGGTGCGGGCCACGGCCCAGTTGTCGAGCAGTTCGCGCGCACGCTTGCTGCCGGTCCAGCGGTGGTGCTCTTCGAGCAGCTTCTTGAGCTGGGCCTCGTCGGTCTCGCCGCCGTGCCAGATCTTGCGGTGCACGCTCGCGGTCTGCTCGGCCGAGGTCAGCACCTTGTCGAGCGACACCATCGAGAGATTGCAGCGCGTGGCGAACTGGCCGTCTTCGTCATAGACGAAAGCCACGCCGCCGCTCATGCCAGCCGCAAAGTTGCGGCCGGTCTTGCCGAGCACCGCAACCGTGCCGCCGGTCATGTATTCGCAGCCGTGGTCGCCCGTGCCTTCGACGACCGCCGTGGCACCCGAGAGGCGCACCGCGAAACGCTCGCCGGCCACGCCGCACAGATAGGCTTCGCCGGTGGTCGCGCCGTAGAGCGCGGTGTTGCCGACGATGGTGTTGCGGATGGCTTCGCCGCGGAAGTCGAGGCTGGGGCGCACCACCACGCGGCCGCCCGAAAGGCCCTTGCCGGTGTAGTCGTTGGCATCGCCGATCAGGTACAGCGTGATGCCGCGCGCCAGGAAGGCGCCGAACGACTGGCCGCCCGTGCCTTCGAGCTGGATGCGGATCGAATCGTCGGGCAGGCCCTGCGGATGCACCTTCGTCAGCGCGCCCGACAGCATGGCGCCCACCGAGCGGTTGACGTTGCGCGCCACCTCGATGAACTGCACCTTCTCGCCGCGCTCGATGGCGGGACGCGACTTCTCGATGAGCTTGACGTCCAGCGCCTTGTCCAGGCCGTGGTCCTGGTTTTCGACGTGGTAGCGCGGCACTTCCGCCGGCACCGTCGGCAGCGCGAACAGGCGGCTGAAGTCCAGGCCGGAGGCCTTCCAGTGCTCGATGCCCTTGCGCATGTCGAGCAGGTCGGCGCGGCCGATCAGGTCGTCGAACTTGCGGATACCGAGCTGGGCCATGATCTGGCGCACTTCTTCCGCAACGAAGAAGAAGTAGTTGACGACGTGCTCGGGCTTGCCCGAGAACTTCTTGCGCAGGATCGGGTCTTGCGTGGCCACGCCCACCGGGCAGGTGTTCAGGTGGCACTTGCGCATCATGATGCAGCCTTCGACCACCAGCGGCGCGGTGGCAAAGCCGAACTCGTCGGCGCCCAGCAGCGCGCCGATGGCGACGTCGCGGCCGGTCTTCATCTGGCCGTCGGCCTGCACGCGGATGCGGCTGCGCAGGCGGTTGAGCACCAGCGTCTGCTGCGTTTCGGCCAAGCCGATTTCCCACGGGCTGCCTGCGTGCTTGATGGACGACCAGGGCGATGCGCCCGTACCGCCGTCATGGCCCGCGATCACCACGTGGTCGCTCTTGCACTTGGCCACGCCGGCCGCGATGGTGCCCACGCCGATTTCGCTCACCAGCTTGACGCTGATGCTTGCGTGCGGCGCGGCATTCTTCAGGTCGTGAATCAACTGCGCCAAGTCTTCGATCGAGTAGATGTCATGGTGCGGCGGCGGCGAGATCAGGCCCACGCCCGGCACCGCGTAGCGCTGCTTGCCGATGTACTCGGTGACCTTGCCGCCGGGCAGCTGACCGCCCTCGCCCGGCTTGGCGCCCTGGGCCATCTTGATCTGGATCTGGTCGGCCGAATGCAGGTACTCGGCCGTGACGCCGAAGCGGCCCGAAGCCACCTGCTTGATGCGCGAGCGCAGCGAGTCGCCGTCCTTCAGCGGCAGGTCGACCTCGACGTTGGCCGCGCCGATCACGCTCTTGAGCGTGTCGCCCTGCTTGATCGGAATGCCCTTGAGCTCGTTGCGGTAGCGCGCCGGATCTTCGCCGCCCTCGCCCGTGTTGCTCTTGCCGCCGATGCGGTTCATGGCAATGGCGAGCGTGGAGTGCGCTTCGGTGCTGATCGAACCGAGCGACATCGCGCCCGTGGCAAAGCGCTTGACGATTTCGGCGGCGGGCTCGACCTCGTCGACCGGAATGGCCTTGGCCGGATCCAGCTTGAACTCGAACAGGCCGCGCAGCGTGAGGTGGCGGCGGCTCTGGTCGTTGATGAGCTGCGCGTATTCCTTGTACGTGTTCCAGTTGTTCGAGCGCGTGCTGTGCTGCAGCTTGGCGATGGCGTCGGGCGTCCACATGTGCTCTTCGCCGCGCGTGCGCCAGGCGTACTCGCCGCCTGCGTCGAGCATGTTGGAAAGAATCGGATCGTCGCCGAACGCCGCCTTGTGCATGCGGATGGCTTCCTCGGCAATCTCGAACACGCCGATGCCCTCGACACGGCTGGCCGTGCCGGTGAAGTACTTGTTGACCGTGGCGGTGTTCAGGCCGATGGCCTCGAACAGCTGCGCGCCGCAGTAGCTCATGTAGGTGCTGACACCCATCTTCGACATGATCTTCGACAGACCCTTGCCGATGGCCTTGACGTAGTTGTAGACCGCCTTCTCGGCGCTCATGTCGCCCGGCAGGTCGGCATGCATGGCCGCGAGCGTTTCCATGGCCAGGTAGGGGTGCACGGCTTCCGCGCCGTAGCCCGCCAGCACGCCGAAGTGATGCACTTCACGCGCCGAACCGGTCTCGACCACCAGGCCGGCCGTGGTGCGCAGGCCCTCGCGAACCAGGTACTGGTGCACGGCCGACAGTGCGAGCACGGCGGGAATCGCGACTTGCGTCGGGCTCACGCCGCGGTCGCTCACGATGAGGATGTTGTGGCCGCCCTTGATGGCGTCGACCGCCTCGGCGCACAGCGAGGCCAGCTTGGCCTCCACGCCCTCGTCGCCCCAGGCGAGCGGATAGGTGATGTCGAGCACGTAGCTCTTGAACTTGCCCTGCGTGTACTTGCCGATGTCGCGCAGCTTCGCCATGTCGGCAAAGTCGAGAATCGGCTGGCTCACTTCGAGCCGCATCGGCGGGTTGACCTGGTTGATGTCCAGCAGGTTGGGCTTGGGGCCGATGAACGACACCAGCGACATCACGATGGCCTCGCGGATCGGGTCGATCGGCGGGTTGGTCACTTGCGCGAACAACTGCTTGAAGTAGTTGTAGAGCGGCTTGTTCTTGCTGGAGAGCACGGCCAGCGGGCTGTCGTTGCCCATGGAGCCGATGCCTTCTTCGCCGGCCTGCGCCATCGGGCTCATCAGGAACTTGATGTCTTCCTGGGTGTAGCCGAAGGCCTGCTGGCGGTCGAGCAGCGCGACCTGGCTGACGGGAGCGGAGACCGGCTCGGCCTTCACGCTGTCGAGCTTGATGCGCAGGTTCTCGATCCACTGCTTGTAGGGCTTGCTGTTGGCGAGGGTGGCCTTGACCTCCTCGTCGTCGATCATGCGGCCCTGCTCCAGGTCGATGAGGAACATCTTGCCGGGCTGCAGGCGCCACTTGCGCACGATCTTCTGCTCGGGCACGGGCAGCACGCCCGATTCCGAAGCCATGATGACCAGGTCGTCGTCGGTCACGCAGTAGCGCGAGGGGCGCAGGCCGTTGCGGTCGAGCGTGGCGCCGATCTGGCGGCCGTCGGTGAACACGATGGAGGCCGGGCCGTCCCACGGCTCGAGCATGGCGGCGTGGTATTCATAGAACGCGCGGCGGCGCGGGTCCATGGTGGCGTGCTGTTCCCAGGGCTCGGGAATCATCATCATCACGGCCTGGCTGATGGGGTAGCCGGCCATCGTCAGCAGCTCGAGGCAGTTGTCGAAGGTGGCGGTGTCGGACTGGCCGGCAAAGCTGATGGGGTACAGCTTTTGCAGGTCGGCACCCAGCACGGGCGACGACATCACGCCTTCGCGCGCCTTCATCCAGTTGTAGTTGCCCTTGACCGTGTTGATTTCGCCGTTGTGGGCGACATAGCGGTACGGGTGGGCCAGCGGCCACTCGGGGAAGGTGTTGGTCGAGAAGCGCTGGTGCACGAGGCCGAGGGCCGAGATGCAGCGCTTGTCCTGCAGGTCGAGGTAGTAGGTACCCACTTGGTCGGCCAGCAGCAGGCCCTTGTAGACCACGGTGCGGCTCGACATGCTGGGAACGTAGTATTCCTTGCTGTGCTTGAGCTTCAGGCGCTGGATGTTGGCGCTGGCGGTCTTGCGGATGACGTAGAGCTTGCGCTCGAGCGCGTCCTGCACGATCACGTCGTTGCCGCGGCCGATGAACACCTGGCGCAGCAGCGGTTCCTTGGCGCGCACGGTGGGCGACATCGGCATGTCGCGGTTGACCGGCACGTCGCGCCAGCCGAGCAGCACCTGGCCTTCGGCCTTGATGGCGCGTTCCATTTCCTGCTCGCAGGCTTCGCGCGAGGCGTGTTCCTTCGGCAGGAAGATCATGCCCACGCCGTACTCGCCCGGCGGCGGCAGCGTGACGCCCTGCTTGGCCATTTCTTCGCGGTACAGATGGTCGGGCAGCTGGATCAGGATGCCCGCGCCGTCGCCCATGAGCTTGTCAGCGCCCACTGCGCCGCGATGGTCGAGGTTTTCGAGGATCTTCAGGCCCTGCAGCACGATCGCATGGCTTTTCTCGCCTTTGATGTGCGCCACGAAGCCGACGCCGCAGGCATCGTGCTCGTCGGCACCGGAATACAGACCGTGTTGTTGGAGATGTTCGATCTCGGCAGCCGTCGTCATGGCGCACTCCTTCAGTTTTTCGCAGGGAAGAGAAGGATATTGCGATGCACAAAGAATGCCAAACACTTTAATAGGGGTCAGATTCTTATTAAATTCCGAGTATTCTTGTCAGAATTAAATTGGGGACACATTAAAAGAAGGAGCAGGCTAGCCCAAACATTGCGCCGTTCGCTGCGCTTAGGCTCAGGAGTTGGCGGTAGATGGGGGCCGACCGGCCTTCGCCTTGGCCACTCGCCGCTCGGTCGATTTTTGAAGCGAAGCAAGAAAATCCGCGTCGCCGGCCGCCCACCCGCGCAGAGTGGCTTCGGTCAGAGTGCCCTGGTCGGCGGAACGCACGCCCGCGCGCACCAATTCGACATATGCAGCCTCACGGGCAAAGGGCGTGTTGCCAAGCTCCCAGTAGAGCGGATGCGGCGTGAGCAGCTTGTCGTGCCGCAGGCCGGCATAGTGGCCGTGGCTGGACCATGGAAAGTCGCGCGCGTCCGCGACCATGCCGGCCCGCACGGGGTTGAGATCGATGTACGCCATGCAGGTCAGCAGATAGCGATCGCTCTGGATCAGCGTCGACCTGTAGCGCCCCTCCCACAAGGTGCCGCTGCGGCCGTGGCGGTCATTGAAGTAGCGCACATAGCTGCGCCCAACCGACTGCATGAACTGCGGCAATCCGGTGGCGGTACTGGGCGTTGCCAGCAGGTGGAAGTGGTTGTCCATCAGCACATAGGCGTGCAGCGCGATGCCGAAGCGCACGGCGTTGTCGGCCAGCAGGGCGAGCAGCCGCTCGTGATCCGCACGGTCGACAAAGATTGCCTGGCGGTTGTTTCCGCGCTGGATCACGTGGTGCGGCATGTCGGCCAGCGTGAGGCGGGGGAGACGGGCCATGGCTTGAAGGCGGCGCGTGCTCGCGGATTCAGCTCAGGCGAAAGCGCGTCTCGCCCAAGGCATCGAGGCCGAACTGCGCCAGCAACTCCCCCAGCCGGGCGGCTGCTGCGGCCTTGCGCTGCCCGGTGTGGCGCGCCAGGATCAGCTCGTTCTTCATGCTGTGCTCCCAGCCCACCAGTTCGGTCACGGTGACGCTGTAGCCGTTGGCTTCGAGATACAGGCAACGCAGCACATTGGTGAGCTGGCTGCCGATTTCGCGGGTGTGCAGCGGGTGGCGCCACAGTTCGGCCAATGGCGTGCGCGACAGCGCGAGCGCCTTGGTTTCGCGCAGGCAGGCGGCCACCTCGGCCTGGCAGCAAGGCACCAGCACCATGCAGCGCGCCTTCTTCGCGAGGCCGAAGGCAATGGCATCGTCGGTGGCCGTATCGCAGGCGTGCAGCGCGGTGACCACGTCGATCCGCTCGGGCAATTCGCTCGCGTTCGCCGATTCGGCGACGGTGAGATTCAGGAACGACATGCGGTCGAATCCGAGCTGCCTTGCCAGCGCGCGCGACTTTTCCACCAGTTCGCTGCGCGTCTCAATGCCGTAGACGTGCCCGCCTTCGCGCGAACGGAAGAACAGGTCGTAGATGATGAACCCGAGGTACGACTTGCCCGCGCCGTGGTCGGCCAGCGTGGCCTCGGCGCCGCCGCCCGGCAGCTCACGCAGCAGTTGCTCGATGAACTGAAACAGGTGGTACACCTGCTTGAGCTTGCGCCGCGAATCCTGGTTGAGCCGGCCCTCACGCGTAAGGATGTGCAGCTCCTTCAGGAGCTCGACGGATTGGCCCGGGCGCAGAACCTCGGACAACTCGGCTTCGGCCTTGGCGGTCTTTGCAGTCTTCACGGTCTTGGTCGCTTGTGCATTCATCATCGAGCGCTCCCGGGGCCCACGTCGAGCGCGGTCCAGCCTTCGGGGCCCAGTGTTTCGAGCGTTTCGATGTTGCGCTCAAAAATGGCTTCGGCCTCCGGGAAGGCCTCGACCGCGCGGCTCACGCTGTCTTCGCGCAGCAGATGCAGCGTAGGGTAAGGCGCGCGGTTGGTTGCGTTCGAAATGTCGTCGGGCTCGGTGCCGCCGAACTGGAACTGCGGATGGAAGCTCGCCAGCTGGAATACGCCGTCGAAGCCCGCGCGGGCGAGCTTGCGTTCGGCGCGTGCCGTGAAATCGTTGAAGTCCAGAAAATCCGCCAAGGTGTTGGGTGCTATCAGCAAGGTGGTGTCGCGCACGGAGGCATCGAGCGCGGCGAGCTCATTGGCCTCGGCAAGAAGCATTTCGATCAGCGCGGCGGCGTCGGCCGGCATGTACACGGCGAAGTGAATCTGCGCCTTGACATGAACCGCCTTGGCAAAGGGACACAGGTTGAGTCCGATCACCGCACGTTCGAGCCAGCGCCGCGTATCGGCTTCGGCCTGCATGGCCTCGATTGTCGCCGCGCCCGTCATGCCACTGTCGCCGCAAGGCGTATTCGTCCCAGGTGCCGCGCCATGGCCATGCCGGCCAACGAACATGCCAGTGTGGCGGTCCATGTCCAGTGCCAGCCGCCGACGCGGTGAGCCACCCATGCCACCGCGGGCGGCGCCAGGAACTGCCCCAGCGAGGAGGCCTGCTGCATGAGACCGACCGTGGTCGAGACGGTGCTGGGCCCCGGCGCCATGCGGACCCCGAGAAGGAACAGCGTTGCCGGCACCATGCCGCCGCCCAACGAAAAGAGGCAGACAGCGGCATAGCGAAGCGCTGGCGGCAGGCCGAGCGCGTCGGCGCCCTGCCCCATTTGCGCAAAAGCTGCCACGCCTCCCAGCGCCATGGCCCCGAAGCCCAGCTGCAGCAGGCGCTCGGGCGCAACGCCGCGCTGCAGCCAGCGCCCGCCCGCCACGTTGCCGACGATGTTCATCGCGGCCGCAATCGCGGTGAGCACCGCATTCCAGCCTGGTGGGACACCCGCGCCGGCATAAATGGCCGGAAGGAAGCCGATCACCGCCATCCACTGGGCGGAATACACGGCAAAGGTCAGCGCGATCATCCAGGGTGCGCGCGCACCGACTGTCGTGCGCAGCCGCGACGACCACCCCGCCGTTGCGCCGCCCGCAGCGGTGGAACGAACCTTCTCCGCAGGTACGGCCAGCCACAGCCAGAGCGCCGCGCCGGCTGAAACGGCGGACAGTGCCCACCACCAGTCGGACCAACCGCCCCAGGCGATCAACGCCGGACCGAGCAGCAGCGCAAGCGCGACGCCAAGCGGCATGTACGCACCCCACAGTCCGAGCGCGGCCTTGTCCGCTCCTGCAGGCGTCAGCGCGCGAATCAGCCCTGGCCCCGGCATGACCGCCAGCAGAAAGCCAATGCCTTCGGCAGCGCGCAGAACCAGCAGCCACCGCACCGCGTGCGCATCGCCGAAGAGGCCGGTGCCGACGGCGCCGCCGAGCAGGCTGGCGACAACCAACACCAGGAGTCCGGAGAGCATGCTGCGCCGCAAACCGATGGTGTCCGCCGCAAGCCCGATCACCAGCCCGAGAGTCATGCTGGCCACTTGCACCAGCGACAGCAGAAAACCGGCTTCGACCAGGCTGATGCCGAGCGACGCCTGCAGGGCCGGCACGGCGGGCGGCAGCTTGCCCAGGTGCAGCGCAGCGCTCACGCCGCCGAAAAGGACGGCGAAGGCGGCGGCTGGAACGCGCGCGGAGACGGCGGCCACCGAACTCACCCGATGCCCCGCCGGCCGGTGAGCCTTTCGTGCTCGCGCATGGCGAACCGATCGGTCATGCCGGCGATGTAGTCGGCCACGGCGCGATGCCGGTCGCGCCGGTCGGCGTAGGAAGCGGGCATCTCGGCACTGCGCTCGAGGTATGCGTCGAACAGCTCCCGCACGACCTGCTGCGCCTGGTCGGTGGTCTGCGTCACCTGCGGATGCCGATAGAGGTTGCGGAACAGGAAGCTCTTGAGCTCGCTGGATTGGGACTGCATGGCTTCGCTGAAAGCGACGAGCGGCGGTGAGTTGCGGACGCCGTCGGCATCCGCCGGCGCTGCACTTTCGACCGCCGCACGGGTGGCGTCGATCACGTCATAGACCTGGGCGCTCAGCATGCGCCGGATCGTCTCGTAGAGCACGCGCCGCCCTTCCAGCCCGGGGTACTCGGCGAGTGCCTCACGGCGGTAGCGCTCGAACAGCTCCACCTCGCCGAGCTGCTCGACACTGATGAGCCCCGAGCGCACGCCGTCATCGATGTCGTGCGCGTTGTAGGCAATGGCGTCCGCCAGGTTGCACAGCTGCGCCTCGAGCGCAGGCTGGGTGCGGTCGAGGAAGCGCCTCGCCACGCCGTTGGGTTCGGCGGCTTCCAGGCGCTCGGCATTGGCGCGCGAACAGTGCTTGAGAATGCCCTCGCGGGTCTCGAAGCTGAGATTCAGGCCGTCGTACTGCGGATATCGGTGCTCCAGCGCATCGACCACACGCAGGCTCTGCAAGTTGTGTTCGAAACCGCCGTGGCTTTCCATGCACGCGTTGAGCGCGTCCTGCCCGGCGTGGCCGAACGGCGTGTGGCCGAGGTCGTGCGCCAGGGCAATTGCCTCCACCAGGTCTTCGTTGAGGCGCAAGGCACGCGCGATGGAACGGCCGAGCTGCGCCACCTCGAGCGAATGCGTGAGCCGGGTGCGGAACAGATCGCCTTCATGGTTCAGGAACACCTGCGTCTTGTAGACCAGGCGCCGGAACGCGGTGGAATGCACGATGCGGTCGCGGTCGCGCTGGAAGGCATCGCGCGTGGGTGCGGGAGGCTCGGCATGGCGGCGCCCGCGCGACCGCGCGGGGTGGCAGGCATAGGCCGCAAGACTCATCGCCGCACCCTTGGCGCTGCGCTCATCCGGCGCTGCAGCACTGCGCGAGCACTTCGCGCACGAGCGCATCGGGCGCGCTGCTGACCGCGGCGGAGCCCGGCTTGTCGATGACCACGAAGCGGATCTCTCCGGCTTCTGATTTCTTGTCGACACGCATGAGCTCGAGGTAACGGTCGGCTCCCAGTGCCGGGCCGACGGTCGGCAGGCCGGCACGTTCGATGAGCCGCGTGAGCCGTTCGACAAACGCTGTATCGACGCCGCCGAGCCGCTGCGACAGGTGCGCAGCCATGACCATGCCGCAGCCGACCGCTTCGCCATGCAGCCATTCGCCGTAGCCCAGGCCCGATTCGATCGCGTGGCCGAAGGTATGGCCGAAGTTGAGAATGGCGCGGAGGCCCGTTTCGCGCTCGTCCTGCCCGACGACCAGGGCCTTGATCTCGCAGCTGCGCTTGACGGCGTAGGCCAGCGCGGCGGGGTCGCGGGCCACCAGCGCATCGATGTTCGCTTCGATCCAGTCGAAGAACGCCATGTCGTGGATGGGCCCGTATTTGATGACTTCGGCCAGGCCCGCGCTCAGTTCCCGCGGCGGCAGCGTCTGCAGCGTGCCCAGGTCGCACACCACGAGCTGCGGCTGATAGAACGCGCCGATCATGTTCTTGCCCAGCGGGTGGTTGATCGCGGTCTTGCCTCCCACCGACGAGTCGACCTGCGCCAGCAGCGTGGTCGGCACCTGGACGAACGGCACGCCGCGCATGTAGCTGGCGGCGGCAAAGCCTGTCATGTCGCCCACCACGCCGCCGCCCAGGGCGAACAGCACGGTTTTCCGGTCGCTGCCATGGCCGAGCAGCGCATCGAAGATCAGGTTCAGCGTCTGCAGGTTCTTGTGCGCCTCGCCGTCGGGCAACTCGAGAAGGTGCACCGTGCGGAAACGGTCGGCCAGGGCCGCGTGCAGCGCCTTGGCATAGAGCGGTGCCACCGTGGTGTTGCTGACGATCAGCGCGCTCGCAGCGTCGGGCGCCGCGGCAAAGCTCGAAGATTCGCCGAGCAGGCCGGCGCCGATCAGGATGGGGTAGCTGCGCTCGCCGAGCTGGATATCGACGCGTTCTGGCGGTGCGGAAGGTGCGGGCAATGGCATGCAGCGAGTTTAGGCGCTGCGGACCGGTTGCTCAGGCGGCGGGTTCTTCCGGGTGGGCGCCCGGCGCCACGATGCCGGCGAGCTCCAGCTGCATGACGATGATGTTCACCAGCATGGCGATCGACGGGCGGCCCGTGTCGACCACGTCGTGGGCCGTTTCCCTGTAGAACGGGTCGCGCGCATCGTGCAGCTCGCGCAGCCGCCCGAGCGGATCGGCCACCTGCAAGAGAGGCCGCTTGACGTCATGCCGCAAGCGGCGAAACAGGTCTTCGGGGGAAGAGCGCAGGTAGATCACGTGGAAGTGGTCCCGCAACTGCTTGCGATTGACCTCCCGCAAGACCGCTCCGCCTCCCGTGGCAAGCACGCCGTGAGGCTGTGCGCAAAGGTCGGCTATTACCGTTTGCTCGAGGTCCCGGAAAGCGATTTCGCCTTCCCGCTCGAAGTAATCGCGAATCGAGCAGCCGATGCGCTGCTCGATCACGTGGTCGGTATCGACGAACGGAAGATTGAGGCGGGCGCCCAGGCGCCGCCCCACTGCGGATTTACCGGCGCCGGGCAAACCGACGAGTGCGACCGCCACGCGGTGGCTGCTACGCCCGCGCGTCAGCGCGCGGCGTTGCGATCGGTAATCATCTTCGGAGTGATAAAGACGAGCATTTCGGTCTTGTTGGCAACGCGTTCGCGCTTGCGGAACAGTGCCCCAAGGTAGGGCACTTCACCCAGCACCGGCACGCGCGATTCGTCATTGGTTTCGGTGAGTTCGAAGATACCACCGATGACGACCGTGCCGCCGTTCTCGACCAGCACTTCGGTCTGCACGTGCTTGGTGTTGATGGCCGGACCCGCCGAAGTGTTGACGCCGCGGGCATCCTTGCTCACGTCCAGGGTCAGGATGATGTTGCCTTCGGGCGTGATCTGGGGCGTGACTTCGAGCTTGAGCACCGCCTTGCGGAACGAGATCGACGTGGCGCCGCTGGAGGTTGCCTGCTGGTAGGGAATTTCTTCACCCTGCTCGATCAGCGCCTTGGTCTGGTCGGCCGTGATGACGCGGGGGCTGGAAACCAGCTTGCCCTTGCCGTCAGCTTCGAGCGCCGAGATCTCGAGGTTCAACATGCGCGACAAGCTCGAGTTGAACAGCGAGATCGCGAAGGTACCGGGCGAATTGCCGGTGCCGCCGGCATCGCCTGCGGGCAGGTTGAGGAAATTGGAGTTGGTCCAGGTGGCTGCCGCTGCGCCGACGCCGCCGGTGGTGGTGGTGGGCATGACGCCGAGGGTGCCGTATGCCGGATTGCCGTTGGCCGACGCGACGCGTTCGCGGGAGATACCGCCGCCCAGGCGCACGCCGAGCGACTTGCCGAAGGTGTCGGAGGCTTCCACGATGCGCGCTTCGATCAGCACCTGGCGAACCGGGATGTCGAGCTTCTGGATCAGTTCGCTCACCTGTGCAAGGCGCGACGGCACGTCGGAGACGAACAGCTGGTTGGTGCGCGACTCCGCGATCACGCTGCCGCGCGGGCTCAGGATGCGGGTTGTGGTGCCGGAGCCGCCACCGCCGCCCGACGAGGCGCCGGTGCCGGTCAGGCCCTGGGCAATGGCAATCGCCTTGGTGTAGTTGAGCTGGAACGACTGCGTGCGCAGCGGCTCGAGATTCTCGATTGCGGCCTTGGCTTCGAACTCGAGCTTTTCCTTGGCGTTGATTTCATCCTTGGGCGCAATCCACAGCACGCTGCCGTTCTTGCGCATGCCCAGGTTCTTCGCCTGCATGATGATGTCGAGGGCTTGGTCCCACGGCACGTCCTTCAGCCGCAGCGTCAGCGCGCCGGTCACCGAATCGGAGGTCACGATGTTGAAGTTCGTGAAGTCGGCGATCACCTGCAGCAGCGAGCGGATTTCGATGTTCTGGAAGTTCAGCGACAGCTTCTCGCCGTTGTAGCCCACGCCTTGCGTCAGCTTGGTCGGGTCGACCTTGCGGGCACGCACTTCGACGACGAACTGGTTCTCGCTCTGGTAGGCGCTGTGCTCCCAGTCGCCCTTGGCCTCGATCGTCATGCGAACGCGGTCACCGGACTGTTGCGAGGTAATCAGCTGGACCGGCGTGTTGAAGTCGGCCACATCGAGGCGGCGGCGCAGGCCCTCGGGCAGCGTCGATTTGGTGAATTCGACGACGAGGTTCTTGCCCTGCTGCTTGACATCGACGCCCACCTGGTTGTTCGGCAGGTCGACGATCACGCGGCCGGTGTTCTCGGAGCCGAGGCGGAAGTCGACGTCGCGCAGCGGCAGCGTGTCGCGGTTGCGGTTCTCGGCAAACACAGTGGGCGTGGACGACGCGAGCGCCGTGCCGGCCACCGGCTCCAGGATCACCAGCAGCGACTTGCCCTGGATCTCGGTCTTGTAGGCGGTCGCCTGCTTGAGGTTCAGCACCACGCGGCTGCGCTCGCCGGCCTGCACCACATTGACGGAACGCAGGTTGCCCTGGTTCACCTCGATGGCGGAGCGCCCGATGGCGTTGGTGACGCCCGGGAAATCAAGCGCAATGCGCGCCGGGGTCTGGACGGCAAAGCCGGTCGGCACGGCCGCGAGCGGCTGTGCCAGGTCGATGCGGATGACCTCGGCGCCGGATTGCGTCGAACTGGTTACCGCTTCGATGGCGTTTTGCGCATGCGCCATGGCAAATGCGCCGAATGCCAGCAGACCCAGCCCGGCAGCTCGCAGCCGCTGTGCCATTGTTGATTTTTTCTGATTCATTTCGCACTCTCTTGCAGCTGCAATGTCGCCACGCGTTCGATCCATTCACCGGCGGCGTCTTGCACGATTTCACGCAAGGCGACTTCGGTTTCGTTGATACGGGTAATGCGCCCGTAGTTGAGCCCCAGGTACTCGCCGACGCGCACCTTGTAGAGGAGCTTGTCGACACGGACCAGCGCCACCGGCTGGCCGTTGCGGTTCATGCTGCCCACCATGGCCATCGAGTCGAGCGGGAAGGCTTCGAGCGCTTCCTTGCGACGCGCCAGTTCAGGCGCGATCAGCTCCGACGTGCTGGGCTGGTTCGATTCGCGGCGCAGTGCCTGCGTGAGCTTCAGCAGGTTGAACGGCTCGAAAGCAGCCCCTTCGGTATAGGTCTGGGGCGTGAATTTCTTGGGCTCGGTGATCGGCGGCACATTGGGCTTGACTTGGGCGCGCTGCTCGACCATCCAGCGGCGCAGGTCTTCCTGCTCCGAATCGGCACAGGCGCTCAAGCCCATTGCGGCCGCTGCCAGCCACAGGAGTTTGGCGATCATCCTCATTTCTTCGCCTTTGGCGCCGCAGCGCGTTTCTGGGCCGCGCGCTCTTCGTCATCGAGATAGCGGTAGGTGCGGGCCGTGGCATCCATCGTCAGGGCGCCGTCCTTGTCTTTTTGCGGAGTGATCGTCAGGTTGTTCAGCGTCACGATGCGGGAGAGGCCCGCGACGTCGGCGGCAAACGAGCCGATGTCGTGGTAGCGGCCGGTCACACGCACGGCGATCGGCAGTTCTGCGTAGTAGTCCTTCACCGAAACCTGCCCCGGACGGAACAGCTCGAACTGCAAGCTGCGGCCGAGGCCGGCCTGGTTGATGTCGGACAACAGTGCGTCCATTTCCGCCTTGCTCGGCAGCTGCTTCTCGAGCAGCGTCACATATTGCTGCACCTGCTCGCGCTGCTTCTTGAGCAGGTCGAGGTTGGCGGCCAGTGCGACCTTCTTCTGGTAGTCGGCGCGCAGCGTGACTTCCTTGGCGCGCTCGCTTTCGAGTTCGTCGTTCGAGTTGGTGAGCCACAGGAACCACAGGCCGACCAGCACCATTGCCGTCACCGCCAGGCACAAGGCATAGCGGGGCACCGGCGGCCAGCTGGCCGGATCGTTCGGATTCAGGTTGCGGAACTGGTCGCCGAAGCCACGAAATGCGGCGGCGACATCTATCTTTTGAGAGGGGCGATTGCTTGCCATGATCCGTTCTACCCCTTGACCTGCGCCGCTGTGGCCAAGGCTTTCTCAGCCGCGGCCTTCTGCGCGTCGGTCGGCCGCTTGAGGCCGATGCGCATCGTGAAGTTCGCCACGCGGCGCTGGTCGCGCTGGCTCAGGTTCACCGTTGCGGAAGTAATTTCGACCAGCTCGGGCTTGACCAGCCAGGGGCTGTTGTTGCCAAGGTTGCGCAGCAGTTCGGAGACTCGCTCGTTCGACTGCGCCATGCCTTGCAGCGTGACGGTCTGGTTCTCCTGCTTCATGCTGGTGATGTAGGCGCCGTCGGGCAGCTGCCGGACCAGTTCATTGAGCAGGTGCACCGGCAGGTTGCGGTCGCCCTGGAGGTCTTCAACCGCCTGCTGGCGTGCACGCAGGGCTGCAATTTCGTCCTGCAGCGTCGAGATCTCCTTGATCTCGGCGTCGAGCTTGGTGATTTCGGTCTTCAGGAAATTGTTCTTGGCCTGCTGGGCCGAGATTTGCGCTTCGAACCAGAGAAAGCCGAGGCCCGCGATCACGCCGCCCAGTATGGCCGCGGCGCCCAGGGTGCCGTAGAAAGCTTCGCGGCGCCGCTTGCGCGCGGCTTCGCGATGCGGAAGCAAATTGATGAGGATCACTGCACGAACCTCCGCATGGCGAGACCGCAGGAGGTCAGATAGGAAGGCGCCTCGCGCCGGACCTTCTTCTCACGGATGTTGGGACCCATCTCCATGCCGTCGAACGGATTCACGAGCGAACAGGCAAAGGAGGTCTGACGGGTGACGGCGCTGGTCAGGCTTGGCAACGAGGCCGAACCGCCCGCGAGCAGCACATAGTCGACGCGGTTGTGCGGCGTGCTGGTAAAGAAGAACTGCAGTGCACGGGCAATTTCCTGCGCAATGCTTTCCACGAAGGGCTTCAGAACGCTGGAGCCGTAGTCGTCAGGCAGGTCGCCGCTGCGCTTCTTGGCTTCGGCCTCTTCGGCGGAAAAGCCGTACTGGCGCACGATCAGCTGGGTCAACTGGGCGCCGCCGAAAGCCTGGTCGCGGTCGTACAGCACCTCCTGGTTGCGCAGCACCTGCATGCTGGTGGTGAAGGCGCCCACTTCGAAAAGCGCCACAACGGCGTCGAGGCCCTTGCCCGGCAGTTGCTCGATCAGGCGGGCGGTTGCAAGGCGCGATGCATAAGACTCGACGTCCAGGATCATCGCCTTCAGGCCGGCCGCTTCGGCCAACCCTTCGCGGTCCTGGACCTTTTCCTTGCGGGACGCGGCAATCAGCACCTCGACATCGCCGGCGGAGGCCGCGCTCTGGCCGGTCACGCAAAAGTCGAGACTGACTTCGTCCAGCGAAAAGGGAATGTATTGGTTGGCTTCGGACTCGACTTGCAGTTCGAGTTCCTGCTCGCTCATGCCGCCCGGAAGAATGATCTTCTTGGTAATGACGGCCGAAGGAGGCAGCGCCAGCGCCACATTGCGCGTGCGGGTGCCGCTCTTGCGCACGACGCGGCGGACGGCTTCGGCCACTTCATCGAACTTTTCGACGTTGCCGTCAGTGATCCAGCCCCGCTCGAGGGGTTCGATCGCACACCGCTCCAGAACCAGCTTGCCGCTGGCCTCACGGCCGAGCTCGACCAGCTTGACGCTGGACGAACTGACGTCCAAGCCGAGCATGGGGGCGTTCTGACGACGAAACAATGATCCGAAAGCAGCCAAGTTAGGTCCCTTTACCCCTGCATTTGTAACCAATGGAAAAAATTGCGTTCGGTTGCATGCTAGCAGGAGGCGTACTTGCAACCAAGCAACCGCGGGCTCCAAGCCTGGGGACCGTTGTCAAAAGCTGACGTTGTAGCCACATTCAGTAACTTTTGGTTTAGCCCGCAACGATGCGCCAAAGTTCGGTCCTCGGCAAGAGGGCGGCTTTTTATAATGTCAGGTGATTCTCCGGGCCCACATGCAAGAAACCTCACGCCCCAAAGGGCCAGCCAAGACTCCCTCCTCCACACGCCCAGCCTGGCTCAAATGGCTGCTGCGCTTCATGGCCTGGGGATTCGGCATTGCCGCGGCCGGTGCGCTGGCCGTTCTGTGCGTGGTCGCGGTCGCCCTGGCGGTTGCCTACCCCAATCTGCCGGATATTTCCGAGCTGTCCGACTACCGGCCGAAGCTGCCGCTGCGGGTTTTCTCGGCCGAAGGCATTTTGATCGGCGAATTCGGCGAGGAGCGGCGCAACCTTACGCCGATCGCGGCGATCCCCAAACTGGTGAAGGAAGCGGTGTTGGCCGCTGAAGATACGCGCTTCTACGACCACGGCGGCGTCGACTACAAGGGCATGGTGCGCGCGGGGCTGGCCAACATGAACCGCGTGAAGAGCCAGGGCGCCTCGACCATCACGATGCAGGTAGCGCGCAATGTCTACCTGAGTTCGGAGAAAACGCTCACCCGCAAGATCTACGAAGTGCTGCTCACCTTCAAGCTGGAGCACCTGCTTACCAAGGACCAGATCTTCGAGATCTACCTGAACCAGATCTACCTGGGCAACCGCGCCTACGGTTTTGCCGCGGCCTCCGAAGCGTATTTCGGCAAGCCGCTACAAGATCTTTCCATTGCCGAGGCGGCCATGCTGGCCGGCCTGCCGAAGGCACCGGGCGCCAACAACCCGGTCAACAATCCGCAGCGCGCACGCGGGCGCCAGTTCTACGTGATCGACCGCATGCAGGACGCAGGCTTCATCACGGCCGAGCAGGCCGCCCAAGCCAAGAAGGAAGAGTTGCACCTGCGCGACGCGGCGGACCCGAACCGCCTGCACGCCGAGTACGTGGCCGAAACCGTGCGCCAGCTCATGTATGCGCAATACGGCGACAGCACCTACACCCGCGGCCTGAAGGTGTACACATCGCTGGTGGCCGCCGACCAGGCCGCTGCATACAAGGCGCTGCGCAAGGGCATCATGGACTACGAGCGGCGCCAGATCTATCGCGGGCCCGAGAAATTCGTCGACCTTCCCAACGACCCCAAGGAACTCGACGAAGCCGTGGACGACGCGCTGACCGACCACCCCGATAACGGCGACGTGATGTCAGCCGTGGTGCTCAAGGCCAGTGCCAAGGAAATCTCGGCCGTCCGCGGCAACGGCGACCCGGTGCAGATCACCGGAGAAGGCCTCAAGCCCGCGCAATCCGGCCTTTCCGACAAGGCACCGCCCAACATCAAGATTCGCCGCGGCGCGGTGATCCGGGTGGTGAAGACGCCCAAGAACACTTGGGAGATCACCCAACTGCCCGAAGTTGAAGGCGCCTTCGTCGCCATGGATCCGCGCGACGGCGCCATCAAGGCACTGGTGGGCGGCTTCGATTTCGGCAAGAACAAGTTCAACCACGTCACGCAGGCCTGGCGCCAGCCGGGTTCGAGCTTCAAGCCGTTCATCTACTCGGCGGCGCTCGAGAAGGGCTTCACGCCCTCCACGGTGATCAACGACGGACCGCTCTTCTTCGATGCCGGCACCACGGGCGGCCAGCCCTGGGAACCCAAGAACTACGGCGGCGGGTACGACGGCCCGATGTCGATGCGCACCGCGCTGATGAAGTCGAAGAACCTGGTGTCGATCCGAATCCTGCAATCCATCGGCACGCGCTATGCGCAGGAATGGATCACCAATTTCGGCTTCGACAAGGACAAGCACCCCGCCTACCTGCCCATG
Organism: Variovorax sp. CCNWLW186; assembly: GCF_037203865.1. Taxonomy (NCBI): domain Bacteria; kingdom Pseudomonadati; phylum Pseudomonadota; class Betaproteobacteria; order Burkholderiales; family Comamonadaceae; genus Variovorax; species Variovorax sp. CCNWLW186. Next base: position 1,423 of record NZ_JBBCBO010000017.1, on the reverse strand, counting down.
GCGCTGGGCGCCGGCGCGGTCACGCCCATGCAGATGGCCGTGGGCTACTCGGTATTCGCCAATGGCGGCTACCGCGTCAATCCGTACTTGGTCACCCGCATTACCGACCACAAGGACAGGGTGCTGGTCGACAAGCAGCCGCCGCTGCTCAACGAGACGATCCGGGCCATTCCCCAGCGCAACGCCTTCATCATGGATTCGCTGCTGCAATCCATCACGCGCGCCGGCACGGCGGCCAAGGCGCAGGCCATGCTCAAGCGGCCCGACCTCTACGGCAAGACCGGCACCACCAACGACTCGCTCGACGCCTGGTTTGCCGGCTTCCAGCCCACCATGACCGCCATCTCCTGGATCGGCTACGACACGCCGCGCAACCTGGGCGACCGCGAAACCGGCGGCGGCTTGAGCCTGCCGATCTGGATCAACTACATGGAAACCGCCATCAAGGGCGTGCCCGTGACCGATCTTTCCACCACCCCGCCGGCTGGCGTGGTGAGCGTTGGCGGCGAGTGGTACTACGACGACTACGCGCCGGGCCGCGGCGTCTCCAGCCTTGGCGTGGAGACCCCCGCCACGCCGCCCGCGGAGTCACTGAGCGGCGTGCCGGTGAGCCCGCCTCCGCCGCCTGAAGAACGCAATCGGATTCTCGACCTCTTCAGGAATTGAGAATGAGCAGAGTCAGGGGGCCGCAAACTCCAGCGGCTGCCCGGCTTGCAGGCTTGCCTCGCGCGACAGGTTGCCGAAGAACTCCTCGCCGGTCTTGGTGTCGACCCAGGCCTTGCCGTCGAAGCGGTAGTGATAGCCGCCGGAGCGCGCGGCCAGCCAGATTTCCTGCAGCGGCTTCTGCAGGTTCACGATCAGCTGGCTGCCGTTCTTGAATGAAATCGTGATCATCCCGCCCACCCGCTGGTTGTCGATGTCGGCGTCGGTTGCATCGTTGATGCGGTCGCAGCCTTGCTCGATGGCGGCGAGCGCAGCTTCGGCGCGGTCCATGTATTCGGAGTCGGTCATTACAGCTTTCGAACTCCGCTCATAAGCTGCTTCACCATGCGCGTTTTGCACGCGCTGTCCCGCTCTGATTCCAGAGCGGCGACCACGATCCATTCCCTCGGGTCTTGACCCAGTTCGGATGCCAATGCACCGGCGATTGCTGGTGACAGGTGGCCCCGGTCACGTGCCGTGTAGAGGGCTCGTTTCGAGAGCCCGAGTTTTGCCGCCCAGTCGGACAGCCCTTGAACTTTGACGGCGTCGTCTAGCAGGTTCAGCGTGGATTGCATATTCGTGAATTCCTCATGTTGTACAAGGTGTAGAAAAGGTAGGCTCTGCAACGTTATTCACATTGAGTGACGTTAACAGGAGCCACCAAATGATCAAAGTCAGCATCCCCGCTGTCATCACCCGCAACCAAGCGGGCGTCGGCAAG
>NZ_JBBCBO010000016.1:0-119918 GCF_037203865.1 Variovorax sp. CCNWLW186 | reverse complement strand
CGCAGCGAAATAAAGGAGGAGGCCGCAGGCCGGGGGACATTCGCGGAGAAAGGTACCCCGTCGGCGGGTGCGCGCCCCGAACCCGGCACCTCGTGCACAGCAAACTTCATCTCAGCTCATCACATTCCCGCCGTCGACATTCAAGGTCTGCGCCGTGATGTAGCGCGCCTCGTCGCTGGCAAGAAATACCGCTGCGCCGGCAATGTCGCTCGGCATGCCCATGCGGCCGAGCGGCACCTCCAGGCCCACTCGCCGCTTCTTCTCGCCGAGTGGCAGCCCTTCGGCCTTGGCGAACAGGCTGTCTACATGGTCCCACATGGGCGTGTCGACCACGCCCGGCGCAATGCCGTTGACGCGAATGCCGTGCGGGGCCATGGCCAGTGCGGCGCTCTGGGTGTAGCTGATGACGGCGGCCTTTGTTGCGCAGTAGTGCGACACCAGCGCCTCGCCGCGACGCCCCGCCTGTGACGCCATGTTGATGATCGATGCACCCTGCGTGCCGGCTTCGACCATGTGGCGCAGCACCGCCTGCATAACGAAGAACATGCCCTTCACGTTGACCGCGAACAGCTTGTCGAAGGATGCCTCGTCGCTGTCGAGCAGCGGCGCAAGGTCGAACACCGCGGCGTTGTTGAACAGGGTGTGAATGGGGCCGAAGGCGACCTGCGCCTCTGCGAGAAGGTGCGTGATTCCTTTCGTGTCGGTCACGTCCGCCGCGATGTAGGCAAGGCGGTCGGGATGCTTCTGCAACAGCGCCCGCACTGCTTCAGGCGCAGCAGCCATGCGGTCGACGATGCTGCAGCGCGCGCCTTCGGCAATGCATGCCTCGGCGACTGCAAGCCCGATGCCTCCGCCGGCACCGGTCAGCAGCACGTGGCGGTTCTTCAGCCGTTCGCTCATCTCGTTGCTCCTGCATTCATGAAACTTGCCACGCGTTCGCTCGCGCCACGCACGGCCTCTACCAGCCGTGCATCGCCAGCAATGGCGCCCCACAGTCCCGCGTCCGAGCACAGCGCCAGCACCGGATCGGCGGCATCGCAAATGGCGTGCGCCACGGCTCCGTCCATGCCCTGGTCTTGATACGCATACGGCAGCGCCCCGTGATGCCAGCGCTGCAAGAAGGCAAGAAACAGTGCGGGCAGCATCGCAACGCTGTCGATCGGCTGCCCGGCAGCAAGCCGCTCACGCACCGTCGGCGCGATGAAGCCCGGAATCTTCGAGAAGCCGTCGGCCGCCACGCGCTGGTTGGTGTCGCGGATAGCGGGGTTGCCGAAGCGGTCGAGCACCACGTCGCGGTAAGCCGCAAGATCGATCGGGCTCGGGCTCAGGCACGGAATCACGTCGTCGGTCACGTAGTCGAACGCCATCTTGCGGATGGCCGCGTGGTGCGTGCCTTCATGGATGAAGCTCAACCCGATCAGCGTGCCGGCCCATGCAATGCAGCTGTGCGTGGCGTTGAGGATGCGGATCTTGGCTTCTTCGTAAGGCTGCACCGAATCGACCAGCTCCACGCCCACGCGGCCCCAATCGGGACGGCCCGCAACGAAGTTGTCTTCGATCACCCACTGGATAAAGCTCTCGCCAGTGATTGCGGCCGCATCGTCTTGGCCGGTGGCAGCCTTCACGCGTGCGCGCAGTTCGGGCGGCGGGCGCGGCGTGATGCGGTCGACCATTGCGTTCGGGCAGGCGGTGTTCGGCTGCACCCATGCGAGCAGTTCGGTATCGCCCGCGCGTTCGATGAACTCCAGCAACCCGGCGCGAAAGCGGTCGCCGTTATGACGCAGGTTGTCGCAGTTGAGCAGAGTGACCGGGCCGGCCTGCGCAGCCTTGCGCGCGCGCAAGATCGCGCAGACGGCGCCGTAGATGGTCACGCCTTCGCCGCCTCCACTCCACGCCTGGCCGCGGCGGGCTCGCTCGATGTCCGCCGCAAGGTCGCCGAACGAGAGGTCCAGCTTGCCCTTGGTATCGAGGTAGTAGCCCGCCTCGGTCACCGTGAATGACACGATGCGCGTGGACGGTGCCGCGCCGCGCGCGACGACCCTAGCCAGCGAGGGCTCGTAAGGCAGAACCTCGCGTATGGCTTCGATCTGTTCGTAGCGGTACTCGCCGGCCGGCGACACGGTTTCGAGCGTGTAGCGTCCACCTTGGGCCTGCAGGGCCGCGACAACCTCGGCCATGTCGGGCCGGATGTTCGCGCCCGAGAGCGACCAGCGGGTATCGCCCGCATCGATCAGCCGCTGCAAGTAAACGGCCTGGTGGGCCCGATGGAACGAGCCGAGTCCAAGGTGAAGCACCGTGAACTCCGAAGGAGCCGGGGGTGGAGTTGGCGCATCGAGAGGCGCTGCTGCGAGGGTCACGGGAATGTTCCGGAAGAATCAGGCGGAGACCGAACGGCCTTCGCGGTTGAACAAATGAAGCACCGACGGGTCGAGCTCGACCGCCACGTCGTCGCCCGCATGCAGCGGGGTGCGTTCGTTCTGGCGCGCGATCAGCGGCACGCCGCCCACGTCGACGTGAATCAGCGTGTCCGCGCCCAGTGCTTCGATCAGCTCCACGCGCCCCGGCACGCCCGCGGCGGCGGCCTGCTTCGGATGCACGCGCAAGCCTTCGGGCCGCACGCCCAGGAAACCGTCGCTCGGCAGGCGTCCGCCGGTTGCTGCCGAGAAACTCGGGATCGCACTCGCCGCCACCATGTTCATTGAAGGCATGCCGATGAACTGCGCAACGAACTGGTTGGCGGGCCGGTCGTACAGCTCGAGCGGCGTGCCGACCTGCTCGATGAGCCCATCCCTGAGCACCACCACGCGGTCGGCCAACGTCATGGCCTCGACCTGGTCGTGCGTCACGTAGATGGTGGTGGCACCGAGCGAGCGGTGCAGCTTGTGGATCTCGACGCGCGTGTTGCCGCGCAGCGCCGCATCGAGGTTGGACAGCGGCTCGTCGAACAGGAACACCTTCGGCGCGCGCACGATGGCGCGGCCAATGGCCACCCGTTGGCGTTGCCCGCCGGACAAGTCCTTCGGCGTGCGGTCGAGGTACTGCGTGAGGTTGAGCGTCTTGGCCGCGTACTCGACCTTGGTCTTGATCTCGCTCTTCGGAACACCCGCCAGCTTGAGCGCGAACGACATGTTGTCGTAAACGCTCATGTGCGGATAAAGCGCGTAGCTCTGGAACACCATGGCCAGGTCACGCTTGCCCGAAGGCGCCCAGGTGATGTCCTTGCCGTCGAGCAGCAGGTTGCCGCTGGTGATCGGCTCGAGCCCCGCAATCAGGCGCAGCAGCGTCGACTTGCCGCAGCCCGAAGGCCCGACGAAGACAATGAACTCGCCCTTCTGGATTTCGAGATCGACGCCCTTGATGATGTCGGCGTCGCCGAAGCTCTTCTTGATGTCTTTGAGTTGCAGGTAGGCCATGAGGTGTCTCCCTTTCTTTACTTGACGGCGCCGAAGGTCAGGCCTTGCACCAATTGCTTCTGGCTGAACCAGCCGAACACGACGATGGGCGCAATGGCCATCAGCGAAGCCGCCGACAGCTTGGCCCAGAACAGGCCCTCGGGGCTGGAGTAAGAAGCGATGAGCGTGGCCAGCGTGCCGGCCTTGGCCGAACTGAGGTTGAGCGCCCAGAAGGCCTCGTTCCAGCTCAGCACCAGGCACAAGAGGCCGGTCGATGCCAGGCCGCCCACCGACAGCGGCAGCACCACGTGCCGGAACTCGGTCCACAGGCTCGCGCCGTCCATGCGCGCGGCCTCGAGAATTTCGTTCGGAATGTCCTTGTAGGCGCTGTAGAGCATCCACACCATGATCGGCAGGTTCGACAAGGTGAACACGATGGTGAGCGCGGTGAGCGAGTCGAGCAGGCCCGCGGTTTGCGCGAGCACATAGATCGGCACCAGCGCACCCACGGCCGGCATCATCTTGGTGGAGAGCATCCACATCAGGATGTCGCGCGTCTTCTTCGTGCGGAAGAAGGCCATCGAATACGCGGCGGGCGCCGCGATCAGCAGGCCGATGATGGTCGAGCCCAGGCTGGTGATGAGCGAGTTGCGCGCGTACAGCAGGTAGTCGCTGCGGCGCTGCACTTCGCCGAAGTTGTCGAGCGTGGGCTCGAAGATGAAGAGCGGCGGCACGTGAATGGCCTGCAGCTCCGTCTTGAAGGCCGTGAGAAACAGCCAGCCGAGCGGGAAGAACAGGAGCAGCGCCACGGCCCACGCACCCACGGTGCGCAGCAGTTGCGGAAGGAAGTTGCTGGGTTGCATGGTCGTTCCTTCAGTCGAGGTTCTTGCCGATGATCCGGATGAGGAACACGGCCACGATGTTGGCCAGCACCACCGCGAACAGCGCACCGGCCGAGGCCACGCCCACGTCGAAGTTCATGAGCGACTGCTTGAAGATCAGGTAGGTCATGTTGGTGCTCTCGTTGCCCGGGCCGCCGTTGGTGGTGATGGCGATCTCGGCAAACACGCTGAGCAGAAAGATCATCTCGATCATGATCACCACCGCCATCGGCCGGCCGAGGTGCGGAATGGTCAGGTAGAAGAAGCGCTGGAATGCGCTCGCGCCGTCCATGCGCGCGGCCTCCATCTGCTCGCGGTCGAGCGACTGCAGCGAGGTGATGAAGATCAGGCAGGCGAACGGCAGCCACTGCCAGGCCACCATGACGATCACCGAGAACAGCGGCACGTCGGTGAGCCAATCGACCGGCTGGGCGCCGAAGAAGCGCCACACGTCGGCCAGGATGCCGTAGATGGGGTTCATCATCATGTGCTTCCACAGCAGCGCGTTGACCGCTGGCATGACGAAGAAGGGCGAGATCAAAAGCACCCGCACGATGCCGCGGCCCGGGAAGGGCTCGTTCACCAAGAGCGCGAGCAGCACGCCGAGCACCACCGTGATGACGATCACGCTGCCGATCAGCATCAACGTGTTCCACGTTGCGGGCCAGAAGTCGGGGTCGGTGACGAAGTAGTGAAAGTTCTCGATGCCCGCGAACGTGCGCTCGCCGGGCTGCATGAGGTTGTAGTTCACGAACGAGAAATACAACGTCATCACGAGCGGCACGATCATCCAGAGGAGGAGCGTGAGCACGGCAGGCGCCATGAGGGCCCGGGGCAGGAGTCGTTTCATGAGGAAATCCCTTCTCGTTGTCTCTGGCTCCTTCCCCCTTTGGGGGAAGGCGGGGATGGGGGCTCCCGGATCGAGCGCCGCGGTGATTGATGCGCCGCGTGCCCCCACCCCAACCCTCCCCCGGAAGGGGAGGGAGCAAGAAAGCCAGCTGGCTTACTTGTAGTACCCAGCCTTCTTCATCTCCCGCTCAGCCGCCGTCTGCGAAGTCTTCAGCGCCTGGTCCACCGTCACCTTGCCCGACAGCGCCGCGCTCATCTGCTGGCCCACCGCCACGCCGATGGCCTGGAACTCGGGAATGGCCGCGTACTGCACGCCCACGTACGGCGACTTGGGCAGCGTGCTGTCGCTGAGATTGGCCGTATCGATGGCCTTCTTCTCGGCCGCGGCAAACTTGGCGACCTTCTGGAATTCGGGGTTCGCATAGGTCGACTTGCGCGTGCCGGTAGGCACCGTGCCCCAGCCATGCTCCTTGGCCACCAGGTTCACGTACTCCTTGGAGGTCGCCCACTTCACGAAGGTCTGCGCGGCGGCGCCCTTGGTCGAGCTTGCCGGAATGGCCAGGTTCCAGGTCCACAGCCAGTTGGCGCCCTTGGGCGTTACAGCCACCGGAGCCTGCGCGAAGGCCACCTTGTCGGCCACCTTCGACTGCTTCGGATCGCTGATGAACGAGGCCGCAATGGTCGCGTCCACCCACATGCCGCACTTGCCTTCGTTGAAGAGCGCGAGGTTCTCGTTGAAGCTGTTGGCCGATGCGCCGGGCGGGCCATACGACTTCATCATGTCCACATAGAAGTTGATTGCGTCCTTCCACGGCTTGGTGTCGATCTGCGGCTTCCACTGCATGTCGAACCACTGGCCGCCGTTGGTGTTGACCAGCGTGGTCAGGAAGGCCATGTTGTCACCCCAGCCCGGCTTGCCGCGCAGGCACATGCCGTATACGCCGGCCTTGGGGTCGTGGATCTTGCCGGCGAGCTCTTTCACCTGCGCCCAGGTGGGCTGCTCGGGCATCTTGAAACCGACCTTGTCGGCCAGGTCCTTGCGGTACATGAGCATCGAGCTCTCGCCGTAGAACGGCGCGGCGTAGAGTTTGCCGTCGTACGACAGGCCGGCGCGAATCGCGGGCAGCAGGTCATCGGCGTCGTAGGCGGCGTCGGTGGCAATGGGCTGGAGCCAACCCTTCTTCGACCAGATCGGCGCTTCGTACAGGCCGATGGTCATCACGTCGAACTGGCCGCCCTTGGTGGCAATGTCGGTGGTCACGCGCTGGCGCAGCGTGCCTTCTTCGAGCGTGACCCACTTGAGCTTGATGTCGGGGTTGGCTTTTTCGAAGAAGGGCGTGAGCTTCTGCATCTCGATCATGTGGCCGTTGTTGACGGTGGCAATCACGAGTTCGGTGGCGGCTTGGGAGGCGAGCCCCGTGCCGGCGAGTGCGAGGACGAGGCCCGCTTTCAGAAAACGCTTCATGTTGTCTCCTAGAGGTGAGCGACGCCCTGTGTTCGGGTCGCCGTGGCGGGATTCTGGAGAAACGCGCTTGCGGGTTTGGTACTTCATCCGTCCTTGCTGGTACTTTCATGCACCAATCAGCTAGGAGATTCCCTAGTCAACGCAATACAGCATGGAAAAGCTCAATCCAAAGACCTCAGGCACCGCCCAGCAGTTGGCGCCGGAACTGCGCCGCGGCCGGTGAAAGCGGGCGGTCCTGCCGGGTGATGAGGCAGATCGGCGGCACGCGCACCGGCAGCTCCACCGGCACGGTGCGCAGCACGCCCAGCCGCGCGTAGTGGCCGGCCTGCGAAGCCGGCATCACGGCGGCCATGTCGGAGTTCTCGAGCAAGGCGGTAATGGCAATGGGCGATGCCGTTTCGATGATGTCGAGCCGCGCCTGGATACCCGCCTCCCGCATCGCCGCCTCGAAGCGCCCGCGCTGCGGCGAGCCCGGGGGCTGCAACACCCATGACCGGTTCGCCATTTCGGCCAGCGTGACGGTGGGCTGCTCGAAGACAGGGTGCGCGGCGCGCACCACGACCACCTGCGACTCGCCCAGCAGCGGCACGCTCGCGTACTTGGCCTCGTCGTGGCTGTCCGTGAGCCGGCCCAGCACCAGGTCGACGTCGCCCTGCTCGAGCTGCGCCTGCATCACATCGCTGGTCTCGACGATTACCGACACCGCCACCTGCGGATGACGCCGGTGGTACTCGACCAGCGCCGGCGCCAGCAGCTCGGGCACCGCGCCCGGCACGCTGCCCACGCGCAGCGAACCGCTCAGGCCCGAGCGCAGCGCGAGCATTTCCTCGCGGGCGCTGCCGAAGTCGCTGAGCACGCGGCGGGCATAGCGGATCAGGATCTCGCCGTAAGGCGTGGGCTCCATGCCCCGCGCAAGGCGCTCGAAGAGCTTCTCGCCCAGCGAATCTTCCAGCTGCTGCAGCAGCTTGGTGGCAGCCGGCTGGCTGATGTTCATGGCCTCGGCTGCGCGGCCCAGATGGCGGTGGGCATCGAGCCGTGCCAGCAGCAGCAACTGGCGCGGCCGCACATGAAGCATCAGCGATGCGTCGGTCAGGCCTGAACCAGAAGTCATGCACAAAAGTATATGGAGCTTCGGGCTTTTTCGATTGGATTGGCAACACGAAGCTCCCTAAGCTGGTGCCAAACAAGCAGGAGATACACCCGATGAAGCTTTCTTTTCTTGCCCGCACGGCGAGCGCGGCCACGCTGGCGCTGGCAACCGCCATGGCCGGTGCGCAGCCGGCGTACCCCGACAAGCCGCTGCGCATCATGGTCGGCGCCTCACCCGGCGGCGGTACCGACATCCTCGCGCGCGTGCTGGCCGACAAGTTCGCGCCGGTGCTCAAGCAGCCCGTGACGGTGGAGAACCGGCCCGGCGCATCCAACACCATCGCCGGCGAACTCACCGCGCGCGCCGCGGCCGACGGCACTACGCTGCTGCTGGCCACCAACACCGCGCAGGCGGTGGCGCCTCACATCCTCAAGCTCAAGTACGACCCGCTGAAAGACCTGCAGCCGATCGGCCTGGTGGCGGTGATGCCCAACGTGCTGGTGGTTTCGGCCAGTTCACCCTACAAGTCGGTGAAAGACCTGGTGGCGGCCATGACGGCCAAGCCAGGCGGCTTGAAATACGCGTCGTCCGGCATCGGCAGCACGCAGCACGTGGGCGGCGAGGCCTTCAACCTGGCCACGGGCATGAAGTCGATCCATGTGCCCTACAAGGGCAGCTCGCAGGCGCACATCGACATCATCGGCGGCGAGGTCGACATGATGTTCGACAGCACCTCTTCCGCCATGGGCCAGATCAAGGCCGGCAAGTTCCGCGCGCTGGCCGTGAGCGCACCGCAGCGCTCGCCCGAACTGCCCGATGTGCCCACGCTGGCCGAGCAGGGCATCAAGGGCGCGGACGTGTCCACCTGGTACGGGCTCTATGTGACGGCTGGCACACCGCGGCCCGTGGTGGAGCGGCTCGGCACGGAGCTCACGCGCACGCTGAAGCTGCCCGATGTGCAGGCGCGCATCAAGGGCCTGGGTGGCGAGCCCGGCGTGATCACCGGCGAAGCTTTCGCGGCAATGAACAAGCAGGAGTTCGACCACTACGGCCAGCTCGTGCGGGACGCCAACATCAAGGCCGAATGAGGCCTTCCTTCTTTCCTTCTTCTTCTCCATTTCATTCCTGATTCCATGTCCACCCCATCGAAGACCCCGACCGTCATTTCCGCGAAGCCCCGCATCGCCGTGCTGCTCGGCGACCCGAGCGGCATCGGCCCCGAGATGGCCGTGAAGCTGCTCGCGCGCCAGCGCAACCTGGAGGCCGCGCGCGTGCTGCTGATCGCCGACCCCGTGGTGCTGGCCGCGGGCGAGCGCGTGGCGGGCGTGAAGCTCGACCCACTGCAGATCGACCGGTTGGACGACTTGCGCTTCGAGGATGGCCGCCCCACCCTGCTCCTGCGCGACTGGATGGAGGGCCGGGAGCCGGTGCTCGGCGAATCGAACGAGGCCTCGGGCCGCGCATCCTTCGAGGCACTGGAACTCGCCACCGCGGCGGTGCGGCGCGGGCAAGCGGATGGCATTCTCTTTGCGCCGCTCAACAAGCATTCGCTTCGCCTGGGCGGCCTGGTGCATGAAGACGAGCTGCGCTACATGCAGGAGCGCTTTGCCGTGAAGGGCTTCGTCTGCGAGTTCAACCTCACGGGTTCGTTGTGGACCTCACGCGTGACCTCGCACATTCCGCTGAAGGACGTGGCGGCCCACATCACGATGGAGGGTGTGAGCGATGCGGTGAAGATCATTGCATCGGCCCTGCGCCGCGCAGGTGTGGCGCAACCTCGTATTGCGGTGACGGGGCTCAACCCGCACGCGGGGGACGGTGGCTCCATCGGCATGGAAGAAATCGAGATCATCGCGCCGGCCATCGAACAGCTGCGCGCCGAGGGCTTCGACGCCCGCGGCCCGTTCTCGCCCGACACGGTGTTCATCGGTGCACGTCGGGGCGATGTGGATGCGGTGGTGTCGATGTATCACGACCAGGGGCAGATCGCGATGAAGCTTATGGGCTTCGAGCAAGGTGTGACGCTGCACGGTGGCTTGCCTGTGCCGGTGGCCACCTCTGCGAGCGGCAGCGCTTTCGACATTGCGGGCAAGGGCGTTGCGCAGATCGAAGGGCTGCAGCAGGCCTTCGACTTGTGTGTTCGGATGGCCAGTGGTGGGCCGGTGCGGGCGCCTTTGGAGGCGGCTACGGTTTGAGGGGGTGCTTGGCGGCGCTGTTGTCCGAGGCACCGCTGTTCAGGGCGCGTGCAAAGGTCACCGGGTACTCCTCCGCGAATGTCCCCCGCCTTCGGCTCCTCCTTTATTTCGCTGCGGGGAGCACCCGATGCCCTGTGCACACCGGGCGCTGCGCTTGTTCCGTGCGATCAACCACCGCTCTGAACAACGCTCCCGTCGATGGGGTGCCTTGCGCAGCGAAATAAAGGAGGAGGCCGCAGGCCGGGGGACATTCGCGGAGAAAGGTACCCCGTCGGCGGGTGCGCCGCCCTGAACGTACCCTACCCAGCCTTCGAAAGACCAAAGAAGCTCAGGACCCGAGCCGCTTCAACAATCCAGCCGTCGAGGCATCAAGCCCCATGATGTCGCCCGAGGCAAGACGCGGCTCGATGTCCTTCGCAAGCACCTTGCCGAGCTCCACACCCCACTGGTCGAAGCTGTTGATGCCCCACAGCGCACCGCTGGTGAACACGCGGTGTTCGTACAGCGCAAGGAACGCACCCAGCGATTCGGGCGTGAGCTTCTCGAACACGAAGAAGGTGCTCGGCCGGTTGCCTGGAAAGTTCTTGTGGCCACCGGCGTCGAGCTTTCCGACCATCAATGCCTGCGCCTGCGCGAGCGCATTGGCCAGCAACTTGGCGTGGTGGCCTTCGAGCGTGTGCGCTGCGTCGCGCACCGCCACGAATTCGAGTGGAATCACATCCGTGCCCTGGTGCAGCATCTGGAAGTAGGCATGCTGGCCATTGGTGCCGGGCTCGCCCCAGAGCACGGGCGAAGTGCCCAAGCCATTCGGCAGCGGCTCGCCGCTTGCATCGACCTGCTTTCCGTTGCTTTCCATCTCGAGCTGCTGCAGGTAGGCCGGCAAGCGCTTCAGGGCGCTGTGATACGGCGCGATGCCGCGGCTCGTGAACTTGTGGAAGTTGCGGTACCAGACGTCGAGCAGGCCCAGGCGCACCGGCAGGTTCTTTTCGAGCGGCGCGGTGCGGAAGTGCTCGTCCATTGCATGCGCGCCCGCCAGCAGCCGGCGGAATCCGTCGGCGCCGATGGCCAATGCAATCGGCAGCCCGATGGCCGACCACAGCGAATAGCGGCCGCCTACCCAGTCCCAGAAGCCGAAGGTGATGTCGATGCCGAATTGCTTCGCGGCCTCCACGTTGGTGGTGAGCGCGGCAAAGTGGCCGGCGATGTCCGTACCGCCCGACTGCTCGTACCAGCGCTTGGCCGAGAGCGCGTTGGTCATCGTCTCGGTCGTGGTGAAGGTCTTGGACGCAATCAGGAACAGCGTGTGTTCGGGTGCCAGGTCGCGCAGCACGCCGTCGAGCTCGTGGCCATCGACGTTCGAAACGAAATGAAAGCGCTTGCCCGGCGCAGCGAATTCGGCGAGCGCCAGCACTGCCATTTGCGGGCCGAGGTCGGAGCCGCCAATGCCGATGTTGACCACGTCGGTGATCGTGTGGTCGCCGCGCACCTTCTCGGCATAGGCCAGCATCGCGTCCAGCGTGGCGTGCACTTCGCGCAGTTCGGCCGCGGTCTTGTTGCCCACCGCGGCATTGGCCGGCGCGCGCAACAGCGTGTGCAGCACCGCGCGGTCTTCGGTGTTGTTGATGTGCTCGCCGGCAAACATCGCATCGCGATGCGCCTCGAGGCCGCATTCGCGGGCCAGCGAAAGCAGCATCTCCTCGATGCGCGCGTCGATCAGGTTCTTCGACAGGTCGGCAAAAACGTAAGGCGCTTCCTGGCTGAAGCGCTCGAAGCGGCCCGCGTCGTCGACGAAGGCGTGGCGCACGTCGAACTGGCGGCCCGCGGTCTCGAAGTAGCTTTGCAGTTGCGCCCAGGCGGGCGCGCGGTCGCAGCGAAGGGTCATGGCCATGTTTACTTGCCGCTTTCCTGCATGAGTTTCTCCAGCTTCACGGCGTCGGCCGCAAAGGCGCGGATGCCCTCGGCGAGCTTCTCGGTGGCCATGGCGTCTTCGTTCAACGCAAAGCGGAAGCTCGGCTCGTCGTAGCTCAGCTTCTCCACGCTGGCCGTTGCGGCCGCCTTCTTGGCGTCGAGCGCGTGCTCGAGCGGCTCGTTGCTGGCGGCCAACTCGGCCAGCAGCTCAGGGCTGATGGTCAGCAGGTCGCAGCCGGCCAGGGCCTGGATCTGCCCCACATTGCGAAAGCTCGCACCCATCACCTCGGTCTTGATGCCGTGCTGCTTGTAGTAGTTGTAGATTTCGCGCACCGACTTGACGCCCGGATCGTTGGCTCCCGCGCTCGCCGCCTCATCCCATTTGGCGCCTGCCGACTTCTTGTACCAGTCGTAGATGCGGCCCACAAACGGCGAAATGAGCTGCACGCCGGCCTCTGCGCAGGCCACGGCCTGCGCGAACGAGAACAGCAGTGTGAGGTTGGTTCGAATGCCCTTCTGCTCGAGCGCGCGCGCCGCCTGGATGCCCTCCCACGTGGAGGCCACCTTGATCAGCAGGCGCTTCTCGGTGTCGATGCCTTCGGCCTTGTAGAGCGCCACGATGCGCTCGCCGCGCGCAATGGTGGCGGCCGTATCGAACGACAGGCGGGCGTCGACTTCAGTCGATACGCGTCCGGGAATGATCGAGAGAATCTCGGCGCCGAAGCGCACCAGCAGGCGGTCGATCACTTCGTCGAGCGGCTTGCCTGCGTGGCTCTTGACGGCTTCGTCGAGCAGCGGCCGGTACTCGGGCTTTTGCACCGCCTTGAGGATGAGCGACGGATTGGTGGTCGCGTCCTGCGGCTTGGAAATGCTGAGTTGCTTGAAGTCGCCGGTGTCGGCGACCACGGTGGTCCATTGACGGAGAGCATCGAGTTGATTCATGTCGAAGATTATCCTGTGCGGGTGATGACAAGTCCTGCACGCTATTGCGCTGGGGCCGATGTTTTCATGCGCACCGTAGCACGGCTTTTCACCGCGCCGCATCGGCCTTCGGCCGACAGGGTTGTACGCCGGCTGCCCTGCCCTACATGGGCTGTGGTCCGCCGCTGACGGCAGCGGGTGCGTTCAGGGGCTAGCCTGCGGCTTCCCGCCTTGATGCTTTCGACTACAGAGGAGTGCCCCCCATGTCCTTCCGCCATCGCACCGCAGCTTCCGCAGCGGCGAACCGCGCTCCTTTCGACGACCGCCGCACCAGTTCGGCCATCGGCACCCTGGCCACCGCCTTCGTGGTGGGCGGCGTGGCCACCTGGCTCGCCCTTGGCGCCGGCCGCACCGCGCGGGCGCAAGTGCCCGGCCCCGCCGACGGCGCACCACTCATGCGCGCTCCACTGCAGGTGGTGGCGCCGGTCGATATCCAGCGCTATGCCGGCGTCTGGCACGAACAGGCCCGACTGCCGAACCGCTTCCAGAAGCAGTGCGCCGGCCCGGTGACCGCCGAGTACACACCCCAGCCCGACGGAACGCTGCAGGTCATCAACCGCTGCGTACGGCCCGACGGCAATTTCGACGAGGCGGTGGGCACGGCGCGCGTGGTGCCGGTGGCGGGCCAGCCCGGCGCGGGCCGGCTCGAAGTGCGCTTTGCACCTTCCTGGCTGAGCTGGCTGCCGATGGTGTGGGGCGACTACTGGATCCTGAAGCTGGACCGCGACTACCAGGTGGCGCTAGTGGGTACACCCGACCGCGAGTACCTCTGGGTGCTGTCGCGCGCTCCCCGGCTGGAAGACGACGCGTTGCAGGCCGAGCTGGACTACGCTGCCAGCCTGGGCTTCGACACCACCAAGGTGGTGCTTACCGCCCGGTAGTCGAGGCGGACGGCAGGTAGCGCCCGAGCTGCGCCGCCAGCGCGGCGGGGTGGGTGCAGTGAATGGCGTGCCAGCCGAAGGCGCGCGCCGCTTCCACATTGGCGGCCGAATCGTCGATGAACACCGTCTGCTGCGGATCGAGCCCGTGGCGCACCGCCAGCAGCTCGTAGATTTCGCGATTCGGCTTGATGAACTTCACGTCGCCAGAAAAGACCCCGCCGTCGAAACGCCGGATGAAGCCGTGCCGGCGCTCAATGGCGCGCGCATAGGGCGCAGGCATGTTCGAGAGGTAGTAAAGGCGCAGTGCCTCGCCGGCGTCGCGGCGAGCGAACAGCCCTTCGAGCAGCTCGACCGTGACCGGGGTCGGCTCCAGGCGCTCGCCCAGCGTGCCGAGCATCTCGTCGAGCCGTGCGGCGGGAAGCGACAGGCGCTGGGCCATGCGCGCAATGGCGTCTTCGAGCGAGCGCGTGCCGCAGTCGAAGCACAGCCAGTCGTCATGGTGGAACAGCGCCCGGCCGAGCGCCGCGGCGGCAAGCTCAGTGGAGGCGTGTTCGGGAAGATGGGTTTGCACCAGCCGGGTGGGCTCCCATGCCAGCAGCACGGCGCCAAGATCGAAAACCACGTTCATGGCGCCATTGTTTCATGCGCCGGGCACCACGCTGACGCCGTGCGCCGCCAGCGACAGCGTGGCCTGCGCGCCCGCGGCCAGGGGGCGCGAAAGATCGGTCGACACCACGAAGACGGGCCCAATCGGGGTGTCGAAGCCGTATTCGTAGAAGCTGCCCAGGTAGGCCGCCTTTCGTAATGTGGCAGGCAGCCCCTGGCCCGCCTCGGCGCCGCCGATGTTCCAGGCCTCGGGGCGCACCGCGACCTTCACGGCGCCGGGCGCCACCGCATGGCGCGGCTGCAGGCGCAGCGGGCCGAAGGTGACGCTGCCGTCGGCTTGCGCCATGGCCGGAAAAACCATCGCCTCGCCCATGAAGCCCGCGACAAATTCGCTCTCGGGCCGGCCATAGAGCTGCTCGGGCGTGCCGCGCTGGGCGATGAGGCCGTGGTCCATCACGATGATCTGGTCGCTCACGGCCAGCGCCTCGCTCTGGTCGTGCGTCACATAGGCCACCGTGAGCTTGAGGCGCTGCTGCAGTGCGCGGATTTCCTCGCGCATTTCGCGCCGCAGGCGGGCGTCGAGGTTGGACAGCGGTTCGTCGAACAGCAGCACCGCGGGCTCCAGCACCAGGGCGCGTGCCAGGGCCACGCGCTGCTGCTGGCCGCCCGAGAGTTCGCTGGGCAGGCGCTCGTCGAAGCCGACCAGCCCCACGCCCTTGAGCGCATCGCGTGCCCGCGAGGTGGCCTCTTCCTTCTTCACGCCGCTCATGCGCAGGCCGTAGCCCACGTTCTCGATCACGTTCATGTGCGGGAACAGCGCGTAGCTCTGGAACATCATGCTCACGTTGCGCTCGGCCGGGCCGAGCGTGGTGACGTCGCGCCCGCCCATCAGGATCGAGCCCGAAGTCGGCGATTCGAGCCCCGCGATCATGCGCAGCGTGGTCGTCTTGCCGCAGCCGGAAGGGCCGAGGATGGTGGTGAGCGTGCCGACCGGCACCTCGAAGCTGATGCCCTTGACCGCGAGCGGGCCGTCTTTGTCAGTGCCGTAGCGCTTGGTGACGTTGCGAAATTCGATGCCGTTGCTCATGTGTTCTTCTCCCCGTCAATGCACCACAGGGGCGGCCACTATCGGCACGCCTGCCTTGCGGCGCCCCAGCTTGCGCTCTCCAACCACCCACTGCACCAGTGCAATGGCCAGAGACATCAGCACCATGAGCACCGTGCAGTAGGCCAGCGCAATGCCGTAGTCGCCGTTGCCCACGCGGCCGATGATGTAGGTGGTGGCAAGCTCGTTCTCGGCCGTGACCAGGAAGATCACCGCGCTCACGGTCGTCATGGCGCGCACGAAGCTGTAGACCAGCGCGGCTACGAGCGCTGGCTTGAGTAGCGGCAGCACCACCTTGAAGAGCGTCTGCGAAGTGGAGGCGCGCAACATCAGCGAAGCCTCGTCGAGCGAGCGGTCCAGCTGCTTGAAGGCCGCCGTTCCCGCTCGCACCCCAACCGGCAGGTTCCGGAACATGAAGCACAGCACAATGATGAGCCCCGTGCCCGTGAGCTCGAACGGCGGCACGTTGAAGGCCAGGATGTAGCTCACGCCGAGCACCGTGCCCGGAATGGCAAAGGCCAGCAGCGCGCCGAACTCGAACACGCCCTGCCCCTTGAACTCGTTGCGCGCGAGCAGCCACGCAATCAGCAAACCCAGTGCCGCAGTAATGGGTGCCGAGATGCCCGCGAGCTTGAGCGTGGTGATCAGCGAGTTCCATGCCGTGCCGGCCCAGACCAAGCCAAATTGGCCCCATTCGAGCGCGAACGCACTCCTGAAGTGATTGAGCGTGAAGCTGTAGTCACGGCCCCAGGTCTGCACGAAGCCGCCCGCAAAGGCGAACAGGTAGACCACGGCCGTAAACGCGATCCACGGCAGCGCGATGCAGTAGATGGTGCGACGAACGCCGTCGGGCAACGCCATGGCAATGCCCGCATCGCCTTTGCCGCTCACGGTGGTGTAGTTCTGCTTGCCGAGCAGGCCGCGCTGCAGCGCGAACACGCCCAATGCGAAGAGCGTGAGCACCCAGGCGAGCGAGGCCGCGCGGCCCTGGTCGTACTGCGCGCCGACAATGGCAAAGAAGATGTCGGTCGAGAGCACCGAGAACTGACCGCCCACGACGACCGGGTTGCCGAAGTCCGCAATGCTTTCAATGAAGCCGACCAGGAAGGCGTTGGCCAGCCCGGGCTTCAACAGCGGCAGCGTGATGGTGAAGAAGGTGCGGCGCCGGTCGGCGCGCAGCATCTGCGCGGCCTCTTCCAGGCTGGGCGCAATACCCTGCACCACGCCGCGCATGATCATGAAGGCGATGGGCGTGAAGGCGAAGAGCTGCGCCACCAGAACGCCCGGCATGCCGTAGAACCAGCGCGTCGGCTCGATGCCGAAGACGTTTTCAAGCAGCTGGTTGACGATGCCCGCGCGGCCGAAGAGCAGGATGAGCCCCAGACCCACCACGAAGGGCGGCGTGATGATCGGCAGCAGGGCCAGCACCCGAAGCGCACCCTGCCCACGCTTGCTGCCGCGCTCGGCCATAAGCGCCATCAATGTACCGAGAAAAGTGGTTCCGGCAGCAGTGAGCAGGGCCAACACCAGGGTGTTCCAGGCGACGCCGCAGCGCACGCCGCCTGCTACGCAGCCCAATCCCCAGATGCGTTCGGTGAACACGCGCGCGATGAACGCGGTGATCGACCACTGCCCCTCTTCATTGAAGAACGCACCGGCCAGCGCCTTGCTGACCGGATAGGCAATGAACAGCGCCATCAGCACACCGCAGCCGATGACTGCCGCCGCGACGAACAGGTCGCCCTTGAAAAGCCCCAGCCGCGCAATGCCGAACGCCGCCAGCAGCGTGAGCGCGGTGAGCGCCACGAAGCCGCCCGCGCCAATGCCAAACTGATTGACTGCCAGTTCGCCGAACTGAGTATTGAGCGCCGCAATGCTCCAGCCGCGCGCACCGATGGTGAAGCCTGCAATGGCAAGACCCAGGGCGCCGATGGCGCCGCCCGCCAGCAGCCAGCGCCCCTGCGCCCGTCCGGCCGGCAGCCAGGCACCTATGGCGCACATCGCCAGTCCGAAGATCCCGATAAAAAGCCAGCTGCGGCCTTGCGTGACGGCCTGCATCAGGCCGTTGGCACCCTCGGCCTGGCCGAACACCTGCGGAACGGCCTCGTACCAGGTCGAGTCCTGAATCGCATACCAGGGCAGAACGAGGTAAGCCGCAAGGCCCAGTGCCACCCAGGCCCAGATCCAGCGCTGCGAGCGCCGGGCCGAAGCGGCGGCCGCCGGATTGACCGGCGCGGCGCCGGCGGCGACGGTGCCCACTTAGCGCGGCAGCGAATTGACGTCTTTTTCCCAGCGCGCAATCAGGCGCCGGCGCTCGGCGCTGGCGCCGTACTTCGCGTAGTCGTAGTTGATGAACTTGATCTTCTTGAAGTCCGGAATGCGCGGGTCGAGCTTGGCAGCGCTGTTGCTCGGCAGCTGGAACTGCTTGTTGGCGGCGCCGAGCTCCTGCGCACTGGGCGTCAGCGCCCACTCGTAGAACTTCTTCGCGGCCTCGAGGTTGCGCGCGCCCTTGATGATGCTCATGGAGCCGATCTCGGCGCCCGTGCCGTCGCTGGGCGTGATGGTCTCGACCGGGAAGCCCTGCATCTTCTCACCCGGGCCGTCATGCACGAAGCTGATGGACACCGCCGTTTCGCCGCGCGCCACGGCCTTGATGGGGCCGGTGCCGGAACGGGTGTACTGGCCCACGTTCTTGTGCAGCGCCTTGAGGTAATCGAAGGCCTTGTCTTCGCCCATGAGCTGCACCAGCGTGGCGATCATGGTGTAGGCCGTGCCGCTCGAGGCCGGGTTGGCCACCTGGATGTCGCCCTTGTACTCGGGCTTGAGCAGGTCGGCCCAGGTCTTGGGCACGGGCAGCTTCTTCTTGGCCAGCAGCTCGGGGTTGTAGCCGAAGCCCAGCGGGCCCGAATAGATGCCGACCGTCTTGTAGCCCGACTGTTTGGCCTGCTGCTGCGCCCAGGGGTGAAGCTGCGCCAGCGTGGGCGACTTGTATTCGAGCGTGAGGCCCTGTTCGGCCGCCTGCAGGTGCGGGTCACCGGTGCCGCCGAACCATACGTCGGTCTTGGGGTTGTCCTTCTCGGCGATGAGCTGGGCCAGCGCCTCGCCCGAGCCCTTGAGCGACATGTTGATGCGGGTACCGGTGGTGCGTGCGTACACGGTGGCAATCACGTTGCACCATTCCGCCTGGACCGAGCAGATCACGTTGACCGTGCCCTGCGCCGACGCGGCGGCCGACAAACCCACCAAGGCCGCTGCAGTAAAAAGCTTCTTCATGTGAAAACCCCGCCTCGAAAACAAAAATAGGCCTCCCGGCCGGGGTTGAGCGTAGCTTTCGTACAGGTTTCATGAATTGGTACAAGTACCATTCGGTTGAAACAGCCCACTCGGCACCAAGACAAAAGGAAATTCGACACATGAGCTTCGATCTCGTTCTGTTCGGCGGTACTGGCGATCTTGCATGGCGCAAGCTGATGCCGGCGCTGTTCCAGGCCTTCAGGCACGGCAGCCTGCCGAAAGACGGACGCATCGTCGGCGTGGCGCGGGACGACCTCTCGGACGACCAGTACCGCGAGCTGATCCAGTCGCGCTTCAATGCCGTCGAAGGCGCCAAGCGCCCCTCGGCCGAAGAGTTCGAGAAGTTCGCCTCGCTGCTGCACTACCTGCGCATGGACTTGTCGAAGCCGGCCGACTACACGCGGCTTGCCGAGCTGCTGAAGCAGCGCAATGCCGACACCGTGGTGATGTACGTGGCGACGGCACCGGCGCTCTTCACGCAGGTGGTGGAACAGGTCGCCGCGGCGGGCCTGAACGGGCCGACGACGCGCATCGTGCTCGAAAAACCGCTGGGCCATGACCTGGCATCGAATCGCGCGATCAATGCCGCGGTGTGCAAGGTATTCGAGGAGAAGCAGGTCTTCCGCATCGACCACTACCTGGGCAAGCCTTCGGTGCAGAACCTGTTTGCCATGCGCTTCGGCAATGCGCTGTTCGAGCCGATCTGGCGTCGCGAGCACATTGCCAACATCCAGATCACCATTGCCGAAGACCTGGGCGTCGAGAAGCGCGGCGCCTTCTACGACCAGACCGGCGCCTTGCGCGACATGGTGCAGAACCACGCGCTGCAGCTGGTCTGCGCGATTGGCATGGAGCCGCCCATCAACTCGCATGCCGATGCGATCCGCGACGAAAAGCTCAAAGTGCTGCGCGCGCTCAAGCCCTGGACGCCCGAAACGCTGGGCCTGCATGCCATTCGGGGCCAGTACACCGCCGGCACGGCCTACGGCGAACGCGTGCCGGGCTACCGGGAAGAACCCGGCGTCGATCCCGACAGCCGCACCGAGACCTTCGTGGCGCTGCGCACCGAAATCGCCAACTGGCGCTGGGCCGGCGTGCCGCTCTACATTCGCACCGGCAAGCGGCTGGCCTCGCGCGATGCGCGCATCGAGGTCAACTTCAGGCCGACGCCGCACGCGATCTACCGCGCGCCTTCGGGCGCCGTCAACAAGCTGGTGATCAACCTGCAGCCCAAGGACGGCCTGGAACTGCACATGCTTGCGCAGGCGCAGGACAACCGCCGCAGCAACGGCCACCAGAGCGCCGCGCAGCTGGCACCGGTGCAGCTCGACCTGGACTTCGACAAGCGCTTTGGCGCCGAGCGGGTGGGTGCCTACGAACGGCTGCTGCTCGACGTGATCGACGGGCGCCTGAACCTGTTCGTGCGCAGCGACGAGCAGGAAGAAGCATGGCGCTGGGTCGAGCCGCTGATCGACAGTTGGGCATCGGACGGCGGACCTCGCCCGTACGCGGCCGGCACCTGGGGCCCGAGCGCCTCGAGCGCGATGATTGCGCGCGACGGCTTCTCGTGGGGCGAGGAACAGTAGACCGCAGTCAGCCGAACTGGATGCAGCGCATGCTCAGCGTGCCTGACTGGAACCCTTCGTAGATCGTCTTCGCGCGCTCGTTAGAGCCTGCGGCGCCGAGGGCGTAGAGAAAAGGAAAGTAGTGGTCCGGCGTTGCGACAGCGGTCGCGGCGCCCTCCAGCTTTTCGTAGGCGACCAATGCGCGGTCGTCCCGCCCTGCCAGCGCGGCCTTCACCGCGTCGTCGAAGCCTTGCGCCCACGGCCGGCTGGCCACGGGACCGTCGGGCGTGCCGCGGTCGGTGGCGCGCAGGTTGTGCACCACGTTGCCGCTTCCCATCACGAGCACGCCCTTGTCGCGAAGGGCCGCAAGGTCGCGGCCGACGGCGTGGTGAAACGCCGCCGGCTTGTCGTAGTCGATGCTGAGCTGGAACACAGGAATGTCGGCCTTGGGGTACAGGTGCTTCAGCACCGTCCACGTTCCGTGGTCCAGACCCCATTGCTGGGTGCCCACCACCGGGGTTTGCCTGACTGCGCCGATGGCTTCGCGTGCCAGCGCCGGGTGGCCCGGCGCCGGGTAGTCGATGTCGAACAGCGCTTGGGGAAAGCCGCCGAAGTCGTGAATCGTCTTTGGCCGCTCCTGCATTCCGACACCGGTAGCGCCGCGGCTCAGCCAGTGGGCCGAAACGCTCAGAATGGCCGAAGGCCGCGGGAGCTCCTTGCCCCATGCGGCCAGGCGGCGCGTGAAGGCGTTGTCGGCCAGCGCGTTCATGGGCGAACCGTGGCCGATGAAGATGACCGGCAGGCGGCGCCCGGGCGCACCTGCTGCGGCATGTGACAGCGAACAAAGGGATGCGAGCGTCGCTGTCGCACCGAGCGCGGAGCTCATGAGAAAGCCGCGGCGGCCGAGCTCCGTTTGCATTGCTGGGCTGCTGTCTTCGCTCGGGTGCTTCTTCATCATTGTCATGGCCGCACTCTGCGCCGGATTGCCGGACAGGTCAGTGCGTTTACGCACACCCTTGCCTAGATGCGACCCTCTTCCGCCGCATGGCAAGCCACCTGCACGCCCTTGATGCTCAAGAGCTTCGGCCGCTCGGCCGAGCAACGCTCATTCGCATGCGGGCAGCGCGGATGAAACGCACAGCCCGCCGGCGGATTGAGCGGGTTCGGCACTTCGCCCCTGACCGGCGTGCGTGCGCGGCCGGTGTGCTTCATCTGCGGAATCGCATCGAGCAGCATGCGCGTGTACGGATGCTGCGGCTCGGCGAAGAGCTTCTGCTTGTCGGCCACCTCGACCAGCCGGCCCAGGTACATCACCCCGACCTGGTCGGCCACATGCCGCACCACCGCAAGGTTGTGCGAGATGAAGAGATAGGTGAGCCCCTGCTGGCGCTGCAGGTCCTTCATGATGTTGAGCACCTGCGCCTGCACGCTCACGTCGAGCGCCGAGGTGGGCTCGTCGCACACCAGGAACTCGGGCTGCGTGGCGAGCGCGCGCGCAATCGAGATGCGTTGGCGCTGGCCGCCCGAGAACTGGTGCGGGTACTTGCTCATGTCCAGCGGCGAGAGGCCGACGGACTTGAGCAGTTCGCCCACGCGTTCGCGCAGCTCGGCCTTGCCGCTCAGGATGCCGTGCTCACGCAGCGGCTCGCCGATGATGTCTTCGACGATCCAGCGCGGGTTCAGGCTCGCGTACGGGTCCTGGAAGATCATCTGGATGCGGCGGCGCAGCTTGCGGCCTTCGGGCGTCTTGAACGCGGCGTGCGCATCCTGGCCGTCGAACTGCAAGCCGCCGCGGGTCGGTGCATACAAGCCGACCAGCAGGCGGGCCACGGTGCTCTTGCCGCAGCCCGATTCGCCGACCAGCGCCAGCGTCTTGCCGCGTTCGATGGAAAAGCTCACGCCGTCGACCGCATGCAGCAGCACGCGCGGCTTGCGTTCGAGCACGCGGTTGAGCCAGGGCGGCGACACGTCGAAAGTGCGGGCCAGGTCATGGGCGACGACCAGCGGCTCGCCGCCTTGCGTGCTGCGAGGTTCGAGTACTGCGCTCATCGGGTGACCTCTTCAATCGGCGCGGCCGCATCGGGGACGGCGCGCTCGCCGGCAAGCTGCGCATCGTGGTGCCGGGCCGCAAGTTCGGCCTGGCCCTTGTGCGGATCGGCAGCATCGTGCAGCCAGCAGGCGGCGCGCGTGGCGCCCGCGTGCATGAGCTCGGGCCGCTCCGTCAGGCAGCGTGCAAATGTGCGCGGGCACCGCGGGTTGTAGGCGCAGCCCTTCGGAATGGCGTTGAGCCGGGGCATGGCGCCGTCGATCTGGTTCAACCGCTCGCGGTCGCTGGCCATGTCGGGAATCGAGGCCATCAGGCCGGAGGTGTAGGGGTGCGCCGGCTGGTGGATCACTTCGTGCACCGGGCCGATCTCGGCGACGCGGCCCGCGTACATCACGGCCACGCGGTCGCAGGTTTCGGCGATCACGCCCATGTCGTGCGTGATCAGCATCACGGCGGCGCCGCGTTCCTTGCAGACGCGCTTGAGCAACTGGATGATCTGCGCCTGGATCGACACGTCGAGCGCGGTGGTCGGCTCGTCGGCCACGATGAGCTTGGGCTCGGCCGCAAGCGCGAGTGCAATCACCACGCGCTGGCGCATGCCGCCCGAGAACTGGTGCGGAAAATGATCGATGCGTTGCTCGGCGGCCGGAATGCCGGTGTCCTGCAGCAGGCCGATGGCGCGGCGCCGCGCTTCGGCTTCGGTCACCGGCAGATGGGCGCGGATGGTTTCCACCAGCTGGCGGCCCACGGTGTAGAGCGGGTTGAGCGATGTGAGCGGGTCCTGGAAGATCGCGCCGATCTTGCGGCCGCGAATGGGACGCATCGCATCGAAACCAAGGTTGTCGATGCGCTGGCCTTCGAGCACGATTTCACCGCTGGCCACGCGGCCCGGCGGCTCGAGCAGCCCGATGATGGCAGCGCCCGTGAGCGACTTGCCGGCACCCGACTCACCCACCACGCCCAGGATTTCACCGGGCGCAATATCGAAAGAAATGCCGTCGAGCGCACGCAGCGTGCCGCGGCGGTGCGGAAACTCGACGACGAGATTTTTGACCTGGAGCAGCGTCATGATGGCGTTGTCCTTTTTGGTTTCAGCGCAGGCGCGGGTTGAGCGCGTCCCGCAGCCAGTCGCCGAGCAAATTCACGCTGAGCGCAATCAGCACCAGCATCAGGCCGGGGAACACGGTGATCCACCATTCGCCCGAGAACAGGTACTGGTTGCCGATGCTGATCAACGTTCCGAGTGAAGGAGATGTCGGCGGCACGCCGACGCCGAGGAACGACAGGGTCGCCTCGGTGATGATGGCGGTGGCCACCTGAATGGTGGCCAGCACCATCACCGGTCCCATCACGTTGGGCAGCACGTGGCGCAGCATGATGCGCAGCGGCGCCACGCCGGTCACGCGGGCGGCCTGCACGTATTCCTTGTTGCGCTCCACCAGCGTGGAGCCGCGAACGGTGCGCGCGTACTGCACCCAGCCGGTCAGTGAGATGGAGATGATGAGCACGCCGAAGGCGAGTGACTCATGGGCGCCCGGGAACAGCGCACGGCCGACGCCTGCAATGAGCAGCGCCACCAGAATCGGCGGGAACGACAGCATCACGTCGCAAACGCGCATCAGGAAGGAATCGAGCCAGCCGCCGAGAAAGCCGGCGAGCAGGCCGAACACGACGCCGACCGTGATCGAAAGCAACACCGACACAATGCCGACTATCAACGAAATGCGCGCGCCGTAGATCACGGCCGAGAGGATGTCGCGGCCCTGGTCATCGGTGCCGAGCAGGTATTTGGAAGAGCCTTCGGCGCTCCACGCCGGCGGCACGCGCGCATCGCCCAGTTCGAGCGTCGCGAGGTCGAAAGGATTGTGCGGAGAGACCCATCCGGCAAAGACCGCACAGAACACGCAGGCCAGCGCGATGAGTGCCGCACCGATTGCCACGGGCGAAGTGCGAAAGCTGTAGCCGACGTCGCTGTCGAGCCAGCGGGCAAGAGTTTTTTTCATCGTGAAGCAAAAGGAATGGGCCCGCAAGAAGCGGGCCCATGGTCAGGCCGCCCAGTGGGCGGCCAGTGGAATCACGGCTTGATGCTCATCCACTTGAAGTACATGAAGTTGTCGGCCAGCTGCACCAGCTCGACCTTCTTGCTCACGCCCCACGCCAGCGACTGCTGGTGCAGCGGCAGGGTGCCGATATCGTCCGCATGGATCTTGAAGGCTTCCTTGATCAGCTCGTTGCGCTTGGTCTTGTCGCTTTCGGACTGGATCTTCTTCGTCAGTTCGTCGAGCTTGGGATTGCAGTACGCACCCAGGTTGAACTGGCCCGTGCCCTTGTCGTCCGGACAGGCGGTGAGCGAGCTCAGCGCGTTGTGCGAGTCGTAGGTGGTCGGGGTCCAGCCCAGCATGTAGAAGCTGGTGTCGCGGCGCAGGATCTTGGGGAAGTAGGTGCCCTTGGTCTCGGCAGCCAGGTTGATCTTGACGTTGATCTTCGCGAGGTTGGCGGCCACGCTCTGGCAGATCTGGCCGTCGTTCACGTAGCGGTCGTTCGGGCAGTTCATCGTCACTTCAAAGCCGTTCGGATAGCCGGCTTCGGTCATGAGCTTCTTGGCGGCCTCGACGTCGAAGGGCAGGCGTTTGTCCTGCTCGGCGGTCCAGCCGTTGATGCCGGGGCCCACCAGGAGGCCGGTCGGACGGGAAGCGCCGCGCATCACGGTGCGCTGGATGCCGGCAATGTCGATGGCCTGGTAGACGGCCTGTCGCACGCGCTTGTCCTTGAACGGATTCTTGCCCTTGATGTTGGAATACAGCAGCTCGTCGCGCTTCTGGTCCATGCCCAGGAAGATGGTGCGCAGTTCAGGGCCGGTAATGACGCGTGCGTTGGGCGCCGCATTGATGCGCGCAATGTCTTGCACGGGCACCGGCTCCATCACGTCGACTTCGCCCGAGACCAGTGCTGCCACGCGCGTGGCCGGGTTGGCGATGGGGGTGAAGACGATTTCTTGCGCGTTGCCGTCGATCTTGCCCCAGTAGGTGCCGTTGCGCGAGAACACGGTGCGCACGTTGGGCTGGCGCTCGCGCACGCGGAACGGGCCTGTGCCGTTGGCCTTGAACGAAGCGGTGTTCTCGATGCCCTTGCGGCGGTCGACAGGCTTGGTGGCCTGGTTTTCCTCGCACCACTTCTTGCTCATGATCATGGTGAGCGAGATCACGTCGGGCAAGATGGGAAACGGGCCGTTGGTTTCGATTTCGACCGCGAGATCGCCGACCTTGCGCACGGCCTTGATGTCGCTCAGCGTGGCGCGAAGGTCGGAACCGTCGCCCTGCGCACGCGCAAAGCTGAACACCACGTCATCGGCGGTGAACGGCGTGCCGTCGTGGAACACCACACCCTTGCGCAGTTCGAAGCGCCAGATGTTCGGCGAGGTCTGCTTCCAGCTGGTAGCGAGGAGCGGCGCGAGGCTCAGGTCCTTGTTGCGCCCCACCAGGGTTTCATAGACGTTGGCGGTCACGCTCAACTGCAGCGACTCGTTGAGCGAGTGCGGATCGAGCGACAGCGCGTCGCCCTGATTGGCGATGCGGATGGTCTGCGCGCTCGCGACCAGGCTGATGGCGCCCAGGGCGCACAGAACGGTGGCCGCGGCCACTTTCTTCTTGAAACTCATTGGGAACACTCCTCGGGTTGGAATCGGAAATACATCAAGGCGTCGCGGTAGCGGCGTCTTTCACGGGCTGCCCGCTGCGGGTAGCAGCCAGCGGCATGCCCTGCTCGATCAACCCCGCATGCAATGCGGCGCCGAGCGGCAGGATCTCGTCGTTGAAGTCATAGCGGCTGTTGTGCAGGAAGGCGCCGTTCTTCGCGTCCTGGCCAATGCGCAAATAGGCGCCTGCTTTTTTCTGCAGCATGAAAGAGAAGTCTTCGGCGCCCATGCTGGGCTCCATGCTGCGGTCGACATTGGAGGCCCCCACCAGCGACTCGGCCACGTCGGCGGCAAACATCGCCTCGGGCGCGGTGTTGATGGTGGCCGGATAGATGCGCTCGTACTTGATGGTGGCGGTGGCGCCAAAGCCCGCGGCCACTGCCGTGCAGAGCTCGGTCAGCCGCTGCTCGACCTGCGCCTGCACACGCGCGCTGAAGGTGCGCACAGTGCCGACGAGCGTGGCCTCGCCCGGAATGACGCTCATCGCGCCCAGGTCGCCCGCCTGCACGGCGCAGATGCTGACGACCGCCGCATCGATGGGACGCACGTTGCGCGAGACGATGGTTTGCGCGGCCGTGATGATGTGCGCGGCAACCACCACCGGATCGATGGTCTGGTACGCATGGGCACCGTGCCCGCCCTTGCCCTTGATCTCGATGGTGATGCGGTCGGCCGCGGCCATCATGGCGCCGCGGTTGATGCCCACGGTGCCGGCCGGCATGCCGGGCCAGTTGTGCATCGCATAGACCGACTGCACCGGAAAGCGGTCGAACAGGCCGTCTTCGATCATCACGCGCGCGCCCGCAAAGCCCTCTTCGCCGGGCTGGAAGATCAGCACCGCGGTGCCGTCGAAGTTGCGGGTCTCGGCCAGGTAGCGCGCCGCGCCGACCAGCATGGCCGTGTGCCCGTCATGCCCGCAGCCGTGCATCAGGCCGTCGTTGGCCGAGCGCCAGCCGAAGTCGTTGTCTTCGCGCATGGGAAGCGCGTCCATGTCGGCGCGCAGGCCGATCATTCGCCTGCTGGCCGTGGACTTGCCGCGGATGACGCCCACCACGCCGGTCTTGCCGATGCCCTCGTGGATCTCGTCCACGCCGCAGGCACGCAGCGCTTCGCGCACGCGGCCGGCCGTGTAGACCTCTTCGAAGCCGAGTTCAGGGTGCGCATGCAGATCGCGGCGAAAGGCCGTGATCTCCGGATAGAAGCTCGCGATGTGCGCAAACGCCCGTCCGGAGGCCTGCAGTCGCGGTGCTGCGACAGCCGTCATCTCAATGTCCTCCCGCCTTGCCAACGCGCAGCCGCGGATCGACCACGAAATACAGCAGGTCGACCACCAGGTTGATCACCACGAAGATCAGCGCAATGAGGCACAGGTACGCCGCCATCACCGGGACGTCGGCAAACGTCACGGCCTGGATGAACAGCAGCCCCATGCCGGGCCACTGGAACACCGACTCGGTGATGATGGCAAAGGCAATCAGGCCGCCGAGCTGCAGGCCTGTGATGGTCATGACCGGCACCAGCGTGTTCTTGAGCGCATGGCCGAAGTGAATGGCGCGGTTCGTCAGGCCGCGAGCCCGCGCAAACTTGATGTAGTCGGTGCGCAAGACCTCGAGCATTTCGGCGCGGACCAACCGCATGATCAGCGTGAGCTGGAAGATGGCGAGCGTTACGGCCGGCAGCACGATGTGATGCCAGCCGTCGGCACGCAGGAGGCCGGTGCTCCACCAGCCGAACTGCACGGTTTCACCGCGCCCAAAGCTCGGGAACCAACCCAGCGTGACGGCAAAGACGAGGATCAGCAAGATCCCGATCAGGAAGGTAGGCAGCGACACGCCGAGCAGCGACACGGTCATGAAGACCTGGCTCAGGAAAGTGCCGCGGCGCAGCGCCGTGTACACGCCCATCGGAATGCCGATGAACAACGCCAGGACGGCAGCAACAAGCGCCAACTCGAGCGTGGCAGGAAAGCGCTCGCCGATGAGGCGCGACACTTTTGCACCCTGGCGCAGGCTCAGGCCGAACTCGCCCTGCGCGGCATTGACGAGAAAGTGCCAGAACTGCACGAAGAAGGGTTGGTCGAGCCCCAATGCGGCGCGCAGCTCGCGAATCTGCTCGGGCTTCGCATCCTGGCCCAGCAGAAAGACGACGGGGTCGCCCACGTATTGAAAGAGAAGAAAGGCAATGAACGCAACCGCGATCATGACGATCACGGCCTGGATCAGGCGGCGCAAGACGAAGGCAATCATTCAGCAAACAGAGTGAGCAGGCATGCTAGCAGTGCAAGGTGCGTGCCCGCACGGTGATTCCCCGGGGGTGCACGCCGATGGTGCGTTTACGTGGGCCAGCGCACCAGCAAAATCCCAATAAAAAAAGCCACTCGACTTTCGTCGAGTGGCTTTTTTCTTTCGATTCAAAGCTGGCCTAAGCCAGCCTCAAATTAGAAAGCGTGACGGATACCGAAGTCGTAGCCGGTCGAGTTGCGGGGGGTGAAGACACCGCCACCGGTCACGAAAGCCGGGCCGCCAACGGTCAGAGCTGCGCCGTTCTTGTTGCTGATGCGAGCAACGGTAGCGTACAGAGCCGTGCGCTTCGACAGGTTGTGCACGTAGCCGAGAGCCAGCTTGCTAGCCTTCGGGTCAGCCACTGCCGGTTCGAACGGGCTTTGGACTTCGTTGAAGTCGTACTTGACGCGCGAGTACGAAGCGCGGATCAGGCCAGCGCCAACCGGCACGGTCACGCCGAGCAGGTAGCCGGTCAGGTCCACGTCAGGACGGCCGCCGGTGAACAGCGGGGTCACTTCGTAGTCAACCTTGTTCTTGGCGCGCGACACTTCACCGAAGAGCTTCACGGGACCGAAGTCATACGAAGCGCCGAGGTTCAGCGTGTTGACCTTGGTGGTCGTGCCGATGTAGAACTGATCGCCAACCGTGCTGCTGCCGTAAGCAATTGCGACGTCCAGCGGGCCGTTGGCGTAGCCGAAGCGGCCACCAACGTAACGGCCTTGACGCGAGTTGTTCGCTGCATCAGGCGTGGCCAGGCCAGGGCTGTACTTGGTCTTCTCGCTGAAGCCGTACTGCACTTGACCGTAGAAACCACCCAGGTTCGGCGGCAGGAAGTAGCCGATGGTGTTGCTGGCGCGGGTGTAGTTGTTAACACCGACGTTCGAGAACGAACCGACGCTAGCCGTGGGCGAGCCGAAGGCACCGAAGGCGCTGTTGGCCGTCGAGATGATGTTGGTACCAACGCCGTTGGTGCCGAACGGATCGAACACGGTGTCGTTCCAGAAGGTCGGGGTGTAGTCGCGGCCGAGGCGGACTTCACCGAAACCACCCGACAGGCTCACGGTCGAGCGGCGAGCAAAGGTTGCAACACCTTCCGAGCCGTCGTCGTTCTTGATCGGGGCTTCGAGCCAGAAGCTGGCTGCCAGGCCACCACCGAGGTCTTCCGTACCACGGAAGCCCAGACGGCTGGAGTTGTAGCCCGAGTTAGCCAGAGCGCGTTGGCTGACCTTGACGCTGCCTTGGTTCAGGTAGGTCGGAATGCCGAAAGCATTGGGGAAAACCGTCGGGTTCTGGTCACGCGAGGTGGACGAGTAGCCGCTGATCGACGCGTCGACCACACCGAACAGCGTGACGGACGACTGAGCCGAGGCAACACCGGCAACAGCCAGGGCAGCCAGAGCAACTAGAGATTTTTTCATTGCAAGTTTCTCCAAGGTTAAACATAGGGCTCCGGTGCGAAGGGCTCACCGTGACTGGCACTTTGTGCTCCCACCGGACCCCGGGCCAACCTCCTTTTGGGAAGTTGATGCTATTGCACCAGAGCCGCTGCGGCAGGGCAAAACAATTCGCCCGAAAACTCAGGTGGCCCATGCGTTTCGTTGCAGTAGTGCAACAAAGGGCTTGAGCGCCCTCCCGAACCACAATGTGAAATGAAACAAGGTTCCGCCCAGCCCATTTTTGCTTGGGTTCAAATAGACGCATGATCTTTTCGCTCGATCCCGCCCTGGCCGCAGCGGATGCGGCCTTACGTACTCTTTTTGCCCGGCCTCACCCCACCCGGGCCATGCCCCAGCCCGCTCAAGTGCCAGGTGAACTGACTGATTCGGAACGCCGCGAAGCCGGCGCGCTGATGCGAGTGAACCACGTGGGAGAAGTGTGCGCACAGGCGCTTTACACCGCCCAGGCCGCGGCGGCACTCGATCCCGTCCTCCGCACCCGATTGCTTGAAGCCTCCCATGAAGAAACCGATCATCTGGCGTGGACGCGGCAGCGCCTTGACGAGCTCGGCGCCCGGCCTTCGGTTCTGAACCCGCTTTGGTATGCGGGCGCATTCGGCTTGGGACTATTGGCCGGTCGCCTGGGGGATCCGCTGAGCCTGGGGTTCGTTGCAGAAACCGAACGCCAGGTTGAAGCCCATCTGGAGAGCCATCTGGGGCGCCTTCCGCCCGCCGACAGCGCCTCACGGGCTGTGGTCGAGCAGATGAAAGTCGATGAAGCCCGCCACGCCGCTCAAGCCATTGACGCCGGAGCCGCGGAACTGCCAGCGCCGGCCAAGACCCTGATGCGGTTCGCCTCCCGCGTCATGACCACGGTGGCACATCGAATCTGAAGCTTGCCGCCTCAGGTTTCGATCAGATCGAAGCTGGTGGTGATCTCGGCTGTCTTTGCAAGCATGATGCTTGCCGAGCAGTAGGTGTCGTGGCTCATTGCAATGGCGCGCTCGACGGCAGCGGCGGGAATGCCCTTGCCCGCGACTGTGAAGTGCATGTGGATCTTCGTGAAGACCTTCGGATCTTTTTCCGCCCGTTCGCTCGTCAGCTTGACGCTGCAGCGCTCCACGCGGTGGCGGCCCCGCTTCAGGATCAGCACCACGTCGTAGGCCGTGCAGCCGCCTGTGCCCGCGAGCACGGTCTCCATGGGCCTGGGGGCGAGGTTTTGCCCACCGTTTTCGGGCTTTGATGCATCCGGCGCGCCATCCATCGTCAATACATGGCCGCTGCCTGTCTCGGCCACGAATCCCATGGCGGAGCGGGTGCCGGCATCGCCGGTCCAACTTACTGTGCATTCCATCTTGTCAGTTCCAATCCAGACATCCAGTGAAAAAAGTTCGCTGAGACATCAATTTGTGTGTGGGAAAAGCGTCACTCGCTTGTTGCAACGCAGCAAACAACCGATATACTTTATTTCATCGCGCACGAAGCCGTGCGCACCGGTTGTCTCCTCCACCCTTCCAATTGGTGGATTTAGCCCCGAGCTGCAAAGCTCGGGGCTTTTTTCTTTGCGGTTACTTCGCGCGTCGACACCCACTCTAGTTTTGGCGCCGAAAGGGCAGTTGCTCTGGCTGCCCTGGCTGTTGCCGGTGTTGCCTCGGCTCAGTCGTCCGTCACGCTTTTCGGTGTGGTCGACGCGTCGATCAGCGGCTACTCGTCCACCTCGCGTGACATGTACAACGGCGCCACGGTCAAGACCAGCAGCCGTGGCCTTTCCAACTCGGGCTACAACTCCAGTCGACTTGGCTTCCGCGGCACCGAAGATCTCGGCGGGGGCCTGGCAGCGAGCTTCTGGCTCGAGGCCCCAATTACCAACGACGACGGCGTCACCGGTGTTTCGACGTTCGCCCGTCGTTCCACCGTGAGCCTTTCGGGTGGTTTCGGCGAAGTTCGCCTTGGCCGCGACTACACTCCAACGTTCTGGAACAACACCGTGTTCGATCCGTTCGGCACCAACGGCGTTGGTACTAGCTTGGTTCAAACGGCCGCCGCTTCGTTCGGCCACCCCACCCGGGCTAGCAACACTGTCGGCTATTTCCTGCCTCCGAATCTGGGTGGCTTCTACGGTCAACTGCAGTACGGCTTCCACGAGCAAACTAAGTACAGCCCTGGCATCGCTACGCCCGACGTGGAAAACAACTCGCGCACTGGGCGCTACGTTGGCGGCCGCTTCGGTTATGCCAACGGTCCTTTGGACGTTGCGCTGGCTTATGGCAGCGCAACTATAGGCGACGACTACTACGCTGGCACGACTGACAAGCTTGACATCCTCAATCTTGGTGCGTCTTATGACTTCGGCCCCGCGAAGCTCTTCGGCGAATACTCACGGTCCAAGCTTAAGACCGAGATTGACAACAACATCTCGAACAATCCGATGTCCTTCACGTCGGCCAAGCTCAACGGTTGGCTGCTCGGCGTGACGGTTCCCGTGGGCGCCGGTTTGATCCGAGCATCGTATTCGGGTGTGAAATACAAATCGAGCTTTGAAAACTCACTTATCGACGATCCGAGAGCCGCAAAGCTCGCACTCGGCTATGTACACAACCTTTCCAAGCGTACAGCCCTATATGCAACAGTCGCTCGCATCCGCAACAAGGATGGGGCAGGCCTGACCGTTGGCGGCCCCATGTTCATCGGCAATGGGATCTTCGCGCCTAGGACCTCGACCGGCTACGACTTCGGCATCCGCCACGCTTTCTGATCACCGTCTGATCCGATGCTGGCTCCAGCCAGTTCGAGTCGATTCAGTGTCAAGCCGCCCAGCGCAAGCCGGGCGGCTTTTTGGCGTTGTCGTTGCTCAGCTCACGCGACCGCGCCTGCTTTGCAGCAGCCCCACATTCATTTCTCCGTTCAGCACCGAAGCGTAGAACCGTTCGACCATGTTCACGCTGGTGCGCGCGTTGCGCGCCAAGGTCAGCATGTCGATGCCTTGCCCGTACAACAGCCGCAACGTGATCGCGGTGTGGCGCAGGCAATAGAGCGTTCTCGATTGGCCGAGCGGACCTTTCTCCAGCGCCGTCACCTCGAGAGCCCAATGGAAAAGAAAGTTGAGCACCGCGAGCGCGTGTTCACGATTCTTCAATTGCGGCATGAAGATGTAGTCTTCCGCACCGCCACAGCCTTGCTCGCGACGATGAGCAAGCAGGCATTCATAAACCCGCACAGCCGGACGCAAGCTCACGATGGGCTGGCTGTGCCGCTTGGTTTCGGGCAAATTCATTCGCAAATAGACGTGCTTTCCGCGCACGGTCTCTATGTGCTTGTGCTTCATGAGCTTGATGTCGCTCGGACGAACGAAGGTGTTCACCATCCAGCGAATCAACCAGGGAAGCTCCTCCGGCATGACGAGCAACTCGCGCGCAATCCAGAAGCGCTCGCCAGAGTTGAGCTCATCGAGCACCGGATGCGGTTGCCCGCGCAACCTGCGTGCAGCCGCCACAACGGCACGGTACTCCGCAACGCTGAAGCTGCCGCGCGGCTGACTGCGCACCTTGACCTTCGGAAACGCAGGTGCGCTGCGAAGCACACCGATGTTCACGCCATGCGTGATCACCTTGCGCAGCAGCACCAGGTACTGCGCAATGGTCGTGCTGGTGAAGCCCTGTTCTCCCAGATGGTCGATCAGGCGTTGCGCGTCAGGCGTAGCAAATGCCTGCGCCTGCACGGCACCCAGCAGCGGAACGATGTGGGCCCGCAACCGGTTGCCCATCACCTGCCAGGTGGGCCGTCCAATCTCGCCGCGTTGCACGCGCGCAGCCTCTGCCTGCATCAATCCTTTGGAAAGGTCGCTGACAGAAACTGATAACAAATTTTGCTCATTTGTTAACTGATTTGCGGGCGCATGAATCGCGGGATAAGCACGCGCAAAAAATCCCGAATCGTTCGCAGCTGGGGCTCTTTGACTGAGGTTTATGACATTTGTGTCCATGTCATATCCGCAAGCAATCCCGATGCCTCTTATCATCGTCAGTTATCAAATGAAAACTCCCTTGGAAAAAATCGTGCGCGATGCCCCTGTTCCGGCGCTGACGCCTGCCGACTATCTCAGAAAAATTCTGAACGCCCGCGTTTACGACGTGGCGGTCGAATCCGCGCTCGAGAAGGCCAATGCGCTGAGCCAGCGGCTCGGCAACACGGTGCTGCTCAAGCGCGAAGATCAGCAACCGGTCTTCAGCTTCAAGCTGCGCGGCGCATACAACAAGATGGCGCACCTCACGCCCGAGCAGCTGGCGAGTGGGGTCATCTGCGCATCGGCCGGCAATCACGCGCAAGGCGTGGCACTGGGCGCACGCAAGCTGGGTACGCGCGCGGTGGTGGTCATGCCGGTGACGACACCCCGGCTCAAGATCGATGCGGTGCGCGGTTTCGGCGGCGAAGTCGTGCTGCATGGCGACAGCTATTCCGATGCCTATCTGCATGCACTCGAGTTGCAGGCGCAGCAAGGCCTGACCTTCGTGCATCCGTTCGATGACCCCGACGTGATTGCGGGCCAAGGCACCATCGCGATGGAAATCCTGCGCCAGCATCAAGGCCGGCTCGATGCAGTCTTCGTTGCCATCGGCGGCGGTGGACTCATCTCGGGCGTGGCCAACTACATCAAGGCGGTGCGTCCGGAGATCAAGGTGATCGGCGTGCAGATGAACGATTCCGACGCAATGATGCAATCGGTGGCGGCGCGCCAACGCGTGAGCCTGCCCGACGTCGGGCTGTTTTCAGACGGCACCGCCGTCAAGCTTGTGGGCGAGGAGACATTTCGCATCGCCAGCAACCTGGTCGATGAATACATCGCGGTCGATACCGACGCCGTCTGCGCAGCCATCAAGGACGTCTTCGTCGACACCCGCAGCATCGTCGAACCGGCGGGCGCACTCGCGGTGGCCGCCATCAAACAATACGTGGCCGGGCACGGCCGCCATGGCGAAACCTACGCAGCCATCTTGTGCGGCGCCAACATGAACTTCGACCGGCTGCGCTTCGTGGCCGAGCGCGCCGAGGTCGGTGAAGAGCGCGAGGCGCTGTTCGCTGTGACCATTCCCGAAGAGCGCGGCAGCTTCCGCCGTTTTTGCGAACTGGTCGGCGAAATGCCGGCCAGCGAATCGCAAGAGGCGGGCTCCACCGGCGGTGCGCTGCGCAACGTGACGGAGTTCAACTACCGCA
This sequence comes from Variovorax sp. CCNWLW186, assembly GCF_037203865.1. Taxonomy (NCBI): domain Bacteria; kingdom Pseudomonadati; phylum Pseudomonadota; class Betaproteobacteria; order Burkholderiales; family Comamonadaceae; genus Variovorax; species Variovorax sp. CCNWLW186. Next base: position 85,036 of record NZ_JBBCBO010000016.1, on the reverse strand, counting down.
TCAGCGACGCGGCCAAGGCGCATGTGTTCGTGGGCCTGACCACGTCGACGCGCGGCGAATCGACCCTGATCGCACAGACCTTCAACGCCCACGGCTTCGATGCGCTCGACCTCACGCACGACGAGCTCGCCAAGGAACATCTGCGGCATCTGGTGGGCGGGCGTACGGGCCTGGCACATGACGAGCGGCTGCTGCGATTCGTTTTCCCTGAACGGCCGGGCGCGCTGCTCAAGTTTTTGAACCTGATGCGGCCGAACTGGAACATCAGCCTCTTCCACTACCGCAACCAGGGCGCGGACTATGGCCGCATCCTGGTGGGCTTGCAGGTGCCGGCCAGCGATGCGGCCGCCTTCGACGCTTTCCTCGAAACGCTGGGCTATCCCTACGTCGAGGAAACCGCGAATCCGGCGTATCGCCTGTTCCTGCAGGCCTGACCGAGCCCTCGCTTATTGCGCGAGTTGCGCAGGTGCCGGCGGTGGCATCTGTTGCGATTGCTGCGGTTGCTGCATTTGCTGCATTTGCTGCGCAGCCGGATCGGCGGGCGGCGGCGCCATCACCGGGGGAACCGTGGCCGGAAAAAGTCCGCTGGGCCGGGCCGCCGGGGAAGGCGCAGCCGGCATCGTCGGCAAGCCCGGGCTGCCGACACTGATCGGCGCCCGCACCGGCAACTGCAGCGTGAATGCCGCCGGGCCCTGCGCACTGGTGCCGAGCGTCGCCGCGCGCACCCCCACCGACTGCAGCACGTAGTTGTCGCCAACGCGCGAACCGACCCGGAACGGCCGCGGAGGCTTGCCATCGATCGAAATCAGCGCGGCTCCCTGGTTGAACGGGTCCGCCACCACGCCCGAGAGCGCAAAGCGGCTGGCCGCCTCGGGCGTCGCGGGTGCCGCGTCCGATGCCGAAACTGCGCCGAGCAGCCGCGCGACCGCCTCCGCATCGGCCGAAACCGCCGCGCGCGGCATTGTTGCCGCCGCGGCCACGGGCTCGGCCGGGCTCGCGAGCCGCAGTCCCCAGAACACCGCGGCGCCGGCCGCCAGCGCCCAGAGCCCCGTGGTTGCAACGGGGGCGTGCCAGCGGGCGGCGGAATAGGGACTTGTCATGGCCGCGGATTATCATGCAGCGCGCTTTCCGAAACATGTCATCCAAGCTATGAAAAAAATCCTTCGCGACGCAGCCCGCACCGCCCAGCGCGGCTTCACGCTGATCGAATTGATGGTGGTGCTGGTCATCATCGGCGTGCTCGCCGCGCTGATCGTGCCGAACGTGATCGAGCGCGCCGACGACGCCCGCGTGACCGCCGCCAAGACCGACATCAACAACCTGATGCAGGCGCTCAAGCTCTACCGCCTGGACAACCAGCGCTACCCCACCGCCGAGCAAGGCCTGCAGGCGCTGCTCACGCGTCCGACCGCCGGCCCGGCCGCCCCCAACTGGAAGCCCTATGTCGAGAAGCTGCCGAACGATCCGTGGGGCCATCCGTACCAATACATGAATCCGGGTATCAAGGGCGAAATCGACGTGCTCTCGCTCGGCGCCGATGGCCAGGCCGGCGGCGAGGGCAAGAATGCCGACATCGGCAGCTGGCAGTAGCCACCGCACCCGCGGCTTCACGCTGCTCGAGCTGATCGTGGTGATCGCGATCATCGCGATGGCCACTGCCGGCGTGAGCTTTGCGCTGCGCGACAGCAGCGCCGCCACGCTCGACCGCGAGGCCGACCGGCTGGCCGCGCTGCTCGAATCGGCCCGTGCCCAGTCGCGCGCAAGCGGCGTGGCGGTGCGGTGGCGCCTCGTGGAAGGCGGCAGCTTCGTGTTCGACGGATTGCCTCCCGATGCACTGCCCAGTGGATGGGCCGCGAACGGCATCAGCGCCCAGGCGGCGCTGGCCAACGGCGCACCCATCGCCGCCGTGCAGCTGGGCCCCGATCCGATCATTGCCGCGCAGCAGATCGTGCTGTATTCCGAAGGCCCGCCCGCGCGTTCGCTGCGCATCGCAACCGACGGCTTGCGGCCCTTCACCGTCACCACGCCATGAGCATCCGGCAGCGTTCGGCATGCGGCGGATTCACGCTGATCGAAGTGCTGATTGCGCTCGGCATCGTCGCGCTGGCGCTCGCGGCGGGCTCGCAGGCCACCATGTCGCTCACGCGAAATGCGCAGCGCCAGTCGGACCTGCTGCTGGCCGACCTGTGCGCGGAAAACGAACTCGCCAAGGCGCGGCTCGCGCGGCAAATGCCGGCCGTGGGCGATTCGGGTTCGATCTGTGTGCAGGCCGGCGTCTCGTTCAACGTGACCACCTCCACCATCGCCACGCTGAACCCGAACTTCCGACGGGTGGACGTGCAGGTGCGCGATGAAACCAACGCGCCGGTGCTGCGCATCTCGACCGTGGTGGGCCGCTTCTGATGCGCCGCATCGCAGGCCAGCGAAGCCGCCAGGGCTTCACTCTCATCGAGTTGCTGGTGGCCATCGCCGTGATGGCGCTGCTGGCGCTCGTGAGCTGGCGTGGGCTCGACGGCATGTCGCGCGCCACCACCCAGAACCAGCAACGCGCCGACGCGGTGCTGACGCTACAGACCACGCTGGCGCAATGGAGCGCCGATCTCGACGCCGTGACCGCGCTCGCGCAAACCCGCCCCATCGACTGGAACGGCCGCGTGCTTCGGCTCACCCGGCGCGGCAGCGATGCGGCGGCGCCCGCCATGCATGTGGTGGCATGGACGCTGCGCTCCGGCGCCGACGGCACCCGCTGGCGGCGCTGGCAATCGCCGCCCTTCACCACGCGCGGTGAATGGCAGCAGGCCTGGAACATGGCCGCCTCTTGGGCGCAGGAAGGCGGCGCCGGAGACGTCGCGCTGATGCCGGTCGACAGCTGGCAGCTCTACTACTTTCGCGAAAACACCTGGACGCCCGCTGGCGAGTTGCCGACCGGTGCGCCCAATCCGGCGAACCCGTCCAACCCCACAGGCGCCATCGTGAACATGCCCGACGGCATTCGCCTGGTGCTGGGCCTCGCTCCCGGCGAAGGGCTGGCTGGCACGCTCACGCGCGACTGGGTCAAGCCCACGGTGGGGGCTCCGCGATCATGACCGCGCCCTTCTTTACAAGCCGCCGATGCTCGCATCGCCAACGCGGCGCCGCATTGCTCGCGGCAATGCTCACCGTGATGCTGGTCGCAACCTTCTCCGCCGCGGCGATGTGGCAGCAATGGCGTTCGTCCGAAGTCGAAGCCGCCGAGCGCGGGCGCGTGCAGGCGGCATGGGTGCTGATCGGCGCGCTCGACTGGTCGCGCCTCATCCTGCGCGAAGACGCCCTCACCGGTGGGCCCGACCACCTGGCCGAGCCTTGGGCCGTGCCGCTCGCGGAGGCGCGGCTCACCAGCTTTCTGTCGGCCGAGAAAAACGTGGCGAGCGACAACCTCGAAGGGCTGCCGGACGCGTTCCTGTCGGGCCGCGTCGTCGATGCGCAATCGAAGCTCAACGTGCTGTCGCTGGTGGACGGCAACAAGCCGGTGCCGGCGAGCGTTGCCACCTTCACCAAGCTGTTCAACATCCTGGGCCTGCCGGCCTCGGAGCTCAGCGTGATGACAAGCTCGCTCGTGCGCGCCCTGGCAACAAGTACCGACCCGGCCGGCGGCGGGGATGCCGGCACCGCGCCGCTCATGCCGCAAGAGGTGTCGCAGCTGGTGTGGCTCGGCCTTTCGCCCTCGACCGCGGCCGCCCTCGAGCCCTACGTGACGATCCTGCCGATTCGCACCCCCCTGAACATCAACACCGCAAGCGCCGAGGCCATCAGCGCCAGCTTGCCTTCCCTCACCATCAGCGATGCGCGCCAGCTGGTCGAGAAGCGCACCCGCTCGTTCTTCAAGCAGATTGCCGACGCCAACACAGCCCTTCCGAACGGCGGCGCACAGTTCAACGCCGCCCAGCACAGCGTGAGCACCCAGTTCTTCGAGGTCTACGGCCGGCTGCGGCTCGACCGCACCTGGGTCGAAGAGCGCTCGCTGCTGCAGCGCGACGGAGTCACCGTGAAGACGATCTGGCGCAATCGCGGGGCCGGCATGACGGCCCCTCCGGCTAAACCCTGAGTGCGGCTTCTTCCACCAGTTTTTTTACCCCAAAAGCATCGCCCAGTGCCCGTCGCATCTACGTCACACGCTACAAATAAAGTAGCGCCCGCGCAATAACCGCGCCCCTACAATCACCCGCCCTTCCGAAATCGAAATGACACCGCTGTTGCTCATTGCCCCCCTCCCTCCGGCGGACGCCGCGGGCGAGTACGACTGGGCCCAGGCAGGCGACGACGGCATCGCTTTGCGCAACCATGGCCGCGCGCTGCTCGCGCTGCTGCCGGCCAGCGCGGAAGTCACCCTCGGCATTCCCGCCGCCGCGCTCTCATGGCACCGCGTCACCCTGCCCAAGGGCAGCATGGGCAGCACTTCCAAGCTGCGCGCCGTGCTCGACGGCCTGCTCGAGGAGCACCTGCTCGACGAACCCGAGGCATTGCACTTTGCGCTCGAGCCCGATGCCAAGGCCGGCGCGCCGGTGTGGGTGGCGGCCTGCAACCGCATCTGGCTGCGCAGCGTGGTGCAGGGGCTCGAGTCGGCGGGGCGGCGCGTGGTGCGCATCGTTCCTGAATTCGCACCCCAGCCGGCCGACGGTCCGCCGCTCTTGCAGATCACCGGCGAAGCCGAGGCGCCGCAGCTCACGGTGTGCGATGCCGACGGCGTGGTCTCGCTGCCGCTCGCGGGTGCCGGGCTGGCGCTGTCCGGCAGCCTGCCGCTCGACACCGCGGTCATCACCGCCGAACCCGCCGTCGCCGAAGCTGCCGAGCAACTGCTCGAGCGCCGCCTGCCCATCGTGCAGGCGCCCCAGCGCTGGCTGCAGGCCACGCGCTCGCCCTGGGAGCTTGCGCAGTTCGACCTCGCCGTCACGGGCCGCGCGCGCGCCGGCAAGAAATTTGCATCGGTGGTCCAGACACTTCGCTTCGCGCCCGAATGGCGCGCCGCGCGCTGGGGCGTCATCGCCCTGCTGCTCACCCAACTGGTCGGCCTCAACGCCTGGGCCTGGAAGGAACGCAATGCCCTCGACGCCAAACGCCAGGCCGTCAAGACCATGCTGACCGAGACCTTTCCCTCCGTGAAGCTGGTGGTCGATGCGCCCGTGCAAATGGCCCGCGAAGTCGCGGCGCTGCAGCAGGCCGTGGGCGACGTGGCCGGCAGCGACTTCGAACCGATGATCGGCGCGCTCGCCGCCAATCTCCCGCCGGGCCGCGTACCCACCGCCGTCGATTACAGCGCTGGCCAGCTGCGCCTGCGCGGATTGGGCCTGCAGCCTTCCGAGCTCACGCGGCTCTCCGGTGCCATGGGCCCGCGCGGCTACAGCGTGCGCTCCGAAGGCGATCTGCTGCTGGTGCAAGCCGAGGCTTCGCGATGAACCTCAGCGAACAACTCCGTACCCGCTGGGCTGCGCTCGAGATGCGCGAACGGCGCATGGTGGCCATTGCGCTCACGCTCGTGGTGCTCGCCCTGCTGTGGTGGATTGCGCTCGCCCCCGCGTTGCGCACGCTCGCTGCGGCGCCGGCCGAACACGCGCGGCTCGACGCGCAACTGCAGCAGATGGCCACCTTGCAGAATCGCGCAAAGGCGCTGCAGGCCCAGCCCCGCCTGACCCGGGACGATGCGCTGCGCGCCCTCGAAACTTCCGTGCGCCAGAGCCTGGGCACCAATGCCCAGCTCATCACGACCAGCGGCGACGGTGCCGCCACCGTCACGCTGCGCGCCACGCCGGACGAACTGGCCCAGTGGCTCTCGCAGGCACGCGGCAACGCCCACGCCGTGCCGCGCGAAGCCCACCTGGCCCGGGCCGCCGCGACGCCGCCGGCGGCGGGCAGCAAAGACCCGCAACCCCCGAAGGTGCGCTGGGAGGGCACGCTGGTGATGGCGCTGCCCGCGGCCCGTTGAGCACGAGCACCGCCGCATGGTGACGCGCTCTTCCCTTTCCGAACCCACGCCGCGCCGCGGCTGGCGCTGGGCCTTGTTGGGCATCGTGATCGGCGCACTGCTCGCGCTCGTTCTGTTCGCACCGGCCCGGTGGCTGGCCTCGGCACTTTCCAACTGGAGCCAGGGCCGGCTGCTGCTTGTCAACCCGCGCGGCACGGTCTGGAACGGTGCGGCGGCTGTGGTGCTTGCAAGCGGTGCGGGCGGCGCCGAGGCGGTGTCGCTGCCCGGCTCTCTCAACTGGCGCATGCGGCCGACCTGGAGCGGCATGTTCGCCGTGCTCGACCTGCCCTGCTGCGCGGCCCGGCCGCTCCAGCTCAAGGCCAGTCCGCGCGCGGACGGCATGCAGCTGCAGTGGGGCGACGGCACTTCGCGCTGGCCCGCCACCTTGCTGACGGGCCTGGGCGCCCCCTGGAACACGCTCAAGCTCGAGGGCACGCTCGATCTTTCCACCAGGGCCCTGTCGATGCAGTGGGACGGGCCCGTGCTGCGCATCGCGGGCCAGGCCACGCTCGACGCCACCGATGTGTCGTCGAGCCTTTCGACGCTGAAGCCGATGGGCAGCTATCGGCTCACGCTCGAAGGCGGCAACCGGCCGAGCCTGCTGCTGAGCACGCGCGAAGGCAGCCTGCAGCTGAACGGCAGCGGCAGCTGGAACGGCACGGCCTTTCGCTTCAACGGCGAAGCCAGTGCCGCACCCGGCCGCGAAGACGCACTTTCCAATTTGTTGAACATCATCGGACGGCGTGACAACACGCGTTCGATCATCACCCTGGGTTGATCATGATGAAGCCATTGACTTCGCACGGCAGCCGCCTCGGCATCGTTGCACTTGCAGCGCAGATGCTGATCGCCGCCACCTTCCTGCAGGCCGTGCCGCCCGCGTTCGCGCAAGCCACCAACCCCGATGCGCCGCGCCGGGGCGAACCCATCACGCTCAACTTCGCCAACGCCGACATCGAGGCCGTGGCCCGCACCATGGCGGTGGTCACCGGCCGCGACGTGGTGGTCGACCCGCGCGTCAAGGGCACGATGAACCTCGTGACGGACCGCGCCATTGCACCGGCCGCCGCATTCAACCAGTTCGCTTCCGCGCTGCGCCTGCAGGGCTTCGCCGTGGTGGAGTCCGAAGGGCTCTACAAGGTGGTGCCCGAGGCCGACGCCAAGCTGCAGACACAAACGGTCAATACCGCCACGCCCAGCGCAGGCTCCGTGGCCGGCAACCAGATCGTCACGCAGATCTTCAGGCTCAACTACGAGTCCGCCAATAGCCTGCTGCCGGTGCTGCGCCCGCTCATTCCGCCCAACAACACCATCAACGTGAACCCGGGCAACAACTCGCTCGTGATCACCGACTATGCGGACAACATGCGGCGGCTCAGCCGCATCATCGCGGCGCTCGACGTGCCCAATGCGTCGGACATCGAGGTGATTCCGCTCAAGCACTCGATCGCCACCGACATGCTGCCGCTGATCACGCGGCTGGTCGACGGCAGCGGCTCGGGCGCACCGGGCGCCGCCGCGCCGGGCACGGCCGACGCTTCGTTCCGCACCACCCTCTTGGCCGACCCGCGCAGCAATGCGCTGATCCTGCGCGCGGCCAATCCGGCCCGTGCGGCGCTGGTGCGTACGCTGGTCGAGAAGCTCGACCGCGCGCCGGCCGAAAGCAGCAACGGCGCCGCCGGCAACATCTATGTGGTGTACCTCAAGAACGCCGATGCCGTGCGCCTTGCGGCCACGCTGCGCGCCGCCATGGCCGCCAACCAACTGCCCGGCACGCCAGGCTCGCCCGGCGCCGCGGGCGGTGGCGGCCAGCCGCAGCCGCAAGCCAACATTCCGCAGGCCATGCAGCAGACGAGCCTCAGCGGCCAGGGCGGCTCGGCGGCCGCCAATGCGCCGCTGAACAACGCCAACCAGCCCTCGACCGGCGGGCAGATCCAGGCCGACCCCTCGACCAACTCGCTGATCATCACCGCGCCCGAGCCGCAATACCGGCAGATGCGCGCGGTGATCGACAAGCTCGACGGCCGGCGCGCGCAAGTGATGATCGAGGCGCTGATCGTCGAGGTCAGCGCCAAGAAGGCCGCCAACTTCGGCGTGCAGTGGCAAAGCGCACTGGGCAACAACGCGGTCATCGGCACCAATTCGAGCCTGGCGAGCGCCAACATCCTGGCGCTGACGCAGGCCCTGGCCACGCGCGACGTGGCCAACGTGCGGCCCTCGTCGGGGCTGAACCTCGCCATCGCCGGCAAGATCGGCGGCCAGTACATCCTGGGCGCGATTGCGAACTTCTTCACCAGCGACGGCGACGCCAATGTGCTCTCGACCCCCAACCTGCTGACGCTGGACAACGAAGAGGCCAAGATCGTCATCGGTCAGAACGTGCCCTTCGTCACGGGCCAGTACGCAAGCACCTCGGGTTCGGTGGGCATCAACCCGTTCACCACGGTGGAGCGCAAGGACGTGGGCCTGACGCTGCGCGTGCGACCGACCATCAACGAGAACGGCACCGTGAAGATGACCATCTTCCAGGAGACCTCGACGGTCGACCAGAACACGGTCAGCAACCCCAATGGCCCGACCACCAACAAGCGCTCGATCGAATCGAGCGTGCTGGTGGAAGACGGCGGCCTCATCATGCTCGGCGGCTTGCTCTCGGACGACTACAACAACACGATCGAGAAGGTGCCGCTGGCCGGCGACATCCCGGTGCTGGGCAACCTGTTCAAGAACGAGATCCGCTCGCGCACCAAGAGCAACCTGATGATGTTCCTGCGCCCGGCGGTCATGCGCGACGGCGCCTCGAGCGAGGCTTTTGCGTACGACCGCTACGACGAGATCCGCGGCATGCAGCAGCGCGCGCAGCCGAACACCGACAACATCATGCTGCGCGGCGTCGATTCCGCGCCCGTGCTGCCCGAAGCACCCGCGCCGCGCCCCGACCGCACAAGCAGCAGCAACAGCAGCGAGCGCATCCAGGGCACGCAGCTCATTCCGCCGCCGCGTCCGCCGGCCGACACGCGCAGCCTGCGCCCGAGCCCACTGCGCGGTGCCTTGCCGCCCACGGCCGACCCGACCAGTTCGCGCGAACTGCCCTGAAGCCCCGGCCCGCCGCCTTTACGAAAACGCACCGCTGATCCTGCCCATGCGCCACCCCCTGCCCTATGCGTTCGCACGCAGCCAGCAGCTGCTGCTCGAAGAGGCCGACGACGGCCGCTACACGCTGTGGATGTCGAGCCATCCCTCGCGCAGCGCGCTCGGCGAAGTCACGCGCAAATACGGCGTGCAGGCTTTCGAAGTGCTGGCCGATGGCCCGCTCGCGCAGCGCATCAGCGCGGCCTATGCGCAAGGCGAATCGAGCGCCGCCGCGGTGGTGAGCGAGGTGCAGAGCGATGCCGACCTCTCGCGCATGATGCAGGAGCTGCCGGCGGTCGAAGACCTGCTGGAAAGCGCGGGCGATGCGCCCATCATCCGCATGCTCAACGCGCTGCTCACGCAGGCCGCACGCGACGGCGCAAGCGACATTCACATCGAGCCTTACGAGCGCACCTCGTCCGTGCGCTTTCGCATCGACGGCACGCTGCGCGAGGTGGTGCAGCCCAACCGCGCGCTGCACGCCGCGCTGATCTCGCGACTGAAGATCATGGCCGACCTCGACATCTCCGAGAAGCGGCTGCCGCAGGACGGACGCATCAGCCTTCGCATCGGCACGCGCGCGGTCGACGTGCGCGTTTCCACGCTGCCAAGCGCCCACGGCGAGCGCGCGGTGCTGCGCCTGCTGGACAAGACCGAATCGAAGCTCACGCTCGAATCGGTCGGCATGCAGGGCGACACGCTGGAGCGCTTCGAGCGCCTCATCGCACAGCCGCACGGCATTATCCTGGTGACCGGGCCGACGGGCTCGGGCAAGACCACCACGCTGTACGCCGCGCTGGCCCGGCTCGACGCGAGCCGCAGCAACATCATGACGGTGGAAGACCCCATCGAGTACGAGCTGCCGGGCGTGGGCCAGACGCAGATCAACGCCAAGATCGAGCTCACGTTTGCGAAGGCGCTGCGCGCCATCCTGCGGCAGGACCCGGACGTGATCATGATCGGCGAAATCCGCGATTTCGAAACCGCGCAGATCGCCATCCAGGCCTCGCTCACCGGCCACCTCGTGCTCGCCACGCTGCACACCAACGACTCGGTCAGCGCCGTCACGCGCCTGACCGACATGGGCGTGGAGCCTTTCCTGCTGAGTTCATCGCTGCTGGGCGTGCTGGCCCAGCGCCTGGTGCGCAAGGTGTGCACGGCATGCGGCGGCGCGGGCTGCGAAGTCTGCGGCCAGACCGGCTACCAGGGCCGCACCGGCATCTTCGAGCTGCTGGTGGCCGACGACGAAGTACAGGCGCTCATCCACGGCAAGGCCGCGGAGAGCCAACTCTTCGAAGCCGGTGCGCGCGGCGGCTTGCGCTCCATGCGCGAGGACGGCGAGCGGCTGGTTCAGGCCGGCATCACGTCGCGTGCCGAGCTGTTGCGGGTCACGCGCGAATAATCTCTTCGCTCTGCCATGCCCGCCTACTCCTTCGAAGCCATCGATGCCAGCGGCCAGTCCCGCGAAGGCGTGCTCGAGGCCGACACAGCCCGCAGCGCCCGCAGCCTGCTGCGCGCGCAGGCGCTCATTCCGCTGTCGGTCACGCCGGTCGGCAGCAGCCACATCAATGGCACGGGCAGCGGCGGCCTGCGGCGGTGGCTGGGCGGCGGCGCAAGAATCTTCAGCTCCACCGGCCTCGCGGTGTGGACGCGCCAGCTCGCGGGCCTGGTGTCGTCGGGCCTGCCGCTCGAGCGCGCGCTGACCGCACTCACCGATGAAGCCGAGACCGAGCCGCAGCGCAATCTCGTCGCGTCGCTGCGCGCCGAAGTCAACGCAGGCTCGCCCTTCGCGCGTGCACTCGCGGCCCATCCGCGCGAGTTCTCGGCCATCTATACGGCCGTGATCGGAGCGGGCGAGCAGAGCGGCAACCTCGGCCTCGTGCTCGACCGGCTCGCCGATGACCTCGAAGAGCGGCAGGCGCTGCAGCAGAAGCTCGTCGGCGCGGCGCTGTACCCCGCTATCGTCACCTTGGTCGCCATCGTGATCGTGATCTTTCTCGTGAGCTATGTGGTGCCGCAGGTGGCGCAGGTGTTCGCGGGCACCAAGCGCTCGCTGCCTTTTCTCACCACGGTGATGCTGTCGCTGAGTGCGGCGGTGCGCAACTACGGCTGGTGGATGCTGGGCGGCGTGGTGTTCGCCGCCATTGCCGCCCGCCTGGCGTTGGCGCAAGAAGCGTTTCGCCTGAAGTTCGATGCCGCCTGGCTCAAGCTGCCGCTGGTCGGCAAGCTCGCGCGCGGCTACAACGCGGCGCGCTTCGCAAGCACGCTGGCCATGCTCGCGACCGCCGGCGTACCCATCCTGCGCGCGCTGCAGGCCGCTTCCGAAACGCTCGGCAACCGCGCAATGCGCGCGGATGCGCTCGATGCGCTGGTGCTGGTGCGCGAAGGCGCGCCGCTCGCCTCGGCGCTGGCGCAGAAAAAGCGCTTTCCGGGGCTGGTGTCGATGTTCGCCCGCCTGGGCGAACAGACCGGCACGCTGCCGCTGATGCTGCAGCGTGCGGCCAACCAACTCGGCGCCGAAGTGCAGCGCCGCGCGATGCACCTGGCCACCATCCTAGAGCCGCTGCTGATCGTGGCCATGGGCGGCGTGGTGATGCTCATTGTGCTGGCGGTGATGCTGCCTATCATCCAGCTGAACCAGTTCGTCAAGTAACGCCCGCCAGGGAACCCGAAAAACCTCATGCCCGTCACGCTCGAAGACAAGCTCGTGGTCGCGATATCGTCGCGCGCGCTGTTCAACCTCGAAGAAGAAAACAAGATCTTCGAGGCCGGCGACAACGAGGGCTACATGAAGCTGCAGCTCGACCGCATCGACGTGCCGGCCGCACCCGGCATCGCGTATTCGCTGATCCGCAAGCTGCTGCGCTTCAACGACGACGGCGTGCAGCGTGTCGAGGTGGTCATTCTTTCGCGCAACGATCCCGTCTCTGGCATGCGCATCTTCCGCTCCAGCGCGGCCGCCGACATCAAGCTGCAGCGCGGCGTGTTCACGCAAGGCCGCCCGCCCTTCGGCTACCTGCGGCCGCTGCGCGCGCATCTGTTCCTGTCGGTCAATGCGCAAGACGTGCGCGAGGCGCTCAACGCCGGCTTTCCGGCCGCGCGGGTGCTGGTCGAATCGGTCAAGGCCAGCGATGCCTGGCCCAACGAAGTGCGCATTGCCTTCGACGGCGACGCGGTGCTGTTCTCCGACGAGGCCGAGAGGGTGTTCCAGGCCGAGGGCCTGGACGCCTTCCAGGCGCACGAGCTCAGCAAGGCCGACCTGCCGCTGCCCGAAGGCCCGTTCAAGCCGCTGCTGTCCGCGCTGCATCGGCTGCAGCTGGCGGGCAATGCGCAGATGCGCATCCGCACCGCACTGGTCACCGCACGCAGCGCGCCCGCGCACGAACGCGCGATCCGCACGCTGATGAAGTGGAACATCCGCGTCGACGAGGCGATGTTCCTCGGCGGCCTGCCCAAGGGTGAATTCCTGCGCGAGTTCGAGCCCGACTTCTTCTTCGACGACCAGACCGGCCACGTCGACGCCGCGGCACGCCACGTGCCCGCCGGCCACGTCTCCAGCGGCATCAGCAACGAGGGCTGAGCCTCTCGCTGGGCGGGCGCTTTCGCGGCGCTCCGCTCCCCTGGCGCGCCCAGCGCTTGAGCGTTGTCATCGCTTCTTCATGGCGGTGTAACGGGTTTTCCCTAGTCTTGCGGTCTGTCCGGTGCGCGGTGCCTTCATGGCGCCTTTTTTTTGTCGCATCCGAACCGTCCGTACACGACAACACCAAGGAACCCACCATGCGACTCCCATTCCCCTCCGTGCGGCTCTTTTCCGCACTGGCCCTGGCTTGCGCCCTTTCCGCCTGCGGTGGCGGCGATGGAGGCGGCGGCTTCTCCGGTTTCCCGCCCGGCACCGGCGCACCCACCACGCCCACCAACCCCGAAGTGCCCGCCAATCCGAACCCGCCCGCACCCGACACGGGCGTGAAACCCGAGATGCGCTGCGCGCCTTGAGCGCACCCACGCAACGCCACCGCATCTCCTCATGACCAAACACAAGAAGACCATGAACTCACGCCGCAAATTCCTGCAGGGCACGGCCACCACCGGCGCCGCCGCGCTCGCACTCGCCGCCTTTCCACCCAGCATCCGCCGCGCGCTCGCCATTCCCGCCAACAACAAGACCGGCACCATTCAAGACGTCGAGCACATCGTCATCCTGATGCAGGAGAACCGTTCGTTCGACCAGTACTTCGGCACGCTCATGGGCGTGCGAGGGTTCGGCGACCGCTTCACCATTCCGCTGCCCAATGGCCGCAGCGTGTGGCAGCAACTGGACGACACCGGCAAGGAAGTGCTGCCCTACCACCTCGACGGCTCGAAGGGCAATGCGCAACGCATGACTGGCACGCCGCACAGCTGGAGCGACGGGCAGGATGCATGGGCTGGAGGGCGCATGCATGAATGGGTGAAATACAAGAAAACGGACGAGGCGCCTTTCACCCAGTCGATGGGCTACCTGCAAGAGGCGGAACTGCCATTTCAGTTCGCGCTCGCCAACGCGTTCACGCTCTGCGACGCGTACCACTGCAGCATGCACACCGGCACCAATTCGAACCGCATGTTCCTCTGGACCGGCACCAACGGCCCCACGGGCGCGAACGTGGCCACGGTCAACAACGAGTGGGACGACATCGGCAGCTCCGCCAACGGCTACAGCTGGAAGACCTACCCCGAGCGCCTGCAGGAAGCCAAGGTCAGCTGGATCGTCTACCAGTACATGCCCGACAACTTCACCGACAACTCGCTGGCCGGCTTCAAGCAGTATCGGCTGGCGAACGAAGCCTCGGGCAAGCCGGTGAGCAACAGCGCGATCTCCCCGGCGTACGACCCGGCCAGCGACGACGCCGGCAATCCGCTCTACAAGGGCATTGCCAACACCATGCCCGACGGCGGCTTTCTCGAACAGTTCCGCCAGGACATCAAGAACGGCAAGCTGCCCCAGGTGTCGTGGATCGTCGCGCCCGCGGCCTATTCCGAGCACCCCGGCCCTTCGAGCCCGGTGCAGGGCGGCTGGTACACCCAGGAAGTGCTGGACGCGCTCACCGCGGTGCCCGAGGTGTGGAGCAAGACCGTGCTGTTCATCAACTTCGACGAGAACGACGGCTACTTCGACCACGTGCCTTCACCGGCCGCACCGTCAATCAACGTCGACGGAACGCCGGCAGGCAAGACCACGCTGCCGCTCGAAGCGCTCTCGCCCGAATACTTCAACCATCCGAGCCCGCCCGGCACCGCCAAACAGCCTGCACCCGACGGCCGCGTCTACGGCCCCGGCGTGCGCGTGCCGATGTATGTGGTGTCACCCTGGAGCCGTGGCGGCTGGGTCAACTCGCAGGCCTTCGACCACACCTCGGTGATCCGCTTCATCGAGGCGCGCTTCGGCGTGAAGGAAACCAACATCAGCGGTTTCCGCCGCGCGGTGTGCGGCGATCTCACCAGCGCCTTCAACTTCGTGTCGCCCAACAACGAAGCGCTGCCCACACTCGCAGGCCGAAAGACCAAGGCGCAGGCCGACCAGCTGCGCACGGATCAACAGGCACTTTCGCAAGTGCCGTTTCCGGCGCTGCCGCAACTGCCGCTTCAAGCCAAAGGCACACGCCCTTCGCGCGCGTTGCCGTACGAACTGCACACGAGCGCCCGCATCGACGCCACCGGCGGAAAAGCCCAGCTGCTGTTTGCCAACACCGGCACGGCCGCCGCGGTGTTCCATGTGTACGACAAGCTCAACCTCGACCGCCTGCCGCGCCGCTACATGGTCGAGCCCGGCAAGACGCTGGACGACGCCTGGAACTCGCTGAGCGACAACAGCGGCTTCTACGACCTGTGGGTGCTCGGGCCGAACGGCTTCCATCGCCACTTCAAGGGCGACCTGAACGCGCTTCGCAGCGGCGACGCGGCCGCGCCTGAAGTGCGCGTGTGCTACGACATTGCCAACGGCAACGTGTACCTGGAAATGCTCAACGGCGGCAAGAATGCCTGCAAGTTCACCGTGCGCGCCAAGGCCTATCGCACCGACGGTCCGTGGACCGCAACGGTAGCGGGTGGCGCCAAGGCCGAACTGCATTGGGACCTGGCAAGCAGCGGCGCGTGGTACGACTTTGCCGTGACCTGCGATGCGGACACGAGCTTCGTGCGCCGCTTTGCGGGCCGCGTCGAAACCGGCAAGCACTCGGTGAGCGACCCCGCCATGGGCCTGGCCGACTTGTGAGGCTGCACGCGCAATGAACTCACGCCGCAGATTTCTCACAGGCGCCGCCACCACGGGCGCCGCGGCGCTCGCGGTCTCGGCCTTTCCGCCGAGCATCCGGCGCGCGCTGGCCATTCCCGCCAACAACAAGACCGGCACCATCCAGGACGTCGAGCACATCGTCATCCTGATGCAGGAGAACCGTTCGTTCGACCACTACTTCGGCACGCTCATGGGCGTGCGCGGTTTTGGCGACCGGTTCACCATTCCGCTGCCCAAGGGCCTGAACGTGTGGCAGCAGACCGACGCCAGCGGAAAGCTGGTGCTGCCCTATCACCTGGACAGCCGCAAGGGCAACGCGCAGCGCGACGGCGGAACGCCCCACGACTGGGCCGACAGCCAGAACGCCTGGGACGCCGGGCGCATGTACCAGTGGCCGCGCTACAAGACTACCAAGGCCATGGGCTACCACAAGGAGGCGGAGATCCCGTTCCAGTTTGCGCTGGCCAACGCCTTCACGCTTTGCGATGCGTACCACTGCAGCATGCACACCGGCACCGATGCGAACCGGGCCTTCCACCTCACCGGCACCAACGGTGCAACCGCTAGCGGCACCGCCTTCGTCACCAACGAGTGGGACTGGATCGACGGGCGCCCCGAGTCGGTGAACACCGGCTACACATGGAAGACCTATGCCGAGCGCCTCGAAGAAGCGGGCGTGCGCTGGATCAGCTACCAGAACATGCCCGACGAATGGGGCGACAACATGCTGGGTGCGTTCCGGCAGTTCCGCCAGGCCAACCTCGACTCGGGCTTTCCGGTGTCCAGCGGCGGCAAGCCGAACACGCCCTATGCCGACACCGGCCAGCCACTGCCCTACCGCGCCTACGACCGCGCCACCGACGACGCGAAGAGCCCGCTCTACAAGGGCGTGGCCAACACGCTGCCGGGCACCCGGCCCGAGGACTACCTCGACGCCTTCAGGCGCGACATCCGCGAAGGCAAGCTGCCCCAGGTGTGCTGGATGAATGCGCCGTCGATCTACTGCGAGCACCCGGGCCCGTCGAGCCCGGTGCAAGGCGCATGGTTCCTGCAAGAGGTGCTGGACGCACTCACGGCCGTGCCCGAGGTCTGGAGCAAGACCGTGCTGCTCGTCAACTTCGACGAGAACGACGGCTACTTCGACCACGTGCCCTCTCCTTCGGCGCCATCTCCGGTCGGCGACGGCACCTTTGCCGGCAAGACCACGCTGCCCGCTGCGGACCTGGCTCCTGAGTACTTCACCCAGGCGGCGCCGCCCGGTAGCACCAAGCAGCCTGCGCCCGACGGACGCGTCTACGGCCCCGGCCCGCGCGTGCCGATGTACGTGATCTCGCCATGGAGCCGCGGCGGCTGGGTCAACTCGCAGGCCTTCGACCACACGTCGGTGATCCGCTTCATCGAAGCGCGCTTCGGCGTGAAGGAGCCCCACATCGGCGCGTTCCGGCGCACGGTGTGCGGCGACCTCACCAGCGCCTTCAACTTTGCCAACCCGAACGACGAGCCTCTGCCCACGCTGGCGGGCCGCAGCACTCGCGACCAGGCCGACCAGCTCCGGCTGAGCCAGGAGGCGCTGGGCCAGGTACCGTTGCCGATCGATCCGCAGCTGCCACGCCAGCCGACCGGCACGCGCCCCTCGCGCGCGCTGCCGTACGAGCTGCATGCCAGCGCGCGCGCCGACGCGGCTGCCGGTACGGTGCAATTGCTGTTCTCGAACACAGGCAAGGCGGGCGCGGTGTTCCACGTGTACGACAAGCTCAACCTCGGTCGCCTGCCGCGGCGCTACACGGTGGAATCCGGCAAGACACTCGACGACACCTGGAATGCGGCCGTCGACAACAGCGGCTTCTACGACCTGTGGGTGCTCGGCCCCAACGGCTTTCACCGCCACTTCAAGGGCAACCTGGACGCGCTGCGCACCAGTGGCGCGATCCCTGAAGTGCGTGTGTGCTACGACATTGCCAACGGCAACGTCTATCTCGACATGCGCAACGGCGGAACAAAGAGCTGCAAGTTCACTGTGAGCGCCAAGGCTTACCGCAATGACGGCCCGTGGATTTCGACCGTCGACGGCGGCGCCACGGCCGAACAGCACTGGGAGCTTGCCACCAGCGGCCAGTGGTACGACTTCGCGGTCACCTGCGATGCCGACCCCGGCTACCTGCGCCGCTTTGCAGGCCGTGTGGAAACCGGCAAGCACACGGTGAGCGATCCGGCGATGGGCCTGTCAGATCTCTGACGAGCCTTGCATCGCGGCGGCGCGGGCGTTGCGCGCTACGCCGCCGCGGTGCGAAGCCACAGCTTGCGAACCCTGAACGTCAGCAGCGCCGCGATGCTGACGTTCAGCAGGTTCCACCCAATGCCGTTCAGGAACGCCGCGTGGTAGCTGCCCGTCAGGTCGAAGATCTTGCCCGACATCCAGCCGCCCAGCGCCATGCCGAAGAGCGTGAACATCAGCACCGTGCCCACGCGCGCGCCTGCTTCCGCGGGCGGAAAGTGCTCGCGCACGATGATGGCGTAAGACGGCACGAGGCCGCCCTGGAACAGGCCGAACAGCGCCGAGATCACATACAGCGGCACCAGCCCGTCGAACGGCAGGAACAGAAGCAGCGCCACGCACTGCAGCACGCCGCCCAGCAGCAGCGTTCGCAGCCCGCCGATGCGGTCGCAGATGGCGCCCGACACCAGCCGGCTCACCACGCCGAAGCCCAGCATCAGCGACAGCATCTGCGCACCCCGCGCGGCGCCGTAGCCGAGGTCGCCGCAATAGGCGACGATGTGGACCTGCGGCATGGCCATGGCCACGCAACAGGCCACGCCTGCCACGCACAGCAGGCCCTGGGCCGTGCCCGTGCTGAGGCCGAAGGGCCGCATCATGTTGCGCACCGGCGCCGCGCCGGATGTTGCGCCGATCGGCGCGGCGGCCAATGCCGGCGGCCGTGCACGAAAGAAAAGCGCGAGCGCCGCCATCGCCAGGCCGCAGAAAATGCCCATGCCGATATAGGTCTGACGCCAACCGACCGTCTCGATGAAATGCTGCGCAATGGGCGGCCAGATGGCG
The DNA here is from genome assembly GCF_037203865.1 of Variovorax sp. CCNWLW186. Classification (NCBI taxonomy): domain Bacteria; kingdom Pseudomonadati; phylum Pseudomonadota; class Betaproteobacteria; order Burkholderiales; family Comamonadaceae; genus Variovorax; species Variovorax sp. CCNWLW186. The sequence continues at coordinate 66,577 of NZ_JBBCBO010000016.1, read as the reverse complement.
CCGGCCACGTAGTTGCCGCTTGCGCACACCGCCACCGCAATGCCGCGCCGCTTGACGAACCACAGCGACGTGTCCGCCACCAGCGGCGCAAAAGCCGCGGCGCTGCCCAGCAGCCCGACCAGCACCGCCTGCGCCGCGATGAAGGCGAAGATGCTGTTGGCCATGCCGCATGCCACATAGCCGACACCGAGGCTCAATGCGCCGATCAGCAAGGGCCACATCACACCGAAGCGATCGGCCAACCGCCCCATCAGTACCCCACCCACGCCGAAGCCGAGCATCAGCAGGGTGTATGGCAGCGAAGCATCGGCGCGCGCAACGCCGAACTCGGCCTGCACGGCAGGCAGCATCACCGACACCACGTACATGCCGCTGCTGCCGACCGTCATGACCAGCAGGGTGATGCCGAGCCGCAGCATGGCATAGCGCGAATCGGCCTGGTGGATGGTTGTCTCTGGTGTTCTCATTGCTTTTTCTCCGCACCGAGAATACCCCCGGATGCGAAGACGCATGGACGCGAGCGCGCAATCCCCGGCGGCACGCGGCCACCTGGCGCCCGTTGCGGCGAATCAGCCTGCGGACAGTGCCGGCACCACGACAATCGCCGAAGCCTTGGGCATCGGCCCACCCGGCTTGGGCTTGTCGTTGCAGCCGGCCGTCAACAGGCCGATGCAGAACAGAAGAACGAAGGCTGTGCTTCTCATGCGGCGGATGCTATGCCCGCTGCAAGGCAAGTCAAGTCGGACGCCGCGCCGTGCCGCGCGGCATCATCGAACCGTCAGGCGGCCGCCGGCCGCTCGCCGCCATGCAGCCGGCGCTCGATGTCTTCGAGCACATTGGGCAGGTCGGCCACGCTGTCGATCACATAGTGCGCGCCCGCGGCCTGCAGTTGCGCGGTGGCGCGCTCGCGATGTTCCTGCTGCTGTGCAGCATCGAGCGTCTGCCATTCGGCGAGCGTGAGTCCGGTCGCGTTGCCGCTCACCGCAAGGCCCACGGCCCAGGTACCGGCGTTGAGGCCTTCCTGCAGGCCCACGCCGGTGTCGTCGACCTTGACCACCGTGTGCGGCGGCCACACGCCCAAGTCGGCAAAGCAGCGGTACATCATGAGCGGCGACGGGCGGCCCTCGGCAAGGTCGCCGGCGCACACAAGGTTGTCGGGCGCATAGCCGCCGGCCGCGGCGATCGGCACGACCACCTCCATGATCGGGCGGTTGTAGCCCGTGGTCGAACCGATCTTGAGCCCGCGTTCTCGCGCGGCGTTGACGGCCTCCAGCGCGCCGGGAATGAACTCGGCATGGTCGCGCACGCTGGCCGCGTTCATCGGCGTGAACACTTCATAGAGGCGGTCGACATCGGCATCGTCGAAGGCATGCCCCTGACTGGCCTCCCATTGCGACGCGATGCGCGGCAGCGTGCCCAGCGCCTTGATGTGGTCCCACTTCGCCATGCCCATGGGCCCGCGTGCCTCGGCAATGGTGATGTCCACTCCGAACTGTTCGAACAGCTTCACGAAAGCGCCCATGGGCGCGCAGGAACCGAAGTCGATGATGGTGCCAGCCCAGTCGAAGACGACGGCCTGAAGCTTGGAGTGGTTGTGGGCGTTCATAAAGGGGTGTTCACCATGTCTTGAATACGTCGTGCGCAATACCGAAGCCGGTGCTCGCGCCGGTGCCGCTGGTGACCAGCACCACGCGGGTCGCGTCGTCGGGCGCATCGATCATGCAGGGTGCGGTCTTCGACGACGGATACACACCGGTCCAGCGCTCGGTGACCTGCGCTGTTTCGAGATTGAGCGTGCTGCGCAGATGGCGAAGGATGAGCTGGTCGACTTCTTCCATTGCAAACGGTTCGGGCGCTTCGCCGTAGTGGTGCGAATCGCCGACCACCAGGGAGCCATCTGCGCTCTGAACCACGATGAGGTGAATGCCATGCGCGAGCGAAGCGGCCTCTTCCTCCTGCAGCCGCGCGCGCAGCGCGGCCGCTTCGGGCAGCGTGCTGTAGCCCTCGTAGCGCACCAGGCTCAGATCCATCATTACGGAGCCCGGCAGGCGAAATCCCGCCTCGGGCTTGACGCGCAACATCTGCAGGCGGCACAGCGTGAGCGCGTGTGCGGCAATGCGGTCGGCAAACAGACCGTGCAGGTCGGTGTTGGTGCACACCACCACGCGCTCGCCGCGCAAGGTGCCGCGCGAGGTGCGCACACGCGGCGTTTCGACCTCGTGCACGGTCTCTCCGAAGCGGAACACCACGCCGTGCGCTTCGGCCAGCCATTTCGCAAGCAGGCCGATGGCGGTGCGCGACTCGACGCGCAGCTCGTGCGGGCTGAACAGCACCGAACGCGCATCGGCCAGGCTCAGTGCCGGCGCCTTGGCCTGCGCATCGGCCGCATCGAGCAGTTCGCAGGCTTCGCCCATCGGGGTTCGCATGAAGGCTTCGAGCACGTCGTGCGCTTCGCTCCGGTAGGCCGCGAGCCAGAGGTTGCGATGCACGATGTCGATACCGGCCTGCGGCGCGATTTCTTGCCAGACCTCGCGGGCGTGCATCGCGCGGCGCCAGGTGTCGCCGGGCGCCTGGCCGGTGATGGTGATGAAGCCGAAGTTGCGAATCGACGCGCCGATGCAGGCCGCATCGCGCTCGACCACGCACACCTTAAGGCCGCGCTGCGCCGCCGTGTAGGCATGGGCCATGCCCACGATGCCGGCACCGACGACGATCACGTCGAAGCTGTCTTTGCTCTTGTTGCTGCTGTCGATTCGAGGTCCGGGCATTACCGGTTTCTCCAGGTTTGGGTTCGCGCAAGCGCCCAGTGCCCTGCCAGCGCGAACACGCCACGGCCGACAGCGGCCGTGAGCATGATCAGCGAGGCCATGGCGGCCGCGGGCGCCACGTCGCCGGCATCGTCCATGTTGAGCACCGCAATGGCGGCCAGCGTGGTCTGCGGCGAGTAGAGAAACACGACGGCCGATACGGTCGTCATCGCGTTGACGAAGAAATAGCCGCCCACATTGAGCACGGTGGGCAACGACACCGGCAGGTGCACGCGCCAGAGCGTGCGCCAGAAGGGAACACCCATCGACTCGGACACCAACTCGTATTCACGGTCGAGCTGGCGCAGTGCAGTGAGCGAAGTAAGGTGCGCCACCGAGAAGAAATGCGCCACCGTGCACACCACGAGGATGGTCATGCTGCCGTAGATGGCGCGCAGCGGGTTCGAGGGCGAGATGAAGAAGAAGATGTAGCCCACGCCGAGCACCAGCCCCGGCACCGCGAGCGGCAGGTTGGCCAGCAGGTTGAGCAACTCGCGCGGCAGGCCGAAGTGGCGCGGCTTTTCGACCAGGTAGGCCGAGATGAAGGTAATGAACGCCCCAACCATCGCCGCACATACTGCGAGCCGCAGCGAGTTGAAGTAGCTGCCCCAGCCGCCGCCGTCCATGTTGCCGAAGTCGTAGTTCTTGAGCGACGGCGCGAGCTTGTAGGGCCAGTAGGTAGCAAGCGATGCGAACACCGCCATGCCGATCATCACGAGGATGGCGCAGGCCGTGATCGTGCAGAACACCAGCAGCGCGCGGTCGCGCGTTTTGACAGGCTCGGGCCGATAGGGCGTAGCGCGCGCCGAGAGCGCTGCAGCCTGTTTGCTGCGCACGTGCCGCTCGACCAAGAACGACAGCACCGCCGGAATCAACAACACCAGGCCGACCACCGCGCCCATCTGAAAATTCTGCTGCCCGACCACCTGCTTGTAGATGTCGGTGGCGAGCACGCTGGTCTGCCCGCCCACGACCTTCGGCACGCCGAAGTCGGTGATGACCAGCACAAACACCACCATCGAGGCCACGATGAGACCGTAGCGGGAGGACGGCAGCGTGACGGTGCGGAAGATGCGCCAACGAGAAGCACCAAGCGTTTGCGCCGCTTCGTAGAGACGACCATCGGAAGTGGCCATGGCGGTGGTAAGAATCAGCAGCGCATGCGGCAGCGTCCAGAACACCGACCCCAGCACAATGCCCAGCGGGCCATAGATCGACACATCGCCCAACAGCCCCTTGAAGATCCCCTGGTTGCCGAACAGATAGACCAGGCTGATGGCCGGCAACAGCGAAGGCGCAAGCAGCGGAATGAGTGCCACGGCGCGCAGAACACCCTTGGCCGGCATGCAAGAGAGCGTGAGGCCGTAGGCGTACACATAGGCAACGGCCGTGCAGATCACCGCGCTGATCGCCGCAAGCCCCAGGCTGTTGAAAGCCGACTGCACCAGTGCGGGGTTCTCGAGGTAACGCGCAAAATTGGCGAGGCCGACGAACACGCCGGTGCGGTCGAAAAAGCTCTGTCCGACCAGTGCGCCAACGGGCAGCGCGACGATCACCACCAGCAGCAATACGACGAGCCACACAGCGGCGCCTGTCAGCCAGCGTTCGCGGTCGAATTCGCTGCTGCGTGGCGTCACCGTTGGAATGGTGGCGATGGCTTCGGGAGAGCTGCTCATGTCAGCAGGACCCCGCTGGCGAATTGGCGGTGGTTGAGTTCGGGGCGGGTGCAAAGGCCACCGGGTACTCCCCTCCGCGAATGTCCCCCGGGCTTCGCCCTCCTCCTTTATTTCGCTGCGCGGAGCACCCGATGCCCTGTGCACTGGGGCACGCTGCTGACGCAACGCTGATCAACGACCGCTCTTTGCTACGCACCCGCTGGCGGGGTGCCTTGCGCAGCGAAATAAAGGAGGAGGCCGCAGGCCGGGGGACATTCGCGGAGAAAGGTTCCCCGTCGGCGGGTGCGCGCCCCGAACGACCCGCCGCAATGAGAAAGCGAGCACTCATTCAATGCGCCAGAACAGACAGCGCATTCAAAGGCAACTGGATATGCACCATGCTGCTGGGCACCAGCGGCTCCCCGCCGTCGCCCCGCGCATCGGCCGGCAGCTCGGCTTCGATCTCGATACCCAGCGGCTCGCAAGCCAGCCGTGCCGAGGTCCGGTTGCCGAAAAATTCCGTGTCCAACAGCCGCGCCGCAAAGCTGTTGGCGCCGAGTTCGGAACCGAAGCGCTTGACCACCACATGCTCGGGCCGGATGCCCACTGTGGCCTGCGCACCGACGCTCAGGCTGCCAGGCGCGCAGAACAACTCGCTGTCGCGCACACGCACCTTGCCATCGGCCAGCACCGTGGCGGGCAGCATGTTCATGCGGCCGACGAAGCCCGCCACGAAGCGCGTGCGCGGCTGGCGGTAGAGCTCGTCGGGCGTGCCGGCCTGCTCGATCCGGCCGTTGTGCATCAGCACCACGCGGTCGGCCATCGAAAGCGCTTCTTCCTGGTCGTGCGTGACCATGATGGTGACGATGCCCAGGCGCTTTTGCAGCGAGCGTATTTCACTGCGCAAGCTTGCGCGCACCTGCGCATCGAGTGCCGACAACGGTTCGTCCAAGAGCAGAAGGCGCGGGTTGGGTGCCAGCGCGCGGGCCAGTGCCACGCGCTGCTGCTGTCCGCCCGAGAGCTGCACCGGGTACTTGTCGGCATGCGCCGCCAGGCCGACCAGGTCGAGCATCTCGCGCGAGCGCTTGGCCATTTCGCGGGCCAGTGCGCCCGTGGGATGCAGGCCGTAGGCAATGTTCTGCGCGGCCGTGAGATTGGGGAACAGCGCATACGACTGGAACACCACGCCAAAGCCGCGCGCCGCGGGCGGCAGGCCCGCGATGTCCTGCCCGCCGAGCAGGATCTGCCCGCTGTCGGCGCGCTCGATGCCGCACACGATGCGCAGCAGCGTGGTCTTGCCGCAGCCCGAGGGCCCGAGCAGGCACACGAACTCGCCCGGTTCGATGTCCAGGTCGATGCCGTCGAGCACCCGCGTGGCGCCAAAGGACTTGCCGATGCCGCGAAGAGAAAGAAAGCTGGTCATCTGCTGAGGCTGAAGCTGGTGCTGTTCTCAAGCCCGATCACATCGGCTTCTTTTCCGACTTGGATTCGTAGCGCTTCGACCATTCCGTCAGGATGCGATCGCGGTTGGCGGCAGCCCAGGTGAAGTCGTTCTTGGCAAGCAGCTTCTCCACGTCGCCCGGCACGAACTCCAGCTTTTCCTGGATGCCCGGCAGTGCGAGCACCGCAAAGTTCTTCGCGTACAGCTCGTTGGCCTGCTTGGTCACGGCCCAGTCGGCGAGCGCCTTGGCGGCTTCCTGCTTCTTGCTGGTCTTCAGGATGCCGGTGGCTTCCATATCCCAGCCCAGGCCTTCCTTGGGCAGCACGATGTCGATGGGTGCGCCGTCGCGCTTGGTCTTGTTGGCGCGGTATTCGAACGACATGCCGAGCGCGAACTCGCCGGCGCCGGCCTGGCGGCAGGGCTTGCTGCCCGACTGGCTGTAGATGCCGATGTTCTGGTGCAGCGCGTCCATGTACTTCCACGCTTTTTCTTCGCCCATCATCTGGATCCAGCCCGACACCATCAGGTAGCCGGTGCCCGAAGCCGCGGGGTTGGGCATGGTGATCTGGCCCTTGTAGACCGGGTTGGTCAGGTCGGCCCAGCTGGTGGGCTTGGGCAGGCTCTTCTTCGTGGCTTCGGCGGTGTTGAAGCAGATGGCCGACGACCACACGTCCATGCCCACCCACTTGGGGGGATTGGCCGGGTCGCGCATGGTGGGCTTGATGGCGTCGAGGCCCTTGGGCGCATAGGGCTGGAGCATGCCTTCCTTGTCGAGCAGCATCAGCGAGGTGGCGGCCAGGCCCCACACCACGTCGGCCTGCGGGTTGGCCTTTTCGGCCAGCAGCTTGGCGGTGACGATGCCGGTGGAGTCGCGCACGAACTTCAGTTCGATCGCCGGGTTCTCCTTTTCGAAGGCGGCCTTGTAGGCCTGCACCTGGTCGGCCTCGAGCGCGGTGTACACCAGCAGTTCGGTGCGGCCCTGGGCCGAAGCGGCAAAGGCCAGCGAGAGCAGAGCGGCCGGCACGGCGGCCCAGCGGATAGAACGACGCAGCATGGGGAATACCTCGGAAAAGAAGACGAAGCGGAAAGGAATGCGGAAGAAGAAAGTACCCACGGCCAGCGCCATGAACGCGGCGATGCTGGCAGCGGCGTGTGACAGGCATTTGTCAGAAGGCGCGCGCCGGCACGGTGCTTGCAGGGCTTCGTCATGCCCTTGTCACCGCAATGCACGAAGCTGGCGCCCTGCCGCCTGCGCTTTCCGCCTTTTGTTTCAGAGCCATGACACTCGACCTCGCCGAGATCGCCCGCCTGTTCGCCGAACGGGGCGGGGTTGCCTATGCAGGCGAGCCGGTGTCGCAGCTCGAACATGCGCTGCAATGCGCGTGGCTGGCCGAGCAGGCCGGCGCGGAAGACGCGCTGGTCACGGCCTCGCTGCTGCATGACCTTGGCCACCTGCTGATCGCGGAGCACCAAACACTCTCGCGCTCACCCACCGAGCTCGGCATCGACGACCGCCACCAGTACATTGCAATGCCGGTGCTGCGCGGCGCCTTCGGACTGGAGGTACGCGAGCCGATTCGCCTGCATGTGGACGCCAAACGCTATCTTTGCGCGACGCGCCCCGACTACTTCGCGCGGCTTTCGCCCGATTCGGTGCGCAGCCTGGCACTGCAGGGCGGGCCGATGAGCGCCGAAGCCGTCCGGCGCTTTGCCGACCACCCCTGGTCGGGTGATGCGATCCGGCTGCGGCTCTGGGATGAAGAGGCCAAGGTGGCCGGACTGCAGACGCCGCCGCTCAAGCACTTTTTGCAGACTGCGGCGCGGGTCATGCTGCATTGAGCACTTTTCCAGGCTTCGGGCTCGGCTTCAGGCCCGTTTAAGGAACATTTGACTACTATGTTCCTCACGATGTCGGGCGCGCCTGCGCCCTAGTGAGGAAACTGCATGTCTTTATCCGTCAAGGCGCGTGCCGCCACGTTCGCCCAGGTCTTGCGCCGCGTCCTGGCCCTGTCCGCACCCTATTTCAAGTCTGAGGAGAAGTGGCGCGCCCGCGGAATGTTCGCGGCCGTGATCGCGCTGAACCTGGGCACCGTCTATGTTGCGGTGCTGCTGAACGACTGGAGCCGGGTTTTCTTCGATGCCCTGCAGAACAAGAACGAGCCAGTCTTCTGGACCCAGCTGCTGCGCTTCACCTACATCGCAATGGCTGGCATCGGCGTTGCGGTGCTCAAGTTTTATCTGACGCAGTTGCTCCAGGTGCGCTGGCGCGCATGGATGACGCGCAACTATCTCAGCCGGTGGATGGCCAACCGCACCTTCTACCGGCTGGAACTCGCCCGCTACGCTCAGAAGCCCGGCACAGCGGACGACCAGCCCGCCAATACCGACAACCCGGACCAGCGCATCCAGGAAGACATGCAAATGTTCACCGACTACACGGTGACTTTGTCGATGGGCATCCTGAACTCGGTCGTGACGCTGGTGACCTTCGTCGGCATTCTCTGGAGCCTGTCAGGGCAGTTTGCGTTCACCCTGGGGGGGCATGAATTCACCGTGCCGGGGCTGATGGTGTGGGTCGCGGTGATCTACTGCACGGTGGGCACGGTCATCACCCACTTCATCGGCCGGCCGCTGATCGGGCTCAACTTCCAGCAACAGCGCCTCGAAGCAGATTTTCGGCACCACCTGGTGCGTGTGCGCGAGTACAGCGAGGCCATTGCCCTTGATCATGGCGAGCGCGTGGAGCGCGGCCAACTCGACATGCGCTTTTCGAGCGTGCTGCGCAACTATCTTGCGCTCATCAAGCAGCAGAAGAACCTGGTCACTTTCACCGCCTCGTTCGCGCAGCTGGCCATCGTGTTTCCGTACTTCCTTGCGGCGCCCCGCTTCTTCAGCGGCGCAATCCAGTTCGGAGAAATGATGCAGATCGCCCGTGCCTTCAACACGGTACAGGACTCGCTCTCCTGGTTTGTCGAAAACTATGACCGGGTTGCAATCTGGCGCGCCACCGCCGACCGGCTCACCAGCTTCGACGAAGCCATGCGTGCGCAGGAAACGCCCAACGAGCAACTCGAACGCGACAGCGCGGTCAGCCTGGGCACCGAAGACCTGTCCATCGGACTGCCCAACGGCACGTCGCTCCTGGCGGGTGCGGCGCTGGCGGTGCAACCGGGCGACAGCGTGCTGCTGCAAGGCCCCTCGGGCAGCGGCAAATCGACTCTCTTTCGCACGTTCGCCGGCATCTGGCCGTTTGCAAATGGCCATGTGAAAGTGCCCGATGGCGCGGTGTTCATGCCGCAGCGGCCTTACGTGCCCGACGGCACCTTGCGCGATGCACTGGCCTATCCCAACCCGGCCGAGAACTACAGCGATGCCGAGCTGCGGCAGGCCCTGGTCGATGCGCTTCTGCCCGACCTGGTCAACCGCCTCGACGACAGCGACGCCTGGAGCCAGAAGCTTTCGGGCGGCGAGCAGCAGCGCCTTTCCATTGCCCGCGTGCTGCTGAAAAAGCCGTCATGGCTTTTTGCCGACGAGATCACCAGCGCCCTCGATGCCGAGGCCGAAGGCGTGCTCTACAAGCGTCTCTCCGACAGGGTGAAGGCCGCGGGTGGCGCCATGGTGTCGATTGCGCACCGGGCAGCGGTCGGCGACTTCCACAACCAGCGCTGGACGCTGGTGCCCCAGCCCGAAGGCGCACCGGCCGGCGGCGCGCGCTATCGGCTGGAGACCTCGGCCTCCGTTGCCGCCTAGGCGCGAGAGGCGTAGCGCTCCCACCCCTTCTTGCGCAAATCGCAAGCGGGGCATTCGCCGCAGCCGTAGCCCCAAGCCTGCCGATGTTCGCGGTCGCCAAGGTAGCAGGTGTGGGTTTCTTCCACGATCAGGTCGACCAGCGGCGCGCCGCCCAGGCGGTGCGCCATCTGCCAGGTTTCGGCCTTGTCGATCCACATCAGCGGCGTTTCGATGACCAGGCGGCGCTCCAGCCCGAGCGAGAGCGCGAGCTGCATCGCCTTCATGGTGTCGTCGCGGCAGTCGGGGTAGCCCGAAAAGTCGGTCTCGCAGACGCCGGTGACGATCACCTGCAGCCCGCGGCGGTAGGCCAGCGCACCGGCAAGGGTGAGGAACAGCAGGTTGCGGCCGGGCACGAAGGTGTTGGGCAGGCCGTCGGCCTGCATTTCGAACGCGACCTCTTCCGTCAGCGAGGAACCGCCGAGCTGCGCCAGTGCGGCGAGCGTGAGCACGTGGTCTTCGCCCAGCCGCGGCGCCCAGTCTGGAAAGCGCTCGCGCAGCTTCGACAGGATGCTGCCGCGCACGTCGAGCTCCACGCGGTGCCGCTGGCCGTAGTCGAAACCCAGCGTTTCGACGCGCTGGTACTTGGAGAGCGCGTCCGCGAGGCAGGTGGTCGAGTCCTGGCCACCGGAGAACAGGACGAGGGCGGTGGTGTGCAGGGGCATTTCTCTTCGACGGCGGTGGGCCGTCGCGGGTACAAAAGCCCCGATTTTCGCAGCCTGCTAGAGAAAGCGCTCGAGCAGCTTGCGCGAGGGGCGGTCGAGCGCCTTCACGTCGGGAATGCGGAACTGCACGCCGTGCGCGCTGGCAATCAGCAGCGCGCCGCCTTCGAGCCGGCGAATGTCTTCTTCGGCCTTGAGTACGAAGGTGGTTTCACCGCGGTCGGTGCTCACGGTCCAGGTGCTGGGCACGCCGAAGCTCGACACGCCATGCAGCTTCAGCAGCGTGGGCGCAAAGTCGCGCACTGCCAGCTCTTGCTCGAGCAATGCGCGCGTTTCCGCCGGCAAGACCTGAACGCGGTCGATCCAGACCAGCTCGCGGCCCTCGCCGCCGACCAGCGACACGCCCTCGCCGGGCGCGCTGAGCGGAAAGGCCCGCACAGGCGTCACGCCCACGTGGCGCTCGCCCTCGGCATCGGTCAGCACCAGGCGGCCGAAGGAATCGCGCTCGAGATTGAAGACGGGAATGTTGCCGTTCATCACGCCTCTCCCGCCGGATGCGCTGCATGGCTCACCAACGGCAGCTGGGCGCCCGCGCGTTCGTCCACAGCGCCTTCGCTCGCATCGTCGTCCGCCTGGCGCAGTTGCGCCTGGTAGAGCCGCCAGTAGGCGCCCTGCTTCGCCATCAATTCGTCGTGCGGACCGACCTCGACCACCTCGCCGCGGTCCATCACCACCAGCCGGTCGGCCTTGCGCAGCGTCGACAGGCGGTGCGCGATCGCAATGGTCGTGCGGCCCTGCACGAGGTTGTCGAGCGCCTTCTGGATTTCTTTCTCGGTCTCGGTGTCCACGGCCGACGTGGCCTCGTCGAGGATGAGGATGCGCGGGTCGATGAGCAGCGCGCGCGCAATGCTGATGCGCTGGCGCTCGCCGCCCGAAAGGCCTTGGCCGCGCTCGCCGACGAGCGAGTCGTAGCCATGCGGCAGGCGAAGAATGAAGTCATGCGCATGCGCGGCGCGCGCTGCGGCCACGATTTCTTCACGCGTGGCATCGGGCTTGCCGTAGGCGATGTTCTGCGCAATGGTGCCGAAGAACAGAAACGGCTCCTGCAGCACCAGCCCGACGTGACGCCGGTAGTCGGCCACGGCAAAGCGGCGGATGTCGGTGCCGTCGACTTTGATGGCACCATCGGTCACGTCATAGAAGCGGCAGATCAGGTTGACCAGCGTGCTCTTGCCCGAGCCGCTGTGGCCCACCAGGCCGATCATCTCGCCGGGCTCGATGGTCAGGTCGAGGTCGCGGATCACCGCGCGCGAACCGTAGCGAAAGCCCAGCCCGCTCATCTCGATGCGGCCCTGCACGCGCTCGATCTTCACCGGGTTGGCGGGCTCCGGCACGTTGCTCACGTGGTCGAGGATGTCGAAGATGCGCTTGGCGCCCGCCGCGGCCTTTTGCGTGACCGAGACGATGCGGCTCATGGAATCGAGTCGCGTGTAGAAACGGCCTATGTACGCGATGAAGGCGGTGAGCACACCCACGGTGATGCTGCCGCGCGCCACCTGCCAGATGCCGAAGCCCCACACCACCAGCAGGCCGATTTCGGTCAGCAGCGACACGGTGGGCGTGAACAGCGACCAGGTGCGGTTGAGCTTGTCGTTGACCTGCAGGTTGTAGACGTTGGCAATGCGAAAGCGCTCGGCTTCGCGGCGCTCTTGCGCAAAGGCCTTGACCACGCGAATGCCCGGAATGGTGTCGGCCAGCACGTTGGTGACCTCCGACCACACCCGGTCGATCTTCTCGAAGCCCGTGCGCAGCCGGTCGCGTACGACGTGGATCATCCAGGCGATGAAGGGCAGCGGCACCAGCGTGACCACCGCCAGCAGCGGGTTGATGGACACCAGAATGACCGCGGTCATCACGATCATCAGCACGTCGTTCGCAAAGTCGAGCGCGTGCAGCGAGAGAAACACGTTGATGCGATCGGTTTCCGAGCCGATGCGCGCCATCAGGTCACCCGTGCGCTTGCCGCCGAAATAGTCGAGCGGCAGCGTAAGCAGATGCTCGTACGTGGTGGTGCGCAAATCGGCGCCGATGCGTTCCGACACCAGCGCCAGCAGATAAGTGCGCGCCCAGCCCAGGCCCCAGCCGACCAGCGCCGCGCCCAGCAGGCCGCTGAGGTACAGCCCCACCCGGGACGGATCGATCTTCTGCCCGTTCTGGAACGGAATCAGGATGTCGTCCATCAGCGGGATGGTCAGGTACGGCGGCACCAGCGTCGCGGCGGTCGAAATCAGGGTCAGGAAGAAACCCGCGATCAGCTGCTTGCGATAAGGCTTGGCAAAGCGGCCCAGGCGCAGCAGCACCCAGGTCGAAGGGGGCGTTTGCAGCTCGGCGTCGGCGGCGGCCAGGTCGTCGCCATCGGGCTCCGCTGTCGCCTCGGCGACAACGCCGTTCGCGCGCTGGCCGAACAGCTTGAGCAGCCGCAGCGCGGCGGGCTGGTTGGCCAAGGTGAAGCGCCAGCGCGCCAGCCGGCCCTTGGCCCCGATCAGATCGAGGGTTCCGACGCCCGAATGGTCGTTGAGATACAGTTCCAGCGACTCATCGGATAGTGACCACTCACACCATTGCCCACCCGGTTGCAGCGCCATCAGCCGCCGGTCGGTCAGGGCCACAAGGCCAAACGTAAACAGAAGTTCTTCGTCGAGGTCAACCGGGAATGTGACCAGAACGTTTTCCGCGGCAGTGAGCCGGCTTTTCAGCGCGTCTGATGCCGCCTCTGTTTCGCCCTCCCGGGTGCCGACTGGATCGTGATGTTGCATTGTGTTTCTTTGACTCTTGCCCGTCGCGGGCCTCAGGGACCGCGCCATGGCGTCCTTTGTCGGGCGCCGATTCTGACCGATTGCCATGGGCGCGCTTGAAGGCGCCGTGGTGCTCGGCCAAAGCACATCGAACGTTTGCATGACCCGTTTCGACGACATCCGCCTGTTGCGCATCAACTATTTGCGCGGCCCCAACCTCTGGACCTACCGTCCGGTGCTCGAAGTGTGGCTCGACCTGGGCCAGCTGGAAGACTACCCCTCCAACAAGATCGACGGGTTTACCGACCGCCTGACGACCCTGCTGCCGGCGCTCATCGAGCACCACTGCGGCGTGGGCGAACGCGGCGGCTTCATCCAGCGGCTGACCGAAGGCACCTGGTCGGGCCACGTGCTCGAACACGTGGTGATCGAACTCTTGAACCTGGCGGGCATGCCGACCGGTTTCGGCCAGACCCGCAGCACCTCGGAGCACGGCGTCTACCGCATGGTGTTTCGCGCGCGCGACGAGCAGGTGGCCCGGGTGGCGCTGGCCGAAGGCCACCGCCTGCTGATGGCGGCCATCAACAACGACCCGTTCACCGCCGCCGACGTGCAAAAGGCGGTCGATGCGGTCAAGGCCAAGGTCGAAGACTGCTACCTGGGCCCGAGCACCGCGGCCATCGTGTCCGCAGCCACGGACCGCGGCATTCCGCACATGCGGCTGAACAGCGGCAACCTGGTGCAGCTGGGCTACGGCGCCAACCAGCAGCGCATCTGGACCGCCGAGACCGACTACACCAGTGCCATCGGCGAATCGATTGCCAGCGACAAGGAACTGACCAAGTCGCTGCTCGCCAGCTGCGGCGTACCGGTGCCCGAAGGCCAGGTAGTGGCCAGCGCCGAAGAAGCCTGGGAAGCCGCCGAAGACATCGGCCTGCCGGTGGTCGTGAAGCCTTCGGACGCCAACCACGGCCGCGGCGTGTCGCTCGAACTCACCACGCGCGAAGAAGTCATGGCCGCTTTCGCGGTGGCCGAGCCCGAAGGCAGCGATGTGATGGTCGAGCGCTTCATTCGCGGCCACGAACACCGCCTGCTGGTGGTGGGCGGCGAAGTGGTGGCGGCCGCGCGCGGCGAGATCATTACCGTGACGGGCGACGGCAAGAGCACCGTGGCCGAACTCATCGAAAAGCAGCTCAACAGCGACCCGCGCCGCGGCGCTGAAGAAGAGTACCCGCTCGACCTGATCGTGCTGGCCACCGATGCCAAGCTGCAACTCGAGCTCAAGCGCCAGGAGCTCGACGGTGCTTCCGTGCCGGCCGCGAGCCGCGTGGTCACCATCCAGCGCAACGGCAACATGGCCAACGACTGCACCGACCAGGTCCATCCCGAAGTGGCGCATGCCGCCGTGCTGGCCGCGCGCGTGGTGGGCCTCGACATTGCGGGCATCGACCTCGTGGCGCAGGACATCGGCAAGCCGCTCGGCCCGCAGCGCGGCGCCATCGTCGAAGTGAATGCCGGCCCCGGCCTCTTGATGCACCTGAAGCCGGCCGTCGGTTCGCCGCGCCCGGTGGGCCGCGCGATTTGCGACCACCTGTTCCCCAACGACGCACCGGGCCGTATTCCGGTGGTGGGCGTTGCAGGCTCCCAAGGCACCGCCGTGCTTGCGCGGCTGGTCGCCTGGGTCATCAACCTTGGCGGGCGCCACACCGGCCTTGCCTGCCGCGACGGCCTGTTCCTCGAGCGCCGCCGCGTCGATGCACGCGACAGCGCCAACTGGGACGCCGGCCACCGCCTGCTCGTGAACCGCGCGGTGGAAGCCGTCGTCATCGAGAACGGCGCCGAAACGATCCTGCGCGACGGCCTTGCGTACGACCGCTGCGAAGTGGGCATCGTCACCGACCTGGAAGGCGTGGAGGCGCTGGCCGACTACGACATCACCGAAAGCGACCAGATGGTCAAGGTGCTGCGCACGCAGGTCGACGTGGTTCTGGCCGAAGGAACAGCCGTGCTCAACGCGGGCGATCCGCGCGTGGCGGGCCTGGCGCCGCTGTGCGACGGCTCCGTCATCCTGTATGCCGCCGATCCGCAGGCGCCTGCCCTCACCGCACACCAGGCCGCGGGCGGCAAGGCCGTGCTGGTGCGGCAAGACCGCGTGGTGCTGGCCACCGGCAGCAGCGAATCGTTCCTGCCCGGCCTCGGCCGCCTGACCGTCTGGCGCGCCACGCATGCGGGCGTCAGCCTCGAGAGCCTGCTGGCCGCGGTGGCCGCAGCCTGGGCGCTGGGCATTCCGCTGAACCTCATCGGTGCGGGTGTCGAGGCTTTCGAAGCCGACCTGCAGGCGGCGCTGGCCTCGCTGCAGCTCTCGCAGACGCAGCCGCTTTCGTCCCAACCCCAATTTGCCTGATGCGCGCCGCCCCATGAAAGTTACCCGTATCCGCGCCTTGCGCGGTCCCAATCTCTGGAGCCGCCACACCGCCATCGAAGCGGTCGTTGCCTGCGAAGGCAATGAAAACGCCATCAGCCGTTTGCCGGGCTTCGAAGCCCGCCTGCGTGCGCGCTTTCCCACCATCGGCGAACTGCACCCGATGGTGCTGGGCCAGCCGCTGGCACTCGCGCACGTGCTCGAGAACGCCGCCGTGGCGCTGCAGGCGCAGGCCGGCTGTGCCGTCAACTTCGGCCACACCTCGCCCACCGTGGAAGAAGGCGTGTACCAGGTCACCTTCCAATACACCGAAGAAGCCGTCGGGCGCCGCGCGCTCGCGCTGGCCGAAGAGCTGATTGCCGCCGCACTGGCCGACACGGCCTTCGACGCCTCCGCCGCCATCACTGAATTGCGCGACCTCGACGAGTCGGAGCGGCTCGGCCCGAGCACCGGCTCCATCGTCGATGCCGCCGTGGCCCGCGGCATTCCGTACCGCCGCCTCACCAGCGGCAGCCTGGTGCAGTTCGGCTGGGGCTCCAAGCAACGCCGCATCCAGGCGGCCGAAATCGACAGCACCAGCGGCGTGGCCGAATCGATTGCGCAGGACAAGGAACTCACCAAGCAGCTGCTCAATGCCGCCGGCGTGCCCGTGCCGCTGGGCCGGCCGGTGGCCGACGCCGACGACGGCTGGGCCGCGGCCATGGAAATCGGCCTGCCGGTGGTGGTGAAGCCGCAGGACGGCAACCAGGGCAAGGGCGTCACGGTCAACATCACGACGCGCGAGCAGCTCACGGCCGCCTACGAATCGGCCGCAGCGTACGGCGAAGTCATGGTCGAGAAGTTTCTGCCGGGCTTCGACTTTCGCCTGCTGGTGGTGGGCGACCGCCTCGTGGCCGCCGCGCGGCGCGATCCGCCGAACGTGATCGGCGATGGCAACTCCACCGTGCGCCAGCTGGTCGACGCAGTGAACCTCGACCCGCGCCGCGGCGAAGGCCATGCCACCTCGCTCACCAAGATTCGCCTGGACGATATTGCCATCGGCCGGCTCGAGGCTCAGGGCCTCACGCCCGAGAGCGTGCCCGCGCGCGGTGAGCGCGTGGTGCTGCGCAACAACGCCAACCTTTCCACCGGCGGCACCGCCACCGACGTCACTGACACCGTGCACCCCGAGGTGGCCGCGCGCGCCGTCGATGCGGCGCAGATGGTGGGCCTGCACATCTGCGGCGTCGACATGGTGTGCGAAAACGTGCTGCGCCCGCTCGAAGAGCAGCACGGCGGCGTGGTCGAAGTGAATGCCGCGCCCGGCCTGCGCATGCACATCTCGCCCTCCTTCGGCCGCGGCCGCGCGGTCGGCGAGGCCATCGTGGACACGCTCTTCGCCCCCGGCGACGACGGCCGCATTCCCGTGGTGGCCGTCACAGGCACCAACGGCAAGACCACCACGGCGCGCCTCATCAACCACCTGCTCGCATCGAGCGGCCTGCGCACCGGCATGACCAACACCGACGGCGTGTACGTCGACGGCCGCCAGACCGACAGCGGCGACTGCAGCGGCCCCAAGAGCGCGCGCAACGTGCTCATGCACCCCGACGTGGATGCGGCCGTGTTCGAAGTGGCGCGCGGCGGCGTACTGCGCGAAGGCCTCGGCTTCGACCGCTGCCAGGTGGCCGTGGTCACCAACATCGGCAGCGGCGACCACCTGGGCCTGAACTACATCACCACGGTCGAAGACCTGGCGGTGCTCAAGCGCGTGATCGTCCGCAACGTGGCGACCGACGGCTATGCGGTGCTCAACGCCGCGGACCCCAACGTGGCCGCCATGGCCGCCGGCTGCCCCGGCCACGTGATCTTCTTCACCGCCGACCGCCAGCATCCGGTCATGGCCACGCACCGCGCACAGGGCAAGCGCACGGTGTACGTCGACCAGGACGCATTGGTGGCGGCCGAGGGCTCGTGGCGCGAGCGCATTGCGCTGCGCGACGTGCCGATCACGCGCAACGGCACCATCGGTTTCCAGGTCGACAACGTGATGGCTTCGGTGGCCGCGGCGTGGGCCGTGGGCCTGGACTGGGACACCATCCGCAGCGGCCTCGCAAGCTTTATGAACGACGCGGCCGGCGTGCCGGGGCGCTTCAACGTCATGGATTACCGCGGCGCCACCGTGATTGCCGACTACGGCCACAACACCGACGCCATGCGCGCGCTGGTGTCGGCCGTGGACACCATGCCGGCCAACAAGCGCTCGGTGGTGATCAGCGGCGCGGGCGACCGGCGCGATTCCGACATTCGCGACCAGACGGCCATCCTGGGCCAGGCTTTCGACGACGTGATCCTCTACCAGGACGCAGCCCAGCGCGGCCGTGCCGACGGCGAGGTAATGGCGCTGCTGCGCCAGGGCCTGCAAGGCGCGGCACGCACGCGCTACATCGACGAGATCCGCGGGGAGTTCGTTGCCATCGACACCGCGCTCGCGCGGCTGCAACCCGGCGACCTGTCGCTGATCCTGGTCGACCAGGTCGAAGAAGCGCTCGCACACCTGGCACAGCGCATCGCAGCGGGCTGATCCCGGCGGGTGCCGGACACGTCCCACACGCATCGGCGAGTCTGGCCGGGGCTGCTGTCTCTGCAGTCCCACACCCCTTAGGGGGCGGCCGGACCACACTGTTGCTCCGGTCGCGCTTTCGGAGGGCGCGCCTCAACCAGGAGCACCCGATGACAACAACAGTTCGTTCCAACCTTTCTGCTGCCGCGCTTTTTGCAGCAAGCAGCTTCTTCATAACTGCCCCGGCGCTGGCCCAGGCGCCCGGTTCCGCGGAACGCGCCCAGCAGGAGCGCGCCGTGTGCGACGGCGTCCAGCAGGACCGCGCCGCATGTCTTCGCGAGGCCGGTGCCGCGCGGCAGGAAGCGCAGCGCAATGGCCTGACCAACGTGGGCCCGGGCCGCGCAGACGCCAATGCCATGGCGCGTTGCCGCGAACAGCCGGTTGCCGACCGCGCCGATTGCGAAGCCCGCCTGCAGGGCGGCGCACGCACCACCACTGAAGGCAGCGTGATGGGCGGCGGCGTCATCCGCGAAACCGTGACACCCCTGCCCCCGCAACCTGCCGCGCCTTCGCGCTGAGCAGCCATCCACGCGTGGAACCTGGCTTGAAGCAGCCTGTCGAACAGTTTTCGTTTCACGCCACTTAGAGGAGCACACCATGAACAGCACAGCACGTTCGATGATTGCCGCCCTGATTGCCGTGGGCGGTATTGCCGCGGCCACATCGGCCTCGGCGCAGCCGCGTCGCGGCGATTCCACCTACCACCAGGAGATCGCGGTCTGCGGGCACAACCAGCAAGACCGGGCCGCCTGCATTCGCGAAGCCGGCGCCGCACGCCAGGAAGCCGCTCGCGGCGGCCTGACCAGCGCGCCCGACTACCAGCGCAACGCGCTCGCGCGCTGCGGACTGCAGCCGCCGGCCGATCGCGCCGACTGCGAAGCACGCGTGCTTGGCGGCAGTGGCAACACCCGCGGTGCCGTCGATGGCAGCGTGATGGGCGGCGGCGTGATCCGCGAATCGGTCACCACCGTGGTCATGCCGGCTCCTGCCGTGATGCCGGCTCCAGTGCCCGCGCCTTCACGCGTACCGGCTCCGGCGATCGCGCCGATGGCTCCCATGACGCCGATCGCGCCCATGCAGCCGGCGCCGCTGCCCGCACGCTGATGCAGCGCTGAGGTCGGCAGCTGCGGCACCCGTCGCCGCCTTTCGATGCGGCGACGGGCTGCATACACCAGGCCCGCGCACGCTGCGATGACCCCGCTTGTCACACGACTGTCATAAAGCACGGCGGGCTGCTAGCTATAGTTCTCGGTCTCTGCCTACCGAGGAAACCTTTCCCATGAATGCCATCAAGGTCGCTCGCCGATTCATAGAAACGGACCCGGCCAACGAATCGGCCAAGATCCTGGCCCAGCTCGTGTTGGCGCTCGAATCCGAACGCAGCTTCGAGCTGGTCACGCTCTACAGCCTTGACTACAAGAGCTTCGAGCTCGCCATGGACATCCTGAAGGAATGGCGGCTGGACCGCTATTACGCGAGCAAGTCGAAGCTGTTCGACCTGTCGCTGCAGGTGAGCGAACTCGAGAAGAGCTGAGCGCCCTTCTCTTTCAAGTCTTTTCTCTTCAGCGCGCCCAGCGCAGCACCAGCGGATCGAGCCGTTTCGCGGTTTCGATCAGCCCTGCGCGCGTGTCCGGGTGCATTGCCGGCAAAGGATGCCGCGGTGCCTCGCAGGCAATCACGCCGCCTTCCTTCATGAGCGACTTGCAGGCCAGGAGGCCGGCTTGCCGGTTCTCGTAGTTGATGAGCGGCAGCCACTGCTGGTAAAGCGCAAAGGCCTTGTCGCGGTCGCCGGCGCGGTGCGCCTCGATGATCGGGCGAATGCCGTCCGGGTAGCCCCCGCCGGTCATTGAGCCCGTGGCGCCGGCATCGAGGTCGGGCATCAGCGTGATGGCTTCCTCGCCATCCCACGGGCCTTCGATGGCGTCGCCGCCAAGGCGGATCAGCTCGCGCAGCTTCGAGGCCGCGCCGGGCGTCTCGATCTTGAAGTACGCGACCTGCTCGATCTCCTTGGCCATGCGCGCGAGGAACGGCGCCGACAGCACCGTGCCGCTCGCCGGTGCGTCCTGGATCATGATCGGAATACTCACCGCATCTGACAGGCCGGCGTAGAACTCGAAGATCTGCGGCTCGGGCACACGGAACGTGGCGCCGTGATAGGGAGGCATCACCATCAGCATGGCCGCGCCCATGTCCTGCGCGCGCCGGCTGCGCTCGGCGCACACCTTGGTGCTGTAGTGCGTGGTGGTCACGATCACCGGCACGCGGCCGTTCACGTGCTCCAGCATCGTGCGCGTAAGCACCTCGCGCTCTTCGTCGGACAGCACGAACTGTTCGGAAAAATTGGCCAGGATGCACAGGCCGTCGGAGCCGGCATCGATCATGAAATCGACGCAGCGCTTCTGGCTTTCGAGGTCGAGCGCGCCCTGTTCGGTAAAGGTGGTGGGCACCACCGGGAAGATGCCGCGGTATCTGGGAGTCATGTTGGATCAGTGTGAGTGACGGGGAACGGCGGAGCCTCTGCAGCCCACCAGAAAGTCGAAGTCGCAGCCTTCATCGGCCTGCAGCACGTGGTTGACGTAGAGCTTCTGGTAGCCGCCGCCGCGCGTGCTCATGGGCTGTGCGTCCTTGCTCGAAAGCGATGCCAGGCGCGCCGCCAGCTCTTCGTCGCTGATGTCCAGGTGCAGCCGGCCTGCATCGCAATCGAGCTCGATCCAGTCGCCGTCGCGCACCGCCGCAAGCGGCCCGCCATCGGCCGCTTCGGGCGCGACGTGCAGCACCACCGTGCCGTAGGCCGTGCCGCTCATGCGCGCATCCGAAATGCGCACCATGTCCTTCACGCCCTGGCGCAGCAGCTTGGGCGGCAGGCCCATGTTGCCGACTTCGGCCATGCCGGGGTAGCCCTTGGGGCCGCAGTTCTTCATCACCATTACGGAGCTGGCGTCGATCTCCAGGCTTTCATCGACGATGCGCTCCTTGTAGTGCTCGAGGTTCTCGAACACCACGGCCCGACCGCGATGCTTCAGCAACTCTGGCGACGCTGCGGACGGCTTGAGCACCGCGCCGCGCGGCGACAAATTGCCGCGCAGGATGCGAATGCCGCCGTCGGCGATCAACGGCTTGTCCAGCGGCCGGATCACCTCGTCGTCGAGGCTCGGCGCCTCGCGCACGTTGTCCCAGATCGACTGGCCGTTGACGGTGAGCGCGCCGGGGTGCGGCAGCAGGCCGGCTTCGCCAAGGCGCCGCAGCACCGCAGGCAGGCCGCCGGCGTAATAGAACTCTTCCATCAGGAAGCGGCCCGAGGGCATCAGGTCGACGATGGTCGGCGTGTTGCTGCCGATGCGCGTCCAGTCCTCCAGCTCGAGGTCGACGCCGATGCGCCCAGCAATGGCCTTCAGGTGAATCACCGCGTTCGTCGATCCGCCGATGGCCGCATTGACGCGAATCGCATTCTCGAAAGCCTCGCGCGTGAGAATCTTCGAGAGCGTGAGGCCCTCCTTCGCCATTTCGACAGCGCGCATGCCCGACATCTGCGCAAGCACATAGCGCCGCGCATCGACCGCCGGAATGGCCGCGTTGTGCGGCAGCGAGGCGCCCAGAGCTTCGGCCATGCAGGCCATCGTCGAGGCCGTGCCCATGGTGTTGCAGGTGCCCGCCGAGCGAGACATGCCGCCTTCGGCCGAAAGGAACTGGTGCAGGTTGATCTCACCGGCCTTCAGCGACTCGTGCAACTGCCACACGGCCGTGCCCGAGCCGATGTTCTTGCCTTCGAGCTTGCCATTGAGCATCGGCCCGCCCGTGACGACGATGGCGGGAATGTCGCAGCTTGCCGCGCCCATCAGCAGTGCGGGCGTGGTCTTGTCGCAGCCCGTGAGCAGCACCACCGCATCGACCGGGTTGCCGCGAATGGCTTCTTCCACGTCCATGCTCGCAAGATTGCGCGTGAGCATGGCGGTGGGCCGCAGGTTCGATTCGCCGTTGGAGAACACCGGAAACTCGACCGGAAAGCCGCCCGCCTCGGAGATGCCGCGCTTCACATGCTCGGCGATCTTGCGGAAGTGCGCGTTGCACGGCGTGAGCTCCGACCATGTGTTGCAGATGCCGATGATCGGGCGGCCGTCGAACTCGTGGTCCGGTATGCCCTGGTTCTTCATCCAGCTGCGGTACATGAAGCCGTTCTTGTCGGCCGAGCCGAACCATTCGGTCGAGCGAAGCTTCTTCTTGGGAGTTTGGTCCGGCATGCGGAAGTTTCCTGAAAGCGAGAGAAAAGAGAAAAACAACGAACGCGTCAGCGCCGGGGCGCACGCGAAGTGAAGAAGCGCTGCAGCAGGCAGAACACGAAGAGCAGCGCACCCACCACGATGCGCGTCCACCACGAGCTCAGCGTGCCGTCGAACGAGATAAGCGTCTGGATGATCCCGAGCATCAGCACGCCGAAGAGCGTGCCCGCTACATAGCCCACGCCGCCCGTGAGCAGCGTGCCGCCGATGACCACCGCCGCAATCGCATCGAGCTCCAGCCCCAGCGCGTGCAGGCCGTAGCCCGAGAGCATGTAGAAGGTGAAGATCACGCCCGCCAGCGCCGAGCAGAAGCCCGACAGCGTGTACACGCCAACGAGCGTGGAACGCACCGGCAGGCCCATCAGCATGGCCGACTGCTCGCTGCCGCCAATGGCGTACACCGCGCGGCCGAAGGGCGTGCAGTGCGCAATGAACACCGCGGCCAGCAGCACCACGACGGCGATCACCGCACTGATCGACAGCGAAGCCTCGCCCCAGATGGGAATGCGGATCTGCGAGACCTCCGAATAGAACTCGTTGGTGATGCTGATCGAATCGATGCTGATCAGGTAGCAAAGCCCGCGTGCCAGGAACATGCCCGCGAGCGTGACGATGAAGGGCTGCAGCCTGAAGCGCTCGATGAGCAGGCCCATGAACGCGCCGAAGGCCGTGCCCATGGCCAGTACCAGCGGAATCACCACCATAGGGCTCCAGCCGTGCTTCTCGACCAGCGAGGCCGACACCATCGTGGTCAGCGCAATCACCGAGCCCACCGAAAGATCGATGCCGCCCGAAAGAATCACGAAGGTCATGCCCACGGCCACGACGATCAGGAAGGCGTTGTCGATCAGCAGGTTGAGGAACACCTGCGCCGAAAAGAAGCCGTCGTAGAACACCGAACCGAGCGTGGCCATCAGCAAGAACAGCGAGATGGTCGCCGTGAGCGGCAAGTACTTCGGATTGAGCCCTGCCCTGCCCCCTCTCCCTCCTCCTCTCCCACTGGTGGGAGGGGGTTGGGGTGAGGGTGCAGCCGCCTCGATCACCGCGCTCATGCCCGTCCCCCTTCATGCGCCGGCCGCTGCACCAGCGACCGCACTTCTGCTCTGAACTCCGGCGACTGCAACAGCATCACCGCAAACACCACGACCGCCTTGACGACCAAATTGATCTCCGGCGGCACACCCAGCGAGTAGATGGCATAGGTCAGCGTCTGGATGATCAATGCGCCGATCACGCTACCCATGAGGCTGAAGCGCCCGCCGGTGAGCGCGGTGCCGCCTAGCGTCACGGCCAGGATGGCGTCGAGTTCCAGCAGCTGGCCCGCGTTGTTGCCGTCTGCGCTCTTGACGTTGGAGCTGATCAAGAGGCCCGCAATGCCCGCGCACACGCCACAGAACGCATACGCTCCAACGATGAGCCGCCGCGCCTGCACACCAGCCACGCGCGCCGCGGTCGGGTTGATGCCGACCGCCTGGATGAACAGGCCGAGCGCGGTGCGCGTGATGGCCAGGTACAGCAGCACGAACACCACCGCCACGATGAACAGCGAGAACGGCAGGCCCAGCAGATAACCGCTGCCAAGGAAGAAAAACGGCTTGTAGTAGATCGTGATGATCTGCCCGTCAGCGATGAGCTGCGCAATGCCGCGCCCCGCCACCATGAGGATCAGCGTCGCGATGATCGGCTGCATGCCGACCTTGGCCACCAACAGGCCGTTCCACAGGCCGCACAGCAGCGCCACGCCAAGGGCGGCCAGGATGGCCAGCCACATCGGAAAGCGGCTTACGTCGCTGGCGACCGAGCCGCCGATCATCCAGGCCGCCACGGCCGCCGCAATGGCCACCACGGCGCCTACCGAAATGTCGATGCCGCGCGTGGCAATGACCAATGTCATTCCCAGCGACACCAGCACCAGCGGTGCCGCGCGATTCACGATGTCGATCAGGCTGCCGTAGAGATGGCCGTCGCGCCACTCGAGGTGCAGGAAGCTGGCGTTGAAGGCTGTGTTGACTGCGAGCAGGAGCAGCAGCGTGACGATGGGCCAGGCCAGGCGGTGGCGCATGAAGGTAGAGAGGCGCGTCATGTGTTCTGCCTTGCTCCTTCCCCTTCCGGGGGAAGGCTGGGATGGGGGCAGACGGCGCTCGCGAGCCAGCAGCATTCAATCGAAGGCCGCTGTGCCCCCACCCCTGCCCTCCCCCGGAAAGGGAGGGAGAAAGACAAAAGGGTGCTCATGCTGCTGCAATCATTTCGTAGACCTCGTCCTCGGTCGAACCGCCCGGCAGTTCGCCCACCTTCTTGCGATCGCGCAGCACCACGATGCGATGCGCCACGCGCACCACTTCGCTGATTTCGGAAGAGATGAAGACCACCGCCATGCCCGCTCGCGCAAGCCGAAGGATCTCTTCCATGATTTCCTGCTTGGCCGCCACGTCGATACCGCGTGTGGGCTCATCGAGTATCAGCAGGCGCGGCTCCGTTGCGAGCCAGCGCGCAATCATCGCCTTCTGCTGGTTGCCGCCCGAAAGCAGGCCGATGGGTGTTTCCACGCTCGCGGTCTTGATGCCCAGCGACGCGACGAAGCGCTCGGCCATCGCGGTCTGTTCGGCGTGCGGCAGAAAGCGCCGCGTGCCGAGCCGCGCCTGCAGCGCGAGCGCAATGTTCTCGCGCACCGACAGCTCGGCCACGATGCCGTCGGTCTTGCGCTCTTCGGGGCACAGCGCCAGCCCTTCGCGAACCGCGTCCGCCGGGTTCGAAAAGCTGACCGTCCGTCCGTCGATCTTCAGCACGCCGCGGTCGGGCGTTTCGAGCCCGAACAGCAGGCGCGCGAGCTCGGTGCGGCCGGCGCCCAGCAGGCCCGCAATGCCGACCACCTCACCGGCGCGCACGCGCAAATCGGTTGCCTGCAACTGCCCTGTTTGTCCCAGGCCTTCTGCCTGAAGCAAGGCCGGCGCCGCTTCGTCGAACGCCGGCAGCGCAGCGGGTCGGGCCGACTGGGCCGCGAGCTCCCGCCCCAGCATTGCGGCAATCAGCGCCTGCGGTCCCAGGTCCGCGGCACGCCACTCGCCCACCCAGTTGCCGTTGCGCAGCACCGTGATGCGGTCTGACACTGCATACATCTGGTTCAGAAAGTGGGTCACGAAGACGATGGCCAACCCTTCCCCGCGCAGGCGCCGCAGCACCTCGAACAGCTTTTCGACCTCGTCGTCGTCAAGGCTCGAAGTCGGCTCGTCGAGGATCAGCACCTTCGACGACACGCCCAGCGCACGCGCAATGGCCACCAGCTGCTGCACAGCCACCGAGTAGCTCGACAACAGCCGGGTCACGTCGATGTCGAGCCCGATGCGGGCCAGCAGTTCAGCGGCGCGCCGGTTGACGGCCGCCCAGTCGATGCGAAAGCCCTGCGCCGCGCCGCAGCGCGGATAACGGCCCGCAAACACGTTCTCGGCCACCGAGAGGTTCGGGCACAGGTTGACCTCCTGGTAGACCGTGCTGATGCCCAGCTTCTGCGCTTCGAGCGGCGATGCGGGATGAATGGCTTGCCCGTCGAGGCATATTTCGCCGCCGCTTGATGGCAGCACACCCGTCAGCACCTTGATGAGCGTCGACTTGCCCGCGCCGTTCTGGCCCATCAGCGCATGGATCTCGCCCGGGTAGAGCCGCAGCTGCACATCGCGCAGCACCGGAATGTCGCCGAACTGCTTGTGGATGCCCCGCAGTTCGAGCACGGGTGAAATGCTGCCGCCCGTCATGCGCTTACTTGTTCTTGTTGTAGACGTCGATGAACACCGCAGCCAGCAGCACCAGGCCCTTGATCACCTGCTGGTAGTCGATGCCGATGCCCAGGATCGACATGCCGTTGTTCATCACGCCCATGATGAACGCGCCGATCACCGCGCCCATCACGCGGCCCACGCCGCCCGAGGCCGAGGCCCCACCGATGAAGCAGGCCGCGATCACGTCGAGCTCGAAGCCCAGGCCGGCCTTGGGCGTGGCGGTGTTGAGCCGCGCCGCGAACACCAGGCCCGCGAGCGCGGCCAGCGCGCCCATGTTCACGAAGGTCAGGAACGCAAGGCGCTGCGTCTTCACGCCCGACAGCCGCGCCGCCTTTTCGTTGCCGCCCAGCGCGTAGATGCGCCGGCCGATGGTGGTGCGGTTGGTGACGAAGTCGTACACCACGATCAGCACCGCCATCACGATCAGCACATTGGGCAGGCCCTTGTAGGTCGACAACAGGTAGCTGAAGAACAGGATGATGGCCGCGAAAAACAGGTTCTTCACAAGGAAGAACACGTACGGCTCCGTTTCCATGCCGTGCGCCGCGAGCTTGGCGCGCCCACGCAGCTTGAAGAACACCAGCGCCGCGGCGGCCAGCGCGCCGACCACCAGCGAGGTGGTGCGCAATGTGTCGCCACCCAGCGGATCGGGAATGAAGCCCGAACTCAGCCGCTGGAACTCGACCGGAAACGGCCCGACCGACTGCCCCGCCAGCAACGCCAGCGTGAGCCCCTTGAACACCAGCATGCCCGCGAGCGTGACGATGAACGACGGAATCTTTCGGAATGCGACGAACCAGCCCTGCGCCGCGCCAATGACCGCGCCCGCCGCAATGCTGATGAGGGCCGTGGGGACGAAGTGCCATTCGTACTCGACCATCAGCACCGCCGCCAGCGCCCCGATGAAGCCGCAGACCGAGCCCACCGACAAGTCGATGTGCCCCGCCACGATCACCAGCAGCATGCCCAGCGCCATGATCACGACATAGCTGTTCTGCAGCAGCAGGTTGGTCAGGTTCAGCGGCCGCAGCAGCGTGCCGTCGGTCAGCACCTGGAACAGCACCATGATCGCGACCAGCGAGATCAGCATGCCGTATTCGCGCAGGTTGTTCTTCAGGAAGCCGGCGTGCAGCTTCGGGGCAGCCTCTGCGACGGGGACGGCGGCGTTCACCGCGTTGGCTTCAGGCTGCGACATGGACGGAACTCCCGGCGCTCACGATGGCGTGCATGATGCGTTCCTGCGAAGCCTCTGCCGCCGTAAATTCGGCCACGAAGCGGCCCTCGTTCATCACATAGATGCGGTCGCACATGCCTAGCAGCTCCGGCAGTTCGGAAGAAATCATGAGAATGCCTTTGCCCTCGCTCGCGAGCTGGTCGATGATGGTGTAGATCTCATATTTGGCGCCCACGTCGATGCCGCGCGTGGGCTCGTCGAGGATCAAAAGTTCGGGTTTGGTAAAGAGCCACTTGCTGAGCACCACCTTCTGCTGGTTGCCGCCCGACAGGTTGACCACCAACTGCTCCACACCCGAAGAGCGGATGTTGAGCGCCTTGCGGTAGTCGCTGGCCACCTTGAATTCGCGCGCGTCGTCGATCACCATCGAACTCGACACCGCCTCCAGGTTGGCCAGGCTCACGTTCTTCTGGATGTTTTCTTCCAGCACCAGGCCCAGGCCCTTGCGGTCTTCGGTGACATAGGCAATGCCCTGGTCGATGGCCTTGCGCACCGTGCCCACGTCCACCGGCTGGCCGTGCATCAGCACCGTGCCGCTGATGCGCTGGCCGTAGGACTTGCCGAACACGCTCATTGCGAGTTCGGTGCGCCCCGCGCCCATGAGGCCCGCAATGCCGACGATCTCGCCTTGGCGCACATGCAGGTTCACACCCTTGATCTGCTCGCGGTCGGCATGCAG
This sequence comes from Variovorax sp. CCNWLW186, assembly GCF_037203865.1. NCBI lineage: Bacteria > Pseudomonadati > Pseudomonadota > Betaproteobacteria > Burkholderiales > Comamonadaceae > Variovorax > Variovorax sp. CCNWLW186. The sequence goes on along the minus strand of NZ_JBBCBO010000016.1, from coordinate 38,444 downwards.
CGCGTGGTGCACGCGCCAGTCGCGCACTTCGAACACGGTGTTGCCGATCTTCGGATGGCGCTGCGGATAGCGGTGCGCCATGTCGCGGCCGACCATGCCGCGAATGATGCGGTCCTCGCTGATCGGCTGGTTGCGGCAATCCATTGTTTCCACCGTGGCGCCGTCGCGCAGCACGGTGATCGAGTCGGCCACCTTGGCAATCTCGTTGAGCTTGTGCGAGATGAGAATCGACGCGATGCCCTGCCGCTTCAACTCGAGCAGCAGCATCAGCAAGGCGTCGCTGTCGTTCTCGTTGAGGCTGGCGGTGGGCTCGTCCAGAATCAGCAGCTTCACTTCCTTGGCCAGGGCCTTGGCAATCTCGACCAGCTGCTGCTTGCCCACGCCCAGATCGGTCACCAGCGTGGTGGGCGGCTCTTTCAGGCCCACCTTGGCAAGCAGCTCGCGCGTCTTTCCGTAGGCGGCAAACCAGTCGATCACGCCGCCGCGCGTAATTTCGTTGCCGAGAAAGATGTTCTCGGCAATGGACAGCAGCGGCACCAGCGCGAGCTCCTGGTGAATGATGATGATGCCGAGCTTCTCGCTGTCTGCAATGCTCTTGAAGCGGCGCAGCTCGCCCTCGAAGTGGATCTCCCCGGTGTACGAGTCGCACGGGTAGACGCCGCTCAGCACCTTCATGAGCGTCGACTTGCCCGCGCCGTTCTCGCCGACCACCGCATGGATCTCGCCCGCGCGCACCGCCAGGTTGACATTGCTCAGCGCCTTCACGCCGGGAAACGTCTTGGTGATGCCGCGCATCTCGAGGATGCTGCGCGAGTCTGCTTCCATGCCGCTTCTCACTTGACCTGGCTTTCCTTGTAGTAGCCGCTGTCGACCAGCACCTGCTTCCAGTTGCCCCCGTCCACGCTCACGGGCTTGAGCAGGTAAGAAGGCACCACCTTGACGCCGTTGTTGTAGGTCTTGGTGTCGTTCACTTCAGGCGTCTTGCCCGAGAGCATCGCGTCGACCATGGCCACCGTGACCTTGGCCAGTTCGCGCGTGTCCTTGAACACGGTCGAGGTCTGCTCCTTGCGCAGGATCGACTTGACCGAAGGAATCTCGGCGTCCTGGCCGGAGACGACGGGCATCGGCTGCGAAGCGGAGCCGTAGCCCACGCCCTTGAGCGACGACAGAATGCCGATCGACAAGCCGTCGTACGGCGACAGCACCGCATCGACACGGTCCTTGGTGTAGTAGGCCGACAGCAGGTTGTCCATGCGCGCCTGCGCCACCGCGCCGTCCCAGCGCAGCGTGCCGACCTTTTCCATGCCCATCTGCTTGCTGCGCACCACGAGCTTGCCGCTCTTGATGTACGGGTCCAGCACCGACATGGCGCCGTTGTAGAAGAAGAAGGCGTTGTTGTCGTCCGGCGAGCCGCCGAACAGCTCGATGTTGAACGGGCCCTTGCCGCTCTTCAGCCCAAGTGCCGCCTCGATCGACTGCGCCTGCAGCACGCCCACCTGGAAGTTGTCGAAGGTGGCGTAGTAGTCGACGTTCTTCGAGCCCTTGATGAGCCGGTCGTACGCAATGACCTTCACGCCCTTGTCGGCCGCTTTCTGCAGCACGTCGGACAGCGTGGAGCCGTCGATGGCCGCAATCACCAGCACCTTCGATCCCTTGGTGACCATGTTCTCGATTTGCGCGAGCTGGTTCGGAATGTCGTCGTCGGCGTACTGTAGGTCGGTCTTGTAGCCCTTTTCCTTGAAGTACTTGACCATGTTGGCGCCGTCGGCGATCCAGCGGGCTGACGACTTCGTGGGCATCGAGATGGCGATCGGGCCCTTGTCCTGCGCATGCGCGAGCGGTGCGATGCCGGCCATGGCCAGCGCGATGCCTGCGAGCGAGGCCTTGAGGAAGTTGCGTTTCATGGGAATAGGCTCTCAGTACTTGCGATTGGGAAACTCTTTGGCAGCGACTTCCATGGGGAAGATGCCTTCTTCGGTCACGATGCGCTTGGGCAGTGCCTTGCCGGCCTTGATGTCTTTCACGGCGCTCATCAGCTGCGGGCCGAGCAGCGGGCTGCATTCGACCGACACATTGAGCTTGCCGGCGATCATGGCTTCGAAGGCGCCCTTGACGGCATCGATCGAGATGATCGTGATGTCCTTGGCCGGCTTCAGGCCTGCTTCCTCGATGGCCTGGATGGCGCCGATGGCCATGTCGTCGTTGTGTGCGTACAGCACGTTGATCTTCTTGCCCTCGGCCTTCAGGAAGGCTTCCATCACTTCCTTGCCCTTGGCGCGCGTGAAGTCGCCGGTCTGCGAACGCACGATCTTGAACTTCGGGTCGGCCTTGATGATTTCCTCGAAGCCCTTCTTGCGGTCGATGGCCGGGGCGGAGCCCACGGTGCCCTGCAGCTCGACGATGTTCACCTCGCCCTTTTGGTCCTTCATCTTCTCGACCAGCCAACGGCCCGCCTTGCGGCCTTCTTCCACGAAGTCGGATCCCATGAAGGTCACGTAGAGCGAATCGTCCTTGGTGTTCACGGCGCGGTCGGTCAGCACCACCGGAATCTTCGCGGCCTTGGCTTCGCGCAGCACGGTTTCCCAACCCGACTCCACCACCGGCGAGAAGGCGATCACGTCCACCTTCTGCGCAATGAACGAGCGGATCGCCTTGATCTGGTTTTCCTGCTTCTGCTGCGCGTCGGAGAACTTGAGCTCGATGCCCGCTTCCTTGGCGGAAGACTTGATCGACTCGGTGTTGGCGGTGCGCCATTCGCTTTCGGCGCCAACCTGGCTGAAGCCCAGCACGATTTTTTTCTGCGCCAGTGCCGTGGCAGGCAGAAGCCCGCCGAGCGAAGCTGCGGCCAGCGCGATATTGAGGGTGCGGCGATTGAGTTTCATGGCTTGTCTCCTTCTTTCTAAGTGCTTGTTGAAAACCGTCCGTGGTGGTCAGGCCCGCATGAAGCCGGTCTTGACCGTCGTGTAGAACTCCGCGGCGTGGCGCCCTTGTTCGCGCGGCCCGTAGCCCGACCCCTTGCGGCCGCCGAAGGGCACGTGGAAGTCCACCCCCGCGGTCGGCAGATTGACCATCGTCATGCCCACTTCGGCATGGCGCCTGAAATGCATCGCGTGCTTGAGCGAGTTGGTGCAAATACCCGCGCTGAGGCCCGAGGGCGTGTCGTTGCACAGCGCCAGCGCTTCGTCGTAGTCGGCGGCGCGCAGCACGCAGGCCACTGGGCCGAAGATTTCCTCGCGCGCAATGCGGTGCTCGGGCCTGGCCAGAAAGAGCGCCGGGCTCATGTAGTGGCCGGCCGTGGCGCGCTTGAGCGGCGCGCCGCCCCACACATGCTCGGCGCCCTCTTCTTTAGCAATCTCGACCCAGGCCAGGCTGCGCGCGAGCCGCTCTTCGTCGACCAGGGGCCCGATGTCCACGCCGCGCTCCAGCGCATGGCCGATCTTCAGCGTCTTGAGCCGCTGGTGCAGCCGCGCAACGAAGACGTCGTGCACGGCGGCCTCGACGATGAGCCGGCTCGACGCCGTGCAGCGCTGTCCGTTGGAGAAGTAGGCGCCCTGCACCGCGCAATCGACCGCGTGATCGATGTCGGCATCGGCCAGCACCACGAGCGCGTTCTTGCCGCCCATCTCGAGCTGCACCTTGGCGCGCCGCGCGGCAGCGGCCTGGAGAATGCGCTCGCCGTTGCGCGCCGAGCCGGTGAAGCTCACCGCATCGACCAGCGGGCTGTCGACCAGCGCCTGGCCCGCCTCGCGGCCGCTGCCCATCACCAGGTTGAAAACGCCCGCCGGCAATGCGGCGCGGCTGATGATTTCGGCCAGCGTCCAGCCGCAGGCCGGCACCAGTTCGGCCGGCTTGAACACCACGCTGTTGCCATGCGCCAGCGCAGGCGCAATCTTGGTGGCGGGCACCGCCAGCGGCGAGTTCCACGGCGTGATGAGCCCCGCCACGCCCACCGGCTCACGCGTGACGTCGACCTGTACGCCGGCGCGCAGCGAGGCCATGTTTTCGCCGCCGCCGCGCATCGCCTCGCCCGCGAAGAACTTGAAGGTCTGGCCGGCGCGCGTGGCTTCGGCCACCGCCTCGGGCAAGGTCTTGCCGACCTCGCGCGCCAGCAGCAGGCCGAGTTCGTCCCGGCGCGCCAAGAGCTCGGTGCCGATGCGGTCGAGCACGTCGGCCCTGCGTTGCGGGGTACTGTGGCTCCAGTGCGGAAAGGCGTCGGCAGCCGCGCGAATCGCGAACTCGACCTGCCGGCGATCGGCGCGCGCGTATTCGGCCACCACTTCGCTGGTGTCCGAAGGATTGGCGCTCACACCCGTGGTCGCGCTGGTTTCCCAGCGGCCATTGATGTACTGCCGCACGCTCTGATGAAGCTCGCCGTGGATCACCGCGCTTCTTGCCTCTCGTTTTCTTGAAGTGCCGCGAGTCTAGAAACAGAATTGATATCAATCCAATCATTTTTTCGACAAAATGCATATCAATCGCTGGATTCTGGAAAACCCGGCAGCCCAAAGTTTCAATAACAAATGACCAACTACAACCACTGGTTCATCCGCGCCCGCCTCAAGACGCGGCAGCTGCTTTTGCTGGTGGCGCTGGCGGAGGAAGGCAACATCCACCGCGCGGCGCAGGTGCTCAACATGACCCAGCCCGCGGCCTCCAAGCTGCTGAAAGACCTGGAAGACGTGCTGGAGGTGCCGCTGTTCGACCGGCTGCCGCGCGGCATGCGCCCCACCTGGTACGGCGAAACCATGATCCGCCACGCCCGCGTGGCGCTGGCCAGCCTGAACCAGGCGCACGACGAACTCACCGCGCTCAAGGCGGGCCGCTTCGGCCAGGTGGGCGTGGGCGCCATCACCGCGCCGGGCCTCACGCTGATGCCGCCCGCGGTGGCCATGGTGAAGCGCGAACAGCCCGACCTGCGCGTGTCGCTCGAGATCGAGACCAGCGCGGTGCTGATCGACCGGCTCGAGCAAGGCAAGCTCGACATCCTGGTGGCACGGCTGTTCGCCGAGCACGACAAGTCGCAACTGCGCTACGAGGCGCTGGCCGAGGAGCCGGTGTGCGCACTGGTGCGCCCCGGCCATCCGCTGCTGGGCATGAGCAGCCTCACGCTGCGCGACGTGGTGGGCGCCGGCTGGATCGTGCCGCCCGCGGGCAGCGTGCTGCGCCACCGCTTCGAGCTGATGTTCCAGGAGGAAGGCCTTTCACCGCCGGGCAACATCATCGAGAGCTCGGCCCTGCTCTTCATCACGCGCATGCTGCAGCAAAGCGACATGGTCGCCGTGCTCGCCAGCGACGTGGCGCGCTACTACGCGGCGCACGGCATCGTGTCGCTGCTGCCGCTGGACATGCCCTGCCACATGGACGCCTTCGGCATCATCACGCGCACCGACCGGCTGCTCTCGCCCGCGGCCAAGGTGATGATGAAGGCGCTGAAGACCGCGAGCTTCAGCGTCTACGGCCGCAAGCTCGAAATGGACTGATCAGGTCCAGCCCGCGTCCACCGTGAACTCCTGCGCGGTGCACATCTTCGCGTCGTCCGACGCGAGGAACAGCACCATGCGCGCGATGTCCTCGGGCATGAGCTTGTCGGGCAGGCACTGGTTGCGCTTGAGCGCCTGCTCGCCCTCGTCGTCCAGCCACAGCTGAACCTGCCGCTCCGTCATCACCCAGCCGGGCGACACGGTGTTGATGCGGATGCGGTCCTTGCCCAGATCCACCGCCAGGCCGCGCGTGAGGCCGTTAACCGAAGACTTCGCAATGGCATAGCAGGGGTAGCCCGAGCCCTTGGTCTGCCAGCCCGTCGATCCCAGGTTGACCACCGAGCCGAAGCCCAGCCGCCGCATGCCCGGCACCACCGACTGAATGGCGAACAGCGCGGGCCGCTCGTTGATGGCCATGCGGTTGTCGTAGTAGTCGGGCGTGACCGATTCCAGCGTGTGGCGGTCGTCGCTCGCCACGTTGTTGACCAGCACGGCAAAGTCGCCCAGTTCGGCGGCCGCATCGGCAATGGCCTTCTGCATGGCGCCGATGTCGCGCACGTCGCAGGCGCGCCACCACGGCGCCGCATGGCCTTCGTCGGCGATCCGTTGCGCCAGCGCTGCACTGGCGCCTTCGGCAATGTCGATGAACGCCACGCGCGCGCCCTGCGCGGCAAAGGCGGCAACAATGGCCGCGCCAATGCCGCTGCCGCCGCCGGTGACGAACACGGCGCGCCCCTTCAGGCTGGGGTGAATCGATAACTTCTGGGAATCCGTCAAGGTGTGTGTCTCCGGGCTTGGCGATGACATTGCAAAATCAATATCAGTTAATGCCATAAACTTTGATTTCTATTATCAATATGCCTTGATACGATCCGCCGCGTCAAGGACCCGAGACAACGAAGGTGCAAAAACAAGTGACCCAGAACGGCAGCACATCCACGCCCGCACCCCTCGGTGCGCCAACCATTCTTGGCCAGCCCGAATGCCTGTGGCCGGCGGAGGCCACGCTCGGCGAGGGCACGCTGTGGTCGCCGCGCGAACGGGCGCTCTACTGGATCGACATCCTCGGATGCCGCCTGTACCGCTACGACCCGCAAAGCGGCGCGAGCCAAAGCTGGCAGTTCGACGAAGAGATCACCGCATTGGCCGAGCGCGCAGGCGCGCCGGGGTTGATCGTCACCATGCGCCGCGGCTTCGCCTTCTTCGACCCGGCTGTCGATGTGCCGCCGCGCTACCTGCACCAACCGGAAACCGACCGACCCGGCAACCGCTTCAACGACGGCAAGTGCGACAGCAAGGGCCGCTTCTGGGGCGGCACGATGGACTTCGATTGCGTGGCGCCGACGGGTGCGCTCTACCGCTTCGATGCCGACAGCCGCTGCACGCGCCACGACGACGGCTTTGCAGTCACCAACGGCCCCGCGTGGTCGCTCGACGAGCGCACGATGTATTTCAACGCCACCGTCGAAGGCTGCGTGTATGCGTATGACTTCGACCGCGAGGCCGGCACCGTGAGCAACAAGCGGGTGTGGCTGCGCTTTGCCGAGGGCGACGGCCTGCCCGACGGCATGACGACCGACGCGGCCGGCCGCCTGTGGATTGCGCGCTGGGGCGGGCACTGCGTGAGCTGCCATGACCCGGTGAGCGGCGCCGAGCTGTGCCGCATCGAGCTGCCTGCCAGCAATGTGACCGACTGCGCCTTCGGTGGCGAAGACATGTGCACGCTCTACATCACCACCGCTCGCAGCGGGCTCACGGCCAAGCAGATCGAAGCGGAGCCGCTGGCCGGCGCGCTGTTTTCGGTTCGCATCGGAAGCCCCGGCCTGCCCGCCGCGGAGTTCGGCGCGGCTGCGGTCAACAGCTAGCTAGCTATTCAAGCAACGCCGAAGCGGTGCAGCGTGCTGCTGCTGAAGGTTTCTCCGGGCCGGAGCACCGTCGAAGGAAAGCCCGGCTGATTCGGCGAATCGGGATAGTGCTGCGTTTCCAGGCACAGGCCCGCGCCCTGGCGAAAGCTCTCGCCGCTGCGCCCGCGAAGGCTGCCGTCGAGAAAGTTGCCCGAGTAGAACTGCACCGCCGGTTCCGTCGTCAGCACCTCCATCACGCGGCCTGAGGGCTCGTGCTCCAGACGCGCCGCCAGCGCCAGGCCGGCAGGCTCGCGGTCGAGCACCCAGTTGTGGTCGTAGCCGCCCGCCACGCGCAACTGCTCATCCGGTTCGTCCATGCGCGCGCCGATCTGCGCGGGCACGCGAAAGTCGAACGGCGTTTCGTCCACAGGCGCCAGGCCGAGGGGAATCAGGCCCGCATCCACGGGGCAGAAGCGGCTCGCCGGAATGGTCAGCCGATGGTCCCGCACGGCACCGCCGCCGGCCAGGTTGAAGTAGTCGTGGTGGCTCAGGTTCAACACCGTAGCCCGGTCGGCCTCGGCGCGGTAGTCGATGCGCCATGTGTTGTCGGTGGTGCCGAGCACGTAGCGCACGGTCACCTGCACCTCGCCCGGAAAGCCCTCTTCGCCGTCCGCACTGGTGTAGCGCAGCTCAATGGCCACTTCGCCCGCCGCGCTGTCTGCCGGCACTTCTTCGATGTGCCAGAAGCGCGTACCAAAGCCCTTGTGCCCGCCATGCAGCGAGTTGGCGCCGTTGTTCACCGCGACCTGATGCGCAACGCCGTCCAGCGTGAAGCGCCCGCCCGCAATGCGGTTGGCATAGCGGCCGACGATGGTGCCGAAGTGCGGATGCGGCTTCAGGTAGTCCTCGAGCGTGGGCAGGCCGAGCACGATGTTGCTGCTTTGCCCCCCGCGATCGGGCACATGCAGCGCCGTGACGATGCCGCCAAGGTTGATGGCGCTGAGGCTGAGGCCCCGGCCGTTGTCGAGGGTGTATTCGGTCACGGCGCGCCCATCGGGCATGCGGCCGAACTCGCGCGAGGTGATGCGGCTGTTCATCGGCGGTATTTCCAGTAGGCGACGAGGCCCGAAAGATAGTGCTCCACGTCGTCGATGCGAACGCGAAAGCTGTGGTGCTTGATAAAGAACGAACCGGCCACGCGGTCGGGGTTCCGGAAAAACATCGCGAGCTCAGGCCAGAAATAACCGTTGGCCAGGTAGCGCGCGCGATGCTCGAGCGCGCGGTCGAACTTGTCGCGGTCGAGCCCTTCGAGCAGCGGGCGCAGCGCGGGGTCGGCATCGAGCCGCGCCACCATTTCGCGCGCGGCCATCATCAATTCGAGCAGCGTGGGAAAGGTGGTGATGCGCTGCAGCACGAAGTCCAGGTAGTCGGCCACGTTCTGCAGGCCGAACTGGTAGTAGCGCGTTTCGGGCCTGTAGCGCGTGAGCTCGTTGACGCAGTAGCTCAGCCAGTGGTCGTGCGCGCGCCAATGCTCCGCGGCAATGAAATGTTCGAAGGCTTTTTCGACCACGGCAAGCCAGCGCGGATCGCGCGTGAGGCCGTACAGGCGCATGAGGCCGAAGGCCGCTTCGCCGTCGTAGTAGATGACGCGGAACGCATCCTTCACATCGAGCCCCGGATGATTGAGCACGTGCACGAAGCGCCCGCTCGCCGGGTCTTGCATGGCCTGGATTCCGAGCGCGAGTTGCTCCATCAGCGGGTGGTACTGCGCATCGCCGGTGAGCTCGGTGTACTTGACCAAAGCCAGCAGGCACACCGCATTGCCGCCAAGCTTGATTTCATTGCCCACATCCAGCAGGTAGGCGGCGCGCGTGCCGTCGGGCAGCTCGACCTGACGGATGAGCCGGTCTTTCAAGAAGGCCAGCGAGCGGTCGATGGCCGCCTTCTGGGTGTCGCTGCGGGTCAGCTCCCAGGCCTCGAGCAGCGCGTAGGTCGAGCTGGCGTGGCGCAGGGTGTTGTAGGTGGGAATCGGCCGGTCGAAACACGGAAACCAACCGTAGTAGAACTCGCCCGAGGGCTTGACCTGCGCGGCGAGGTAGTCGCTCGCGGTGTCGACAAGCCGGCGCGCCTGGTCCGCGTTCCACTCAGGCAGCGTTCGATAACACGCGGCCTGGCCCTTGGCGGTAAGGGGCCATGCCCCCTCGGCGTCAACGTAGGCGCCCCGGGTGGTGAAGCACCACACCGGCGCGTCGTCGTCCGAGGGGAAGTCGATGTCTCTTCCGAAGCGCCGCTGCCCGTGCAGGCGCAGGTTGCCCGGGTTGGGCTCCGCATGCTCCACGGTGCCGTTGTAGAAGATGGCGCTGCCGTTGATCTCGGGCGCGAGCAGCGCCACTTCGAACTTGGCGTCGAACGACACGCCCCGGTTGAAGTAGTTGCGCTTGGTGCGCGACAGGCGCTCTTTCAATGCGCTCCAGGTCATGGGCTCGACCTCGTCGACGATTTCCACGCGCATGCGGCAGGGCTCCAGGCCGATGCGCCGGACGAGCGCAAGCGCGGCATCGCCCGCCTGCTGCCAAGCCTCATCAGCGGTGGCACCGCGCCCGGCCGTGACGCGTGCGCGGCTCGCACCGTCGCCCAGCGCAACGAAGGCCACGCAGCCCGCCTCGGGTGTGGCGGCGGTTCCGGGCAACGTGCCGTCAGGCGCCGCCAGGACCTGCCTGGCGCGATTCAACAGATCCATGGGGAGGGTCGTTTCCTGGTTCATGCAGGCGCGAATGATGACAGGCCTCGCGCCGAACCGGACACGCTAGCCCAGCGACCGGTAGAAGTAAGTGGTATCGCACGGCTCGCCGCCCGGCAGCAGTGCAAAGCCCGGGATCACGCCAGCCCGTGTCCAGCCCTGGCGGGCATAAAGCCGCTCGGCGTCCGGGCTGGATGTATCGAGCACCAGCAAGGTCTTGCCGTGTTCGCGGGCAAGCCGCTCGGCGGCCTGCATCAGCAGCGCACCAATGCCCTGCCGCCTGGCGCGCCGGTGCACGAGCATCTTGGATACTTCGGCGCGATGCGGCTGGTTCTCCGGCTGATCGAGCACGAGCTGCACGGTTCCGACGATGCCTTGCGCGTCTTCGGCCACCAGCAGCGCGCGCTCGCCGCGGGCCACGCCTTCGCCCACGCGTTGCCAGAAGGCGAGTGCGCGATCGCGCGAGAGCGGCAGCATGAAGCTCACGGATGCACCGCCCTCCACGCAGTCGATAAGCACATCGGCAAGCTGCCAGATGTGCGCGTCGTTGACGCTGGTAAGAGCGCGAATGCTCGGCGCGAGTGTTGCCGTATCTGTCATCTCATCTCCACGATCATCTTGAAGCAAAGGGCGGGGTCGCGATCACGACGGCGTAGCGCGCGATCTTGCGGGTCGGGTTGTAGTAGCTCATGGGGCGGTCGAGCACCAGCGCCAGGCAGTCGCCCGCGTCGAGTCGGTGGCGTTCGTCGCCGAGCGTGACTTCGATGGTTCCTTCGAGCATCCACACCTGCTGATGCACCTGCGGTTCCCGAGCGGCGGTTTCGTAGGCCACGCGGGCCTTGGGCGGAAACAGCACCTCGACGATGTGGATGGGCGATGAGGTGCCGGCTGGCGACACATTGCGGCGCACATAGCCGGAATGCGGATCGCGCCACTGCGGCTGGTCGGCCAGCCGCGACACCGGCCCGGCCTCGGGCTGGGGCGCCTCGAACAACGAGGCCAGTGGAACACCGAGGCCGGTGGCCAATTTTTCGAGCAGCACCGCTGTCGGGCTGCTTTCGCCGCGCTCGATGAGCGAGATCATCGAGCGGCTGACGCCGCAATGCGTCGCCAGCGCATCGAGAGAGAGGCCGCGCGCGGCGCGCAGGTCTCGCACGCGCTGCGCGATGCGTTCATTCAGGCTGGACGATTCGTTTTCCATGATGTCGGAGGAATATCCAACATGATGGAAGCAAAGTCAAGGCAAAGTGCGAACCGCCTCAGCAGCCTTGGGCTTGGACGAAGCCTCCCATGAATCGGGCGTGGTCGCGACCAGCTCTTTCAGGTTCGACCAGGGCTTTGCCCCCGGCACGACGGTGCCGCCGGCTATCGCGACCTTGGCAAAGGCAACCATCCGCTCGCGCAGATATTGCCTGTCGCTCTCCGGCCAGGCCTCGATCGAATGGGGCGCGCGGGCCGCCACGATTTCGCGCGCACCGCGAATGCGGTCATAGGCCGCAACGGTGCCCTCCAGCGTTTCCGCACGGTCCCACAAGCCCTTGCCGAAGAAGGCAGCCGGCCACTGGTGCATGCCCGCGAGCGGCGCCGAGTTGGGATAGAACAGGATGTGATGCTCGGCCGCCATGGCGCCGAGAAACAGGTTGCGGTCGGCCAGATCGGGCGACGACGGCAGGTACCCCGCACCGCTCGCAAAGGACGCCAGCAGAATCGCGCCCTTGATGTTTGCCAGCCCCTTGGGCGCGGCGCATTCGGGCACCGGCATGTCGTAGCTGCATGCGCCGGAATAGTTCTTGGCCATGGCCCAGGCCATCGACATGGAGCCGCGCGAATAGCCGCCCAGAAGGATGGGAATGCGGGTCGACTTCATGCCGCCCAGCAGCTTGCCGGCGGCCTCATCGCCTGCAAGCGTGCGCCCGCCAGGCGTGAGAAGCCGCAGGCCGTTGCCGGTGTCGAACTGCGCCAGAACGCGAAAGACGTCTTCGCCCTGCTCCAGCGTGTTCGTGTCGCTGAACCCGCCCGAGATGCCCTCGCCGCGCCGGTCGTAGGCCAGCACGTCGAAGCCCGCCTGGTTCAGCGCATCGAGGTTCTCGCGCCACCAGCGCTGCCCCATCGTTTCGGTCGTGGCATTCGGAAAGCGGATGTCCACTGCCCTGCCCGTGGCCGGATCGATGCGGTAGGCTTTCTCGTCGGGATGCTGAATCGCCGTGAGCTGCCCGCCGCCGCCCGGCGCCATGACCACCAGCGCGCGCGTGATGCCGCCCTTGCCGTCATCGACACCGCGGCCTTCGATGTACCAGCCGCGCAGCTTGACGGGGTCGGTCATCTTCAGGTCGATGCGCTCGAAGGTGTCGCGCGGCACGGTGAACTCGACGATGTAGGTGCTGGCATCGGCCCGCGCAATGGCCTCCGCATAAGGCGCCTTCGCAAAGAACGCCGGGCGGCGGATCTGCCGCAGGTCCACCGCGCCATCGGGATCGATCTTTCCCGAGGGATCGACGGTGCCGGTCGAGCGGGTCGAAGGCGCCTTGTTCGGTGGCAGCCAACGCTGCACCTGCGCGTCGATGCGCGCAAAGCAGGCGGCATCAGCCTTGCAAGCACGCCAGCGCTCCTTCAGGCGTGCGTCGGTGAACTCGTCGACGTAGTAGTCGCCTGCATACCCCGCGGGAGGCCGATGCGCGTTGACGCCGAGCGGCACGCAAACAGTATCGCCGCCGGGCTGCGGCAGCAGGTAGCCGGGCAGCTCGTGATTGCGGTCGACTCCCACCCAGGCGCGGCAATCGGTGGGCGGCGGCTCAGGGCGAGCGTGCGTGAAAGCGGCGCCGCCCTGGTGGGCGCAGCCCGCCGTTGCCAAGGCCATGAACGCCGCGCCAGCGGCCAGGCCCGTGCGACAACGCATGAACATGCTCTTGTCTCCTTCATCTGCGTGCGCGGCGCGATCACACCGCTGCCGATCTTCACGCGCCGGGCGGCCGTTGCGCTACAGCAGCATGAATGCCGCGGCAGCCACCACCGTCGGCCCGAGCGCCCCCAGCAGCAAGCCACCGGCGCCGATAGTTTCGTCCGAGAAGCCGCGCTTGAGCAACGCCACGCCCGCCGGATTGGGCGCGTTGGCAATCACCGTCAAGCCGCCGCCGGCCACCGCACCGGCGACCAGCATGTACTTGGATTCGTCCGAGATGTTCGCGATCAACGAGCCCAGGTAGGTGAGCGCCGCGTTGTCCGTAATGGCCGTGAGGCCCAGCGCGCCGAAGAACAGCGCCAGCGGCTGCAGGCTCGAAACCACCGGCTCCAGCCACCACTGCTGCATTCCGCCCAGCACCACCAGCCCGGCCAGAAAGAAACCGACGAGCAGCGCCTCCTTGATGATCAACGGGCTCTGGTGGCGTTCGTAGGCTTGCGTGTACCCGAGGAACATCAGGAAGAGCCCGAGAAACGCCACCGGATGATGGGCGAACAGCACAATGCCGGCGAGCAGCGCCAGGTGCACCAGGGCCACAGCGGGCGGCACGGGCGCTTCGGCCTCTGCAGCCGACGGCGCAGCATTCAGGTGCTTGCGCAGCACGAAGGTGGCCACGGTTGCGTTGACCAGCACCGCAATGGCGGCCTTCCATCCGAAGGTGGCGAGCATGAATGCGCTGTCCCACTGCCATGTCGAAGCGACCATCAGCACCGGCGGCGCGGCGTACGACGTGAGGGTGCCGCCGATCGATATGTTGACGAACAGCACGCCCAGCGCCAGGTACTTCACCGGCTCAGGCACTTGCGGCCGGAAGATCTGCGGTGCGAGCATCAACGCCGCAATGGTCATGGCCGCCGGCTCGGTGACGAGCGAGCCCAGCAGCGGCACGGCCGCCAGGCCGAGCCAGGCCGATGCCATGGGCGTGGGCACCGGCAGCACCCGTGCGACAAGGCTCACACCCGACATCACCGTGCGCAGCACGGGCCGTGAAGCGGCCACCACCATCACCACGAAGACGAAGAGCGGCTCGGTGTAGTTGCGCGATTCCGCATAGCCGAGCGCCGGGCCGCCGCCCACCACCAGGGCCATGGCAACGACGAGCACGATGGCCCAGAAGCCGAAGACGACTTCCACCTCACCCAGCAGGTGGAACAGGCCGGCATGGCGGGGAAAGCGGTGCGACAGCCGCTCGAACTGCTTGGCGGCAAAGGTGTGGATGAGCGCGACGGCGAAGAGGCCTGCGGCAATGTACTGGATGGTGGGTTCTTGCATGGGATTGGCGTGACTGCTCCGCGCGGCGGCCCGACCAGCGCATGAACCTGCGACGCCATGGAAAGCAGCCTCGCACCCGATGCCAGTTTAACGGGCATGCACCGCAGCCCGTCAATCGCTGCAGGTCAGGCTATGGCTGCTGCAGGCGCTGCAGCAGCTCCGCGCTGGGATAGCCGTCCGCCGGCAGGCCGACACTGCGCTGGTAGCGGCGCAGTCCCTCGCGCGTGGCGGGGCCCATCACACCATCCGCGGCGCCGGTCGCAAAGCCGCGCTGGTTGAGTGCGGTTTGCAACTCGACCATCTGGCTGCGCGAGAGCGCGGGCAGGTCCCGCGGCCATGCCGCCTGCACGCCCGGCCCGCCGCCCAGGCGCTGCGCAAGAAGGCCGACCGCGAGCGCGTAGTTGGTCGAGTTGTTGTAGCGCAGAACGGCACGAAAGTTCGGCCCGATCAAAAAGGCCGGCCCGCGCGCACCCGCCGGCAGCAGCACCGTGGCCTCGGCAAACTCCGGCAACGGCTGGTCGTCGATCGCGCGCAGCCCCTCGGCCGCCCATTGCGCGGACGACTGCCGCACCGACGTATCGGCACGGCCGTAGTCGAAGCCCGGCGGCAACCGCACCTCGACGCCCCAGGGCACGCCGGCCTGCCAGCCGGAGCGCGAAAGAAAGTTGGCGGTGGAAGCCACCACATCGGGCATGCTGCCCCAGATGTCGCGCCGACCGTCGCCATCGGCATCCACCGCATAGGCCAGGAAGTTGGAGGGCAGGAACTGCGTCTGGCCCATGGCACCGGCCCAGGAGCCGATCATCCGCTCGCGCGCGATGTCGCCGCTGTCGAGAATCTTCAATGCCGACAGCAACTCGCGCTTGGCCCAATCTTCGCGGCGCCCTTCGAAGCCGAGCGTGGCCAACGCGTCGATGACCGGGGTATTGCCGTAGTTGCCGCCGTAGTTGCTTTCCATGCCCCAGATGGCGACGATCACCGCAGGCGGCACGCCGTAGCGCGCAGCGGCTGCATCGGCCTCGGCGCGAACCTGCAGGAGCTTGTCCTGCCCCGTTGCCACGCGTTGCGGCGTAACGGCGTTGTCCAGATACTCCCAGACGGTGCGCGTGAATTCGGGCTGGGCGCGGTCGAGTTCGATCACGCGCGGCAAGTACTGGACCTGATCGAACGCGCTCTTCAGCGTGGCGTCGCTAATGCCTTCCGCGCGGGCGGTAGCTCGAAAATCAGCCACCCACTTTGCGAACCGCTGTTCGGCTGCCTGGTCTTCCGCACCAGCCGCTCCTGATGTCGCAGATGCGGTTGCGGGCCGGGCACCGGTTGCCGATGCGGGCGGCTTTACGGTAGCGGGTGGTGGAGCGGATGCGCAGCTGGCCAGCAATGCGGCAACGGCCGCCGATGCGGCCAGGAGTGCGAACCTGTTGAAGCGCGAAATGGAAAGACTGCTTGCTTGATGCATTCATCGATTCTCACCGCTGGCTCGCACGGCCTGTTACCAGACGCTGCGCCGCCCGGCTCGCCCGCCGCGCAAGCACCGGACGCACGAACTGGGGCTGGAAGCAGCGCTGGCTGCCATCCGCAAATTCGATGGTGACGGAGACCGCATCGGCACTTGCCACGGACCCGACGCCATAGCGCGGAACGCGCACCGAATCGCCTTTTGCAAAGGCGACACGCGGCGAAGTGGCGCCGGCTTCTTCTTCGGCCACTGGTTCCGCCTGCGCATCTCGCGCGGCCTGCGCCCGCTCGTGCCTGGCCAGGCGCACGCAGTTGTCGCAGGCACCACAGCGCTGCGCGAGCTCGTCGCTCCCCAATCCCGAAAGAAGCACCTGCCATCGGCACATGCCGGTGGTCGCATAGAAGGTCATGCGCTCCAGCGCCTCGCGCTCCTGCTCGCGCTTTTCGCGGTGGCCGTTCAGCAGCGCGTCGAGCTCGGCGTCTTCGAGCGGCTGCTTTCTTGCCCAGCGCAGCAGGCCCTCGCTGTTGCGCTTCAGCAGGCCCTCTTGCCGCAGCAGGCTCAGCAACACGCGAAGCTTGCCGCGCGGCAGGCGCGCGCGCTGCTGGAGCTCTGCCGCCGTCCAACCTTCGGCCGCGGGAGGCGGGCTCGACAAGGCCTGCTGCAGCGCGCGCAGTTCGGGCACCTCGGGCAACCAGCCGGCCAGAAAGAACTGCTGCACGGCCTTGTCGCGCCGCAGATAGAGCAGCACGCAATCCGCGCGCTCGCCATCGCGGCCGGCGCGACCCGACTCCTGGTAGTAGGCATCCAGGCTCGAGGGCATCTGGTAGTGCAGCACAAAGCGGATGTCGGGCTTGTCGATGCCCATGCCGAATGCATTGGTGGCCACCATCACGCGGAGCTTGCCGGCCATGAACGCGTCTTGCGCCGCGTGCCGCTCGCCCGAGCGCTGCTTGCCGTGGTACAGGCCCACCGACTCGCCCGCATCCGCAAGACTGGCGGCAAGCGACTCGGCCGCCTTCACCGTGGCGGTGTAGACGATGCCGCTTCCTTCGAGGCCCGCAACCAGCGCCAGCGCACGCTGCAGCTTGTCTTCCTCCCGCATCATCGGCTCGACGGTGTAGTGCAGGTTGGGCCTGTAGGCACCGGTGTCGATCAGGCCCGCGCGCGGGATGCCGAGCTTCTCCATGATCTCTTCGGCCACCTCGTCATTGGCGGTGGCCGTGAGCGCCAGCACCACCGGCTTGCGCAGGGCGCGCACCGCCGCGCCTATCTCCAGGAACGCGGGTCGAAAGTCGTGCCCCCACTGCGAGATGCAATGCGCCTCGTCGACGACCAGCAACGATGTTGCCCGCTGCTGCAGCAGCTTCAGAAAGGCAGCGTCCGCCAATCGTTCCGGCGTGCTGAAGATCACGCGCGCGGAGCCGTCGGCAATGGCTGCTTCGGCCGCATCGATCTCGTCGGCGGCGCACAGGCTGTTCAGTTGCACGGCGCGCACGCCCTTGGCGTTGAGCTTTTCGCACTGGTCTTTCATGAGCGCGATCAAGGGCGAGACCACCACCGTCTGCCCGGACGCGAGAACCGCGGGCACCTGGTAGCAAAGCGATTTGCCGGCGCCCGTGGGCATGACGGCGAGCGTCGCTTCGCCCGCGACCACCCTGTCGATCACGCTGCGCTGCCCGGGGCGCAGGCGCTCGTGGCCAAACACTTCGTGAAGCACCCGGTCCACGCCGGCTTCTGCCGTCGGCGCAGCCCGCTTCTTGCGGACGCGGGGCCTTTCAGATTTTTCTTGCTGCGTGGTCTTCTCCAGTTTGCTTCTCCTCTGTTGCATGGCCGGCCGCCAATCTGCCTGCCGCGCGGCAGCCTCCTTGTGAGAGCGCGCCCACGCGGCGTGTCGGCGCGGCGCGCTGACTGCATGGCGGCACAAATTGCCGCAAATGCTGCGGACGTGCGCTGGTCCTCTGGCCGGGCCGATGCGCGCACACGCGGGCATGGCCGTTGCCCTGCACAAGGGCCGCGCCAGCTTGGCGTCCACTCGACACGAAGAGAGCCACCTTGAACACAGCCGTACCGCCTTCGCAAGAACGCAGCGAGCCGCAGCCGCCCTCCGCCAAGCCACTGTTCCGCTCGTTCTGGATGGGAGGCTTCGAAGGTGCCGACCATGTGAACAGCCGCGGCGAGCAGGTGCTGATGAACCGCAGCAATGGTCATTGGGAGCGGCTCGAAGAGGATTACGCCCAGCTCGCGCGCTTCGGCATTCGCACCATTCGCGAGAGCATCGGCTGGCGCGCTAGCGCCGCGGCAGGGCCCGGCGCCGACATGGCACGCCTCGCACGCACCGCAGAGGCCGCCCGCAAGTTCGGCTTGCAGGTCATCTGGACGATTCACCACTACGGAGTGCCGGACGGCGTGGACATGTTTTCGCGCGACTTTCCCGCGCGCCTTGCCGGCTTCTGCGACCAGGTTGCGCGTGCCTTGAAAGACAGCAGCGATGGCGAGCCGCTTTTCTTCCAGCCCGTCAACGAGATCTCCTTCCTCAGCTGGGCCGCCAGCAGCACGCCGCTGATCCATCCGTTCCAGGCCGACTCGCCCGAACGCGGCTACGAGCTCAAGTGCAACCTTGCGCGTGCCGCATTGCAGGCCTGCGATGCGCTATGGGCCACCTGCCCGGATGCGCGCATCGTGCACACCGATCCCATCATCCACATCGTGCCCACGGGCGACCAGCCCGAATGGGCCGAGGAGGTGCGCGCGCTTTCCGCCGCGCAATACCAAGCCTGGGACATGCTCTGCGGCCGGCTCGAACCGGGCCTTGGCGGCGCACCCCGCTACCTGGATGTTCTGGGCCTCAACTACTACCACAACAACCAGTGGGAGCACCCGACCAACGAGCGCCTCCACTGGCACCTGCGCGATGCGCGCCGCCGCGATCCCGTGGCCATGGTGGCCGAGGTGTGCGAGCGCTACGGCCGCCCCGTGTTCATCGCCGAGACCGGCCACGTCGGCGACGGACGCGCGCAGTGGATCGACGAAGTGGGATCGCTGGCCATGCGCTGCAAGACGGCCGGGGTTCCGCTGCAAGGCATCTGCCTGTACCCGCTCATCGACCGCCCTGACTGGGAAGACGCTCGCGCCTGGCACCGCAGCGGCCTGTGGGACGTGGACGAACGTACGGGCGTGCGAACCCTCCACCGCCCGTCGGCGCGCCGCCTGGAGCACTGGCAGGCGCTGCTGGCCGGCACCGAGGCACCAC
Source organism: Variovorax sp. CCNWLW186 (assembly GCF_037203865.1). NCBI lineage: Bacteria > Pseudomonadati > Pseudomonadota > Betaproteobacteria > Burkholderiales > Comamonadaceae > Variovorax > Variovorax sp. CCNWLW186. Next base: position 19,443 of record NZ_JBBCBO010000016.1, on the reverse strand, counting down.
CTTCTTCATCGCCGTCAACTCCAGGAAAGCCCATGACCCACCTGATCGTCTTCTCCCACCTGCGCTGGAACTTCGTCTACCAGCGCCCGCAGCAACTGCTTTCGCGACTGGCGCATCGCTTCCCCGTGGTGTTCGTCGAAGAGCCGATGCCCGGCGCGGCGCAGCCGGTGCTCGAGATGCTGTCGCCGTGCGAAGGCGTGGTGGTGCTGCGCCCGCACCTCACCGCCGGTGCGCCGGGCTTTCACGACGACCACATTCCGCAGCTGCAGAAGCTGCTTGCCGAATACCTGGGCGAAGCGGCCATCGATGACTACTGGCTGTGGTTCTACACGCCCATGGCCATGCCGCTGGCCGCTGGGCTGTCCCCCGCCGGCGTGGTGTACGACTGCATGGACGAGCTCTCCGCATTTCGCCACGCGCCGCGCCAGCTTTTGCAGCGCGAGAGCGCCCTGCTGCAGGCGGCCGACCTGGTGTTTACCGGAGGCCAGAGCCTGTACGAGTCGAAGCGCGAGCGGCACCCCCGCGTGCATTGCTTTCCGAGCAGCGTCGACGCGCCCCACTTTGCGCGCGCGCCCGGCGACCACCGGGAGCACGAGGCCCAGGCCGGCATCGGCCGCCCGCGGCTCGGCTATTGCGGCGTGATCGACGAGCGCATCGACCTGGACATTCTTGCCGCGCTGGCCGACGCGCATGCCGACTGGCAGATCGTGGCCGTCGGTCCGGTGGTGAAGATAGACCCCGCCACGCTGCCGCAGCGGCCCAACATCCACTGGCTGGGCCAGCGCGGGTATGACGAACTGCCGGCGCTGATCGGCGGCTGGGACGTGTGCCTGATGCCCTTTGCGCTGAACGAGGCCACGCGCTACATCAGTCCGACCAAGACGCTCGAATACATGGCCGCGGGCCGCCCGGTGGTCAGCACGCCGATCCACGACGTGGTCGGCCCCTATGCAGGCGTGGTGTCCATTGCCCATGGCAGCACAGCCTTCGTCGAAGCATGCGAAGCCGTGCTCGCGCGCGGCCCTGAAGAGCAGGCACGGCAGGCCAGCGCGTGCGAGGCGATCGTGCGGGCCACTTCGTGGGACCGCACCGCGGACGAGATGGCGTCGCTGATCGCGGAGGAAGGCGAAAAGAAGCGCACGAGGCAAGCGCCCCCGCAGGCGCATGGCACCAGCAGCAACAACACGCTCGCGCCCATCACGCTGGCGCCGGCCGCGAATGAGCAAGCCGACGGAATGGCCGATGCGTATGCCACCGTGATCCTGGGCGCGGGCCCCACGGGCCTGGCCGCCGCGCTGCACGCGGGCCACGGCAGCCTGCTGGTCGAGCAGAACGCAACCGTCGGCGGATGGTGCCGCTCGGTCGAAGACAAGGGCTTCACCTTCGACTACGCCGGGCACATCATGTTCTCCAACGATCCGTACGTGCTCGATTTGTACAAGCGCCTGCTCGGCGACAACGTGCACTGGCAGGACCGCGAGGCCTGGATCTACAGCAAGTCGGTCTATACGCGCTACCCCTTCCAGTCGGCGTTGCACGGCCTGCCGCCGCCGGTGCTCAAGGAATGCCTGATCGGCGCCATCGAGGCACGCTTCGGCAGCATCGGCAAGCCGGAGCTGCGCGTGTCGCCCACCGGCCCTTCGCGCGCGGCGGCGCCACCCGCCGCGCTAGAGAGCCCTGCCCCAGGCATGCCGCATGCGGCAACGCCCGCCACACCGCCTCGCAACTTCGAGGAGTTTATCTACAAGGTCTGGGGCGAAGGCGTGGCCAAGCACTTTGCCATTCCGTACAACCGCAAGCTATGGGCCGTGCCGCTCAGCGAGATGGAAACCTCCTGGCTCGGCGGACGCGTGCCGCTGCCCGACCTGGAAGAAATGATCGAGGGCGCGCTGCAACCGGTGCGCAAGCCCGTCGGCCCCAACGCGCGCTTCGGCTACCCGCTGCGCGGCGGCTTCCAGGCGCTGATGAACGGCTTCCTGCCGCTGCTCGAAGGAGAGTTGGCGCTTGGCACGCGGGTGACCGCCGTGTCGCCCTCGCGCAAGACGGTGACTTTCGACAACGGCCGTACCGTGTCGTTCAACACGCTGATCAGCACCATGCCGCTGCCCCGGCTGGTGGAGGCCATCGGCGCCGAGGCGCCGGCGTTCGTGCGCGAGGCCGCCCGCCACCTGCGCCATGTGTCGGTGCGCTGCGTCAACCTGGGCGTGGCGCGCGAGAACATCACCGACAAGCACTGGATCTACTACCCCGAGGACACGGTGTTCCACCGCATCTTCGTGCAGGGCAACGCCAGCCCGCATTGCAACGCGCCGGGCGGTTTCGGCCTGACCTGCGAGATCACCTATTCGCCGCTGAAGCCGCTGCCGGCCGAGGGCGACGCGCTGGTGCGCCGCTGCTTCGACGACTGCGTGCGCGTGGGGCTGCTGCGGCCCGACGACCAGCTTCTTGCCGCGAACGAAGTCGACATGCCTTGTGCCTACGTGGTGTACGACCATGCGCGCGCGGCGCATGTGCAAGCCATTCGCAACTGGCTGGCCGAAGCCGACATCCTGCTGGCGGGCCGCTACAGCGAATGGGAGTACTACAACTCCGACCACGCCTTCGTGGCCGGGCGCAAGGCGGCGGAAGCGGCGCTCGGCCTGAATGCCAACCCGGCGCCACCGGCCGTGGCGGTGGCAGCCTGAACGCCGCGGCCACAACCGGCACCTCCCCGCTGCCGGGCCGGCCCATCGCTTTCCTGTGGCACTACGTTCAGCGCCGGCGGGGGGTCTTCGGCGCGTTGCTCGCGCTGATCGTTGCCGCCGCCGCATGCTCGGTGGGCGTGCAGTACGGCATGAAGCTGATCGTCGACACGATGGCCAGCGAAGACCGCACCTCGCGCGCGGTGTGGCAGTGGCTCGGCCTGTTCATCGTGCTGATCGGCGCCGAAAGCGCCTTCTGGCGGCTGAGCGGCTGGCTCGGCTGCCTGACCGTGGTGCGCACGGGCGTGGACGTGCGGCTCGACCTGTTCCGCCATCTCTCGGGCCATTCGCTCGAATATTTCTCGCGCCATCTCGCGGGGTCGCTCGGCAACCGCATCACGGTAACGGCCGGCGCCACCGGTGCCATTTTTGGCACGCTCATCTGGAAGATCCTGCCACCCTGCGTCGACTTTCTGGGTGCGGTGGTGGTGCTCTGCACCATCGACATCCGAATGGCGCTCACGCTGATCGCCTTTGTGGCGGTGGTGGCGGGTTTCATGTATTTCTTCGGGCTCCGCGTGCGGCCCCTGCAGCAGGCGTTTGCCGAAAAGGCGTCGCAGGTGGGCGGCGAGCTGGTGGACGTGGTCTCCAACATCTTCACCGTCATGGCCTTCTCGGCGCGCGAGCGCGAGTACCGGCGGCTGCGCGAAGCCTTCGGCCTCGAGGCGCAGGCCCAGCGCCGCAGCTGGCTTTTTCTGGAAAAGGCCCGCGCCTTCCACGACGTGTGCATGTGGCTCATGGCGGGCTCGATGCTGATCTGGGCCGTGGAGGCCTGGCGCGCGGGCGAGAACATGGCGGGCGACGTGGTGCTGATCAGTGCGCTGACCTTTCGCATCCTGCACGGCTCGCGGGAGCTTGCGCTGTCGCTGGTCGATGCTTCGCAGCACTTCGGCGTGATTGCCGAAATGCTGCACGTGGTGACGGTGCCGCACGAGGTTTCGGACAAGCCGCATGCGCCGCCCTTCCTGCCCCGCGCCGGCACCATCGTCTTCGACGACGTGGGCTTTGCCTACAACGACGAGCGGCCGGTCTTCGAGCATCTGGACCTCGTCATTCCGGCGGGGCAGCGGCTCGGCGTGGTGGGGCCTTCGGGCGCAGGCAAGTCGACCTTCATCCGGCTGATCGGACGCATCATGGACCCGACCTACGGCCGCATCATGGTCGACGGCGTCGACATTTCACAGGTGCGGCAAGACAGCCTGCGCGACGCGATCGGCGTGGTTCCGCAGGATGTGTCGCTCTTTCACCGCAGCGTGATGGAAAACCTGCGCTACGGAAACCCCGATGCAACCAATGCGCAGGTGGTGGCCGCCGCGCGCCATGCCTTGTGCGACGACTTCATACGCGCCCTGCCGCACGGCTACGACACCATCGTGGGTGAACGCGGCGCGCGCCTCTCAGGCGGCCAGCGGCAGCGCATCAGCATTGCGCGGGCCATGCTGAAGAATGCGCCAGTGCTGCTGCTGGACGAGGCCACCTCGGCGCTCGACAGCCGCTCCGAAGCGGAAATACAGGCGGCGCTGGGGCGGCTGATGCACGGCCGCACGGTGGTGGCCGTGGCGCACAGGCTCTCGACCGTGGCCAACTTCGACCGGATCATCGTGCTGGTCAATGGCAGCGTCGTCGAAGACGGCACGCCGGACGAACTCATCGCGCTCGGCGGCGTGTACGCCGAACTCTGGAGGCTGCAGGCCGAGGGGCAGGAAACGCCCTGATTGCCTCCTGAAGCAGCCGCCTAGCCCCGCAGCCGGCGAGTCCGCCTGCGCCCCTTGAACGCCATGGCTACGAGCGCCAGCACCGCCACGCCGATGGCGGCCTTGCGCGCGGCGCCCATCGGGTTGTGCCTGAGCTCGGCGCGGCCGCCCATCTCGGCATACACGTTCGGTACGTGCCCGCGCGAGATGTCCTCGATCAGGCCCTCGCCCATCTGCACCCGGTCGGCCAGCAGCAGCATGAGCCAGTGCCGGAGGTCGTTTTCCGAATGCCGGAACGCCACGCGCCGCAAGCGGCCGCTCAGGCCCGAAGGCGGCAAGGTGCTCCCGAAGATGGGCGTGATGCCGGGGCGCTCGGTCGAGTGAAGCACCTCCGCATGCGAGTGCTGCTGCTCCGGCGGCTCCACCGGGTGTGGCAGCCGCGGCGGCGTGCGCTCCTTGGGGTAGGCCGGGCGCATGGCGGGGTCGAGGTCGGCACCCCAGCCGATGATGTGCGCATGGCTGGGCGACGGCGAACGGGTGTTCGAAGGATCTGGCATGTTCATTGGTGCGCTCCAGTCGATCAAAGGCTCGCGGCGGCGGTGGTGGTTTCGCGCACCATGCCTGGCGGCACCAGCACGGTCTTGATGCAGTTGTCGAGCTTGCTCGAGAAGATGTGATACGCATCGGCCACGTCTCGCAGGTCGATGCGGTGCGAGATCACGCGGCGCGGCTCCAGCCGGCCAGCCTGGATGTGTTCGATAAGGCGCGGCAGGTGCCGCTTCACGCTGGCCTGGTTCATGCGCAGCGTGAGCCCCTTGTTCACCGCATTGCCGATGGGCACCGCGTTGAAGGTGGGCCCGTACACGCCGACGATCGATACGGTTCCGCCCTTGCGAACCGAATTGATGCACCAGTGCAGCACCGTGGCCGCACCGCCCTGCAGCTTGAGCTTGACGCCCAGCAGCGTCTGCGCAAAGTTGCCCGCCGCCTCGCAGCCCACACAATCGATGCACACATCGGCACCAAGGCCGTCGGTCATCTTCTTGATGTGGATCGCCATGTCGCCCACCTGCTTGAAGTCGATCACCTCGCACTGCGCATACGAGCGCACGAACTCCAGCCTGTAGTCGACATGGTCCACCACGATCACGCGGCCCGCGCCCAGCAGCCAGGCCGACTTGGCCGCGAAGATGCCGACCGGCCCCGCGCCGAAGATCACCACCGTGTCGCCTTCGCGAATGTCGCCCATTTCGGCGGCCTGGTAGCCGGTGGGCAGTGCGTCGGTCAGCAGCACGGCATCGTCCAGGTCTATGTCGGCCGGAATCACCGTGGGCCCCACGTCCGCCATAGGCACGCGCACGTATTCGGCCTGCCCTCCGTCGTAGCCGCCCGCCGTGTGCGAGTAGCCGAAAATGCCGCCCACCGCCGTGGCCTCCGGGTTGGTCGAATGGCAGTTGCTGTAGAGCTCCTTCTGGCAGAAGTAGCAGCTGCCGCAGAAGATGTTGAAAGGCACCAGCACGTGGTCGCCCGGCTTCAGGTGCTGCACCGCCGAGCCCACCTCCTCGACCACGCCCGTGAACTCATGCCCGAAGGTGGAGCCGATGCGCGTGTCGGGCACCAGGCCGTGGTACAGGTGCAGATCGGACCCGCAAATGCATGAGCGCGTCACCCGCACGATGGCGTCGCCGGGGTGTTCGATCTCGGGCTCGGGCTTGTGCACCGCGCGAATCCGGTAGGGGCCGCGGTAGTTCATTGCCAGCATCGGTTGCTCCTTCTTGAATACGGCGCCAGCATCTGCGCCGGGTGAGTACGCCGCGCAAGCAGAGACCCACAGGACTCGTCGGACAGCGCCCACATTGCGTCAAGTGCCGGCACGCGCCGGCCAGTCGGGTCCGAGTTCACGGTGAATGGCCGAAGCCGCAATGGCCGCGCCGCCCATGGCCACAGCAATCTGGTTGAGGCCGCTGGACACATCGCCCGCCGCATACAAGCCGGGCACGGTCGTCGCGTGGTGCGCATCGACCTGGACGTACCCCGTGTCGTCGACCGATGCGCCTAGCGCCACTGCAATCTGCGAGTGCACAGTCAGGCCGAGCGCGCAGTAGAGCGTGTCGCACAGCGTGTGGGTGCCTGCATGCGTCAGCTCGACGCGTTCGCCGTTCCTTCGTATGGATTCGACCGGTGCATCGTTCCAGCGGATGCCGGCGTCAGCCAGGCGGCGCCGCTCTTCCGCAGCAAGGCCGGGTCCGCCCTGCGCCATGAACAGCGTGATGTCGACGCTGAAGTGACGCAGGTAGATCGCTTCCGCCACGCCGGCCGGGCCGTTGGCATACACGCCGACAGCCTTGCCGATCACCTCATAGGCATCGCATACTGGGCAGTAGCGCAGCACGCCGGCGTCCAGGGCGGCGCGCACGTGCGGCATCGCGGGTGGAATGTCCGTCACGCCGGTGGCAAGCAGCAGCCGCCTGCCCGCGATGGGTCCCTCCTGGGTTGCCAGGCGAAAGCCGTCCGGCGTGCGCTCTGCCCGCTCGACAAAGGTTTCGACGATGCGGACCGGATAGCTGCGCAACTGCGCACGCAGCATGTCGCGCACCTTTGCACCCGAGATTCCGTCGGCAAAGCCGGGATAGTTGTGCGAGCGCGGAATCTTCTCGACCCGGCTTTGGCCCGCATCGACGAGCACCACCGAGCGGCGGAAGCGGGCCAGGTAGATCGCCGCCATGAGCCCGGCCGGACCACCGCCGACAACGACCGTATCGGCGACGGGTTCGGACCGGGCCTGCACGATGAAGCTCGCGTTGCGCGCTGGCTGCGGCCTTGCGGTCAGACCTTCGGCTTGCCCAGTTCGGTTGCCAGCTCGTCGAGGATGGCGTCGTCCGACATGCCCAGCTCCGCGCCCGTGGGCGGGTTGCTGGTCGGGTCTGAAGCCGTGCGAGTGGCCATGGCTTCCACCGCTGCCTGGTCTTCGGCGGTGAGCTGCACGGTCGGTTCGCCGGAGCCGCCGTCCACCGCCATCTGCTCTTCGGGCTTGCTGACGAACTCCCATTTTTCGCCCTGGTTCCAGGGCCCGCGCACCTCGCCGCCCTTGGACATGTCGAAGTAGACCTTCGTGAACTCAGGCATGCCGGGCAGCTTGCCCGGCGGAAAGTTGGGCTGGATTGCGTAGAGCGCCTTCTCGAACGACTTCTGGTGCGCGATCTCGCGCGTCATCAGAAAGCCCAGCGCCTCCTTCACGCCGGGATCGTCCGTCAGGTTGATGAGCCGCTCGTACACGATCTTGGCGCGCGCCTCCGCCGCGATGTTGGAGCGCAAGTCAGCCGTGGGCTCGCCGATGGTGTCGATGTAGGCGGCGGTCCACGGTACGCCCGCCGAGTTGACCAGCGCAGGGCCGCCGCCATAGAGCACCTGTGTGATGTGGCTATCGTTGCCCGCACCTGTGATGCTGCGGAAAGCTTCGGCCTCGGCATCCACTCCTTCGGCCAGGCGGCCCTTGGCCCCCTTGTTGAGCATGGCGACGATGGTGCCGATGACTTCCAGGTGGCTCAACTCTTCAGTGGCAATGTCGAACAGCATGTCCTTGCGGCCCGGGTCGTCCTCGCCCACGGCCTGCGTGAAATAGCGGCAGGCGGCAGCGAGCTCGCCCTGCGGGCCGCCGAACTGTTCGAGCATGAGATTGGCAAGGCCTGGATTGGTCTCGCTGACGCGCACGGTGTATTGCAGTCGCTTGTTGTGAGAGAACATGCGTGGGGCTCCTTAAGCAAAGAGGATTGAAAGAACGGAAAAGAACGAAGACCGTTTTTCATGTTGCAGACTCCCATGCGCTTCGGACTCGGCATGCGCGCCACACTGCTGTAGGTTGATTCCGGCTGCACTCTTGCGCAGGACGGCGCCTGCACCGCGTGCACTTTCCGTCCGACCTGCCGCCGCTCGAACTGCAGGAGGATGGGCGCTGCCGAAACAGCAGGAGCACCAGTCATGAATCGGAAGCAACCGTCCGCCACGCCGGCGGAATCCGCGCCTCTCACGCCGGGCAAGCTGCCGCTCGAGGCCGAGGTACGCGCAAACGACCTCGAGCTGGATGAATCGACCGCGCCGGAAGAGGCAAGAGACACGGCCGACGACGAGGCGCAGCCCGGCAAGGGCGAGAACGCGCCGGGTTTCCTGAAGCGCCGGAAGTCTTGACGCTTACGGTAGCGCAGCGGCGGTGCCGCCGGTGACCTGGTTCATCCAGCGCAACAGCTCATCGATGAACCGGCTCTGCGCCGCCTTGCTCGACAGTTCGTGGTCCGCCCCTTCGAGAAGGCGGTAGTCGAAGGACCTCGCATTCCTGAACGACGCCTTGTAGCTCTTGACCACCGGATGAGGCACCGTTTCGTCGTCTTCGGATTCGATCAGCAGGACGTCTCCGGAGAAGGCCTCGCACGCGGCAAGCGCCGCGTTGTCTTCGGGGCTTCGAACGCTGCGGCGGTAGTGGTCGAGCTCGTCCTTGTCCAGCTCTTCCTTGGGAACGAACCAGTCCTCGTCGCGGTACAGCGCGGGTGAGCGCAGCGCCATCCACTGCAGCGGCCTTTGGGCGCTCAGGAGCGCGCCAAGATAGCCGCCATAGCTGAAGCCGATGAACGCGACGGCCCTCCCCTCGACCACCTGCTGCGCCACCAGGCCGTCGTATGCCGCAACGAGTTCTTTCAGGTGCTGGTCGCGGTTCATTTCCTTGCGCGGGCCGTCCTGGCTTCGGTCCCCCGGAAACTCGACGCGGCGCATGAGCCAGCCCTGCTCTTCCAGCGCGGCGCTGATGCGGTCGTACTGCTCGTGCTTGCTGTCGTCCCATCCGGGCACTAGAAGCACCGCGGGCTTCTGCGCGACGCGGTTCTGCAAGACTTCGGGCGGCAACGAGCCAAGGTCTTTGCTCATGAGCCGGGTCCCTCCGATCCCTCCCAATAGGCGACAACATCTCTCCTGGCTTCGTGCTCGTCGATCCACCGGATGCCGCGTACCTTGAGGTTTTCGAACAGCTTGTTCCGGCTTTCGAAAATGCCTGTGGAAAGCAGCGAACAGCGAAGCTCGCCTTCCTTGCGCACTTCGGCCACGCCGGCGCTCTGGCCTCCGCTCGCCGCCTTTTCGGAGAAGAAGGCGATCTCCCATCCCTTGTGAAAGTAGCGCCCTTGCGGAATGAGCTCCATCGCTGCCCCTGTGCTCTGCCGATCCAACGCAATGCCGCTCCAGGCACTGCTTACTTCGTGTGAAAAATTTCACGGGATGTCACTTTACACGCGCCGGAATTGATGAGTTGCGGCGTTGATGAAGAGGCGCCGGTTCTCGGTGCAATGGCAACGGAAAGGCTTACCGATGCGGCGATCGCAAGTTGTTGGCAGGCTACAGATGCAGGTAGCGTCCGACACGGCGGCCCGCGCACAGGACTTAGATTGGCCTCGTCTCGCCGAGGCGAAGGCCCGCGATTGCCGGGCTGCAAGGAGAACCATTGAATACGCTCGAAACGCACCCGCGTGCCCTGATGCTTGTTTGCCTTGCCGCACTCGCGGGTGGATGCACGGCTCCGCCAGACCCAGGCTCGGCACCGGCCACTGTCCGCGCGAGCAGCCTTCAAGACCCCCAGTTCGTGACCGCGGCGGCAGCCAACGGACGCTACGAGGTGCAGGCATCGCGCCTGGCCATGTACCGCGCCGCGAGCCCGCAGGTGCGGAGCTATGCGCAGATGCTCGTCGACCATCACACGCGTGCCAACAACGAACTCATGGACCTGGTGCGCGCCCGTGGAATGCGGTTGCCCGGCGTGCTCCCGCGCGACAAGCGCACGAAGCTGGACCGCCTGGCGTCGGCCTCGGGCAGCGAGTTCGACCGCATGTACATCCGCATCGTGGGCATCGAAGACCACCAGGGGGACATTGCGCTCTTCGAGCGCGCAAGCCGCGAGCTTCGCGACCCCGAGCTGCGGGCCTGGGCGAGCAAGACCTTGCCAGCCCTGCGCTCGCATCTGGACGCGGCCCAATCGTTGTCGCTCGGCTCAGCAATGCGCTGATCGTTCAGGTCTCGGCAAGGAACGCAACCAGCGACGCATTCACTTCTTCGGGCATCTCGTGGTGCAGCCAGTGCGTGGCGCGCGGCAGGTGCACCACTTCGCACGTGTCACAGAATGCCGCGCCCGCTTCGGCCAGGCCGCTCGATAGCGCCGGATCTTCATCGCCCCACAGAACCTTCACGGGAATCTCGATGCGCCGGCCCTCGGGCCGCGCGAGCGGCATTGCCCTGTACCAGTTGAGCATGGCGCTGAGTGCGCCCTCCCGCGACCACGCCTCGCGGTACCTGACCAGCGCCGCCTCGTCGAAGGTACCGGGCGGGCTTCGACCGGTGAGCGCCAGTGCGAGCAGCGCATGGTCGTTGACGCTCAGCGCCATCTCGGGCAGCCACGGCATCTGGAAGAACCCGACGTAGGCGCTGCGCACGGCCTGCAGCGGATGGGTGAGCGCATAGCTTGCCAACGTGGCCGGATGCGGCGCGTTCAGGATCGCAAGGCGGCTCAGCCGCGCCGGCTCCCGTGCGGCGAGATGCCATGCAACGATGCCGCCCCAGTCATGCCCCACGACCGCAAAGCGCTCGTGCCCCAGCTGGCTGCATATGCCGCATACGTCGTCGGCCAGCTTATCGAGCGCATAGGCGCCGATGCCGCCGGGCTTGTCCGATTCGCCATACCCGCGCTGGTCGGGCACGATCACGCGCAGGCCAACATCGGCAAGCGGCTCCATCTGGTGCCGCCAGCCGTACCAGAACTCCGGAAAGCCGTGCAGCAAGACCACCGCGGGCCCATCTTCCGGCCCGCAGGTCGCCAGGTGAAAGCCGATGCCGTTCGCGGCAACGCGCTGATGGCGGATCAACTGCGCGGCACCAGGCGCATCGGCATGGTCAGGCCGTAGAGGCCCGCCAGTCCAACCAGCACATAGACGATGCGGCTGGCCATCGACATCTCGCCGAAGATGGCGGCGACCAGATCGAAATTGAATGCGCCGACAAGGCCCCAGTTGATGGCCCCGACGATCATCAGGACCAGCGCGATCCAGTCCGCGATGCCGAGAGAGTGTTTGGCGAGTGCCGCGTCGTTGCGAAGGGTAGTGCTCATGCGAAATGCTCCTGCGTTGAGAGAAACCGAATCAAGGCGGGATGCTCTTCTGCGCAGTGGGCCGCCGCGTAGGAAAACCGCCGGTGAGAGCGTCGGCGCCGCCAGCAGTTGCACGCCGCGGAGGCGGCATGCATCGCCGCCGCCTCACGAGCCGGTGGGCCGTCTTCCTACACATGCAACCGATCGGGGGAAGAGCATTTTCTGGAACGCTCGAAGGAGTCAGCAATGCCACATGAAACCTATGCCGCATGCATTGAAGCGTGCAACGGCTGCGCCACGGCGTGCAATCACTGCGCGGCCTCTTGCCTGAAGGAAAGCGATGTCGCCATGATGGCCAGGTGCATCGCGCTGGACATCGACTGCGCGGCCGCCTGCCAGTTTGCCGCCGCCGCGATGGCGCGCGGCAGCGAACATGCCAAGTCCATCTGCGCCCTGTGCTCGGACATCTGCCAGGCCTGCGGCGAAGAATGCGCCAAACACAAGGCCGGGCACTGCCAGGCATGCGCCAAGGCATGCCGGGAGTGCGCGGCAGCGTGCCGCTCAATGGCCGGTTGAACCGCCGTTCACTGCGCGGGTTCGATTGCGGTCACGACGAACTTGCCGTCGATCTTCTCGGCCTGGAAGCGCACCTTCTCGCCGGTCTTCACCTTGTCGAGCAAGGCGTCTTCCTTGACGCCGAAAACCATGGTCATGCCGGGCATGTCCAGGTCCGTCAGCGGGCCGTGCTTGATGGTGATTTTCTTGTTGTCCTTGTCCACCTTGCGGATCTCACCGTCGGCAAGTTCCGCCGCGGCCGCTGCGCCAGTGAATGAAAGCGCGGCAACGAAGGCTGCGAGTGCGATACGAATGTTCGGCATCTGGGTTCTCCTTTCCTCGTCTACCTGGCGGCCTTGGCAACCTTCACGGCGCCCTTCATTCCAGCGTCGTAGTGGCCCGGCTGCAGGCAGCCGAAATCGACCTTGCCGGCCTTGGTGAACTGCCAGACGATCTCGCCGGTCTTGCCCGCGGCCAGCGTCACCATGTTCGGATCGGCATGCTCCATTTCGGGGTTCTTCTTCATGGCTTCGTAGTGCTCCTTGAGTTCCTGCTCGGTTCCGAGCACGAGCTCGTGCTTCAGCTGTCCGGAGTTCTTGACGACAAAGCGCACGGTCTCGCCCTGCTTCACAGTGATGTCGGCCGGCGTGAAGCGCATCGAGTCGGTCATGTCGACGTTGACGGTGCGCGTGGCCTTGGCGGCAATGCCGGGTTTGCCAATGGCGGCATCGGCATCGTGCCCATGGCCGCCGGCATGGTTGCCGGCGGCCGAGGCGCCTGCGGCCACCAACGTGGAGAAGGCGGCGAGAACGATATGGCGAAGCGTGTGTTTCATGGTTTTCCTTTCGATAAAAATCAATGCCCGGCATGGCCGGAACTGGCCTTGCCCGGCTTGCGGACCTGCACTTCGATGTTGCTGGCCGGCATGTTCCGCGCGGGCATGGCGGCCGCGCCTGCGCCGCGCTGGCGCGCAGGCTCGGGCGGCGGGCCGTCCAGCTCGTAGGCCACCGTGCCCTTGGGATGCTTGAACCAGCCGGGATTGCTGTAGTCGCCCGGCTTCTGGTTCTTGCGCACCTTCACCACGCTGAACATGCCGCCCATCTCGACGGAACCGAAGGGGCCCTGGCCCGTCATCATGGGCGCCGTGTTGTCGGGAATCGGCATCTCCATCTCGGCCATGTCGGCCATGCCGCGCTCACCCATCACCATGTAGTCGGGCACAAGGTTGGTGATCTGCCTGGCCACGTCCTTGTGGTCCAGGCCGATCATCGTGGGCACGTCGTGGCCCATCGCGTTCATGGTGTGATGGCTCTTGTGGCAATGAAAGGCCCAGTCGCCCTCCTCGTCGGCCAGGAACTCGATCTGCCGCATCTGGCCGACCGCCACATCGGTGGTCACCTCGTACTGGCGCGTGCTCCTGGGGGTGGGGCCGCCGTCGGTGCCTGTGACGAGAAACTCGTGCCCGTGCAGGTGCATCGGGTGGTTGGTCATCGTCAGGTTGCCGATGCGGATGCGCACCTTGTCGTTGAGCCGCACGTTGAGCGAGTCGATACCGGGAAAGATGCGGCTGTTCCAGGACCACAGGTTGAAGTCCAGCATCGTCATGATCTTGGGCGTCGCGCTGCCGGGCTCCACGTCGTAGGCGTTGAGCAAGAACACGAAGTCGCGGTCGACCTTCTCGATCAGCGGATGCTCGGCCTTCGGGTGCGTCACCCAGAAGCCCATCATGCCCATGGCCATCTGCGTCATCTCGTCCGCATGCGGGTGGTACATGAAGGTGCCGGGGCGGCGCGCGACAAATTCGTAGACGAAGGTCTTGCCCGGACGGATCGGCGGCTGCGTCAGGCCCGAGACGCCGTCCATGCCGTTGGGCAGGCGCTGGCCGTGCCAATGCACGCTGGTGTGCTCGGGCAGCTTGTTGGTCACGAAGATCCGCACCCTGTCGCCTTCGACCACTTCGATGGTCGGGCCGGGCGATTGGCCGTTGTAGCCCCACAGGTTGGCCTTGAAGCCGGGCGCCATTTCGCGCACCACGGGCTCGGCCACGAGATGGAACTCCTTCACGCCGTTGTTCATGCGCCAGGGCAGGGTCCAGCCGTTGAGCGTGACCACGGGGTTGTAGGGCCGCCCGCTCGAAGGCGCGAGCGGCGGCATGGTGTCGGGCGTGGTGCGGGTCACGGGCTCCGGCAAGGCGGCCATTGCCACCTTGCTCACGCTCGCCGCGGCCAGGGCGCCGGTGATGGCACCCGCGCCACCCAGAAAGTTGCGTCTGTTGGTCATGTCGTTCAATGGGTTGATGAGCGTGCGCGCTCAGTGGGCGGCACTTGCAGCGGCGGCCTCGCCGCCCGAACCGGCTGCGGGGGCGCCCATGGCGACGGGCTTTCCGATGACCGAGGCCGCCAGGGCGGCGTCGGCCAGCCAGAACTGCTGCTGGGCGTTGATGGCGTTGGTGACGCTGGCAACCTGGTCGCGCGCTTCTGCCAGCAGTTCGAACACGCCGATCAGCATGCCGTTGTAGCGAAGCACGTTTTCGTCGGCCATCGCCTGCCGCAGCGGAACGATCTCGTCGCGGTAGTGCCGCGCGATGTCGAAGGCCGTGCGATAGGCCGAGTAGCCCTCTCGCAACTGCGACGAGGCGCCGCGCACCGTGGCGTCATAGCGGTTGGCCGCGGCCAGCGATTGCGCGTTCAACGCATCGCGCCGGGCCGAGCCCCAGTCGAACAGCGGCAACCGCATGTCGAGCTCGAAGCCGCGCCGCGTGCTCCGGGTGCCCTCGGCGTTGTCGAAGATCGTGTCGCGCCGGCCGCCCACCTCCACGTCGACGAAGGTCGACAGCAGGTTGATGCCCTGCGACTTGCCCGCCACGTCGAGCTGCGCACGCGCGAGCTGCACGTCGAGACGCTGCTCGGCCGCCGTGCTGGCCACTTCCTTCGCCTCGCGCGGCGTCTTGGGCAAATCGGGCAAACGTTCCGGCAGGGCCAGCCTGGCGGCCTGTGCATCGTCGAGGCCCAGCGCGCGAACCAGTTCCTCGCGCGCGGCCGTGGCGGCGTGCTGCGCCGAAGCCAGCTGCGTGGTCGCATCGGCATAGAAGACCTGCTGGCGCGCGCGCTGCAGTTTGCTGAAGTTGCCGATCTGCTGCATGCGGCGCGCAAGCTCCGCGCTGGCCTGGGCCGAGCGGTTCACCTGTTCGGCATAGTGCAGCGTCTGCTGCGCCGCCACGGCGCGAACCCAGGCCTGCCTGACCTGCGTGACCTGGTCGACCACGGCGCCGGTGAGCTGCAACTTGGCCTGGCTGGCCTGGCTCCGCGAGATGGACAGGCGCTGCGGCAGCAGGATGAGATCCACCAGCCCGAACGACAGCAGCCGGCCAAGCTCGAGTTCGCTGTTCAGGCGCATGCGCTCGAAGGTGAAGACCGGATTCGGCAACCGGCTCGACTGGTTGGCCGCGGCAATGTCGCCCCAGCTCTGCGCGACCAGGGCCTGCACAGAGGGGCTGTTGGCCAGAGCGAGCTGCACCGCATCGGTCTGCGACAGCGGCTTGGAGAGCAGCTCCTGCGTGAGCGCCAAACGGCGGTCCCGCTGCTCTTGCGTGCGGCTGAGTTCGAGCTTGCCGCCTGTGAACTGCCGGGCGCTGGTGTTCGTGTCCTGCAGCGCATCGTCGATACCGACCGAGGCGCAGCCTGCCAGCAGCGTGGCCGCGAATGCAGCGGCGCCCAGGCGAAGAGCGGGCTTCATGGCTGCTGCTCCTTGGGCGGCATAGGCATCGTGTGGCCCCGGTGCGCGGCAGGGTCTTCCGTCTTGCCCTTGGCCGGTTGTTCGGCCCCTGCCGAATTGCCGCCCGCCGCCTCCTTGGCATAGGCCTGCCAACCGCCGCGCTGGCGCACGGTCTCGTTGGCCTCCTTCCACGGAATGGGCTTTTCGTCAGTGAAAGGCCGGTAGCCCTCGAGCGCGGACCTGTAGGTCAGCGCGGCGGGCGCCGCTTCCGGCGCTGCGCCGGGCGCGGGCTGCGCCATGGCAGCCACCGCCGCCATGGCGGGAAATACAGCCAGCCAACGGGCCGGCAATGGATGGAACATGGAGTCCTCGCAACGTGTTCATGAACGGAGTGCGCCAATGCGGCCCGGGAACGGGCGCGGCGCAGCGATGCATGAGCGTTCGCGGCAGGGCAGCGGCGGCCCGTGACCAGGTCACAGGCGCGCATGCACAAACGCGAACGCGTTAGGCGCGAGGAGGTTTGTCGAGAACGCGAGGCTCGAGCGTGGCCATCGCGAGGGGAGGCTCCACCAGGTCTGCGCGAGGCAGGCCGTGGAGTACCGCGAATTGCGGCGTGCTGATCAGGGCGGTGCCGTGGCATGCGCCGCAGGTGCCGCACTTGTGCATTGCGTCGGGCTCGGCGCTGGCGGTGTTGCCGGCGCTGTCATCCGCGGATTGCTTTGCTTTGTCTTGGGCCTTGGCGTGATGGTCCGCATGCCCATTGCCGCCGTGCGAGTGTTCGGCCGAGGCCGTTGCAGCCGCATGGCTACCGCCGTGCTCCGGTGTGCAAAAGGCCATGGCTACCGCCGCGTACCCCTGGAACGGCACGGCGATCATCATGACCCAAAGAACGAACAGGCGGACCCGATACATGCGGGAATTGTATCGGCCGGGAGAACAGCAACAAGACCGATGCGGGAATTAGTCCACAGCCGTCCAACGAAAGAATTACAAGAAGCGACGCAGTTAAAAAGCAATGGCTCCAGTCGCTTTTGCTCACCTATGATGGCGCCCGCTGACGCGCAGCGCACCGATGCAAAGTCGGGTGCTGGAGCGCGGCCAGCTTGATGCACTGACTTTTAATATTCATAAGAAGGGGAGCTCCAATGCACCATCTCAAACTACCAATCGCCGTCTCCGTCATCATGGCTGCCGCCCTCGCGGGCTGCGGAGCCATGAAGGGCGCAGACACCGGCGCTCTCGCGCAAGTCGGCGGCTCGGCCTACAAGGCCATGTCGCTGACCGACGCGGACATTGCAACGATGTCCGACCAGTCTTGCGCCGCAATGGACCAGAAGAACGAAGTCGCACCCGCCAACAGCCGCTACACCACGCGGCTGAACCAGGTGGTGCGCGCCATGCCCACCAGCGTGAACGGCAAGACGGCCAACTACAAGGTCTACCTCACCAAGGACGTGAACGCCTGGGCCATGGCCAACGGCTGCATCCGCGTGTACAGCGGGCTGATGGACCTGATGAACGACGACGAGCTGCGCGGCGTCATCGGCCATGAAATCGGCCACGTGGCACTGGGCCATTCCAAGTCGCGCATGCAAACCGCGTACGCAGCCTCGGCTGTCCGCGGCCTTGCCAGCGCCGCCGGTGGTGTCGTGGGCCAGCTGTCGCAATCGCAAGCGGGCGACCTCGGCGAGAAGTTCATCAACGCCCAGTTCTCCCAAACGCAAGAGAGCGCGGCCGACAACTACTCGTTCGACCTGCTGACGGAACGCAAGCTGGAGCGCAAGGGCCTGGTGAGCAGCTTCCAGAAACTCGCCGCGCTCAGCAGCGGCAGTTCGGGCAGCTCGATCCTGAGCTCGCACCCGCCGTCGAGCGAGCGCGCTGCAGCAATGCAGAAGCGCCTCGACACCAAGGCCAAGTAAGGCCGGCCTCCCGACCGGCACGCGCCGCCTGCGCGCGTAGCCGGTCGCCTGGGCCTACTTCTCTCTCTTATTTCTGGATGTCGCCCAGGCAGAGATACTTGATCTCGACGTAGTCGTCCATGCCATGGTGGGAACCTTCGCGCCCCAGGCCTGACTGCTTCACGCCGCCGAAGGGCACGTGCTCCGTGGCGATCACGCCGGCATTGATGCCGACCATGCCGTACTCCAGCGCCTCCGCCACGCGAAAGATGCGCCCCACGTCGCGCGTATAGAAGTAGCTCGCCAAGCCGAACTCGGTGTTGTTGGCGGCATCGATGGCGTCCTGCTCGGTCTTGAAGCGAAACACCGGCGCAAAGGGGCCAAAGGTTTCTTCCTTCGCACACAGCATGTCCGGCGTGGCCTCGGCAATGACCGTCGGCTCGAAGAACTGCCCCTCGATCTTGTGGCCGCCCGCCAGCAGCTTGCCGCCCTTGGCCACCGCGTCGTCGACGTGTCGCTGCACTTTTTCAACGGCCGCATCCTCGATAAGCGGCCCCTGCACCACGCCCTCGTCAAAGCCGTTGCCCACCTTCAGCGCCTTGACCTTGGCCGCGAACTTCTCGACGAAGCTGTCGTAGATGCCATCTTGCACATACAGCCGGTTCGCGCACACGCAGGTCTGGCCGGCATTGCGGTACTTGCTGGCCATGGCACCCTCGACCGCGGAGTCGACATCGGCATCGTCGAACACCAGAAAGGGCGCATTGCCGCCAAGCTCGAGCGAGAGCTTCTTCACCGTGGGCGCACACTGGCTCATGAGGATGCGGCCGACCTCGGTGGAGCCGGTGAAGCTCAGGTGCCGCACGATGTCGCTCTCGCAAAGTTCCTTCCCGATGGCGATGCTGTTCTGGCTGTCTGCCGTAAGCACATTGAGCACGCCGGTCGGAATGCCCGCGCGCACCGCCAGCTCGGCCGCGGCCAGTGCGGTAAGCGGCGTGAGCTCCGCCGGCTTGATGACGACCGTGCAGCCCGCGGCCAATGCCGGTGCGACCTTGCGCGTGATCATGGCCAGTGGAAAATTCCAAGGCGTGATGGCAGCGCACACACCAATGGCCTGCTTCATGACCAGCAAGCGCCGGTTGTTGTCGAACTGCGGCAGCACCTCGCCGTTGACGCGCTTGGCCTCCTCCGCAAACCACTCAATGAAACTCGCGCCGTAGGCCACCTCTCCCTTGGCCTCGGCAAAGGGTTTGCCTTGCTCCGCGGTCATCAGGCGGCCCAGGTCTTCGGTATTGGCAACCAGCAGGTCGAACCACTTGCGCAGCACGATGCTGCGCTCCTTGCCCGTCTTGCCGCGCCAGGCAGCAAGCGCCTTGTTGGCCGCGGCAATGGCCAGGGCAGCGTCCGCCCGCATGAGATTGGCAACATCGACCAGCTTCTGTCCGGTGGCCGGGTCGTTCACATCGAAGCGGCTCTTGCCCCGAATCCATTCGCCGGCGATCAGCGCATCTGTCTTCAGGAGGGTCGGGTCGTTCAGCAATGCAAGGGGAGATGTTTTCATGTCGATGGTCTCGAGTTTTGTTTGCGATTCTGTTTGGTTGAGGGGCTTGTTTGGTGACGCTGCTGTTCAGGGTGCGCACCCGCCGACGAGGTACCTTGCTCCGCGAATGTCCCCCGGCCTGCGGCCTCCTCCTTTATTTCGCTGCGCAAGGCACCCCATCGACGGG